>CAWFOJ010000312.1:0-12060 GCA_963816585.1 uncultured Holophagaceae bacterium | reverse complement strand
GCCCGGCCGACGAGCCAGGCGGCCCCGGTCCGAGGGTGGGGCTGTTTCGATAGCAATTCGTAGGGTGCGTGAAACGCACCGCGCACTAGCGGTTGTGGTGCGTTTCACGCACCCTACAAGAACTGCCCTTCCAACTTCAGGCAGACAGGAATGTCTGCCCTCCTAGAAATGCATTATGAGCAAGCTACGAAACGGGGCCCAAGTAGAGGGCAAAAAACGTATTGCTCGCTCCGATCGGGACCACAGGCGGGAGCCCCAAGGACAGCGTCCACATGGGGATCCTCGAGGATCCCCTCATCCACCATCTGTTTGTCTCCCGCGTCCTCTTCATTGGTCTTAAAAACGAATTTGATATTCCCTTCAATTTCATCTTTATGCCCGGCCAGTATCTTCGCGGCGATCAAAAGCATGGCGGTATGGCCGTCATGGCCGCATGCATGCATTTTGCCATCATAGACCGACGCATACGGCAAATCGTTCTCTTCCTGGATGGGAAGAGCATCCATATCAGCGCGGAGCAAGACTGTCCGCCCGGGGTGCCTCCCCCGAGCAGGCCGGCCACCCCTGTATGCGCAATTTTTGTCCTTACTTCAAGTCCACATTCTTTGAGGTACTTCTCAACGATCCCCGAGGTCCTTATCTCTTGAAATCCCAACTCAGGATGTTGATGGAGGTCTCTTCTCAGCCTGATTAATTCAGGTTTCAACACTTCGATTTCGTTATTTAAATCCATTATTTTTCACCTCTCCCCTGGGGGAATGGGCGGGGTCTCCTGGCCCCCGTGGTGGACTCGGATTCGCTTCAGATGACTTCCTCCACGTCCGTGTAAACGAACGTCACGCCTCCGGTGGCGAAATTGGGCACATCCCGCACCGCCGCCCGCCCCTCGGGCGATTCCAGGATCGCCTCCATGGCCTGGCGGCTCTCCGCGTACAGGTCGGCGATGTAGAAGTACGGCGAGGGCTCCCCGCCCGGCGTGCCCAGCGCCTTGCCGATGTCCCATTTCTTCAGGCCCTTCATCCTGCTGGCGATGGGCACGTGCACGTCGTAGTAGTACTTCAGGAACGCTTCCGGGTCCTTGGGTTGGCCGTACAGGACCAGCAACCGGATCATGGTCCGCCTCCTTTCGGGAAATGGGGGGTTCAGCCCAGCTTGAGGTTCTTGAATTCCTGCACCTGGCCGCGGATGCCCCGCTCGGTGGGGAGCCGCTCGATGCTGGACGCGCCGAAGAAGCCGGCGATGCCGGGCATGCGCGCCAGGGCCTTGCCCACGTTCTCCGGCTCGTCGAAGGGGCCGCCGTGGCAGATGACCAGGAGGTCCTTGCGCACGCTGCGGCCCGCCTCGGCGATGCCCATGACCCTGGCGATGGCCTCGTCCAGGGTGAGGGCCACCCCGGCGCCGATGGTGCCGGCGGTGGTGAGGCCCACGTGGGCCACCAGCTGGTCGGCGCCGGCCCGGGCCATGGCCTTGGCCTGGTCCGCGTCGAACACGTACGGCGAGGTGAACAGGTCGATCTCGTGGGCCAGGCGGATGGCCTCGATCTCCTTGTCGTAGCCCATGCCGGTGGCCTCCAGGTTGGCCCGGAAGGAACCGTCGATGAGGCCCACGGTGGGAAAGTTCTGCACCCCGTCGAAGCCCATGTCCTGAAGCTGCTTGAGGAAGACCCGCATGAGCCGGAACGGGTCGGTGCCGCTCACGCCCGCCAGCACTGGCACGTTCTTGACCACCGGCAGGACCTCGCTGGCCATCTCCACCACGATGCCGTTGGCGTCGCCGTAGGACAGCAGCCCGGCCAGGGAGCCCCGGCCGCCCATGCGGTAGCGCCCGGAGTTGTAGATGATGATCAGGTCGGCGCCGCCGGCCTCGGCCATCTTGGCGGAAATGCCGGTGCCGGCCCCGCAGCCGACGATGGGCTTGCCGGCCTCGCCCTGGGCTTTGAGCCGGCACAGGATTTCGGAACGGGGGATGAAGGGCATGGTTCAGGCTCCTTTCTGGGTGGCGAGCATGGCCAGAAGGCGGCTGGCCATGGCCTCGGCGAACTCCGGGTCGTTGATGTGGCGGTCCAGCTCCACCAGTTCCACCTTGCGCAGGTCCAGGTGCCGGCGCACCGCCTGGAACAGGGCCTGGTCCGCCTCGGGAGCGTAGAACGGCTGGCCCGGGGCGTCGATCATGCTCACCCCGCGCAGGGGCACGAACAGGGCGGTGGGGCCGGTGGCGCGGTTGAGCTTCCCGGCGATGATCCGGCCCAGTTCCGCGCACTCCTCCGGGGTGGTGCGCATGAGGGTCACGGTGGGGTTGTGCCTGGACAGCACCCGTTCCTTGAACTGGGCCGGCACCGTGTCCCAGGGGCCGAAGTTGACCATGTCCAGTGCCCCCAGGGAGACCACCTGGGGCACGCCCCTGGCCGCGGCGGCGTCCAGGCGCGGGGGCCGGCGGAGAGCACGCCCCCCACCAGCTCATCGCACCACTCGGTGGTGGAGATGTCCGCCACCCCGGTGATGAAGCCATCGGCGACGAGCGACTCCATGGCCCGCCCGCCGCTGCCGGTGGCGTGGAACACCAGCACTTCGTAGCCTTTTGCCTCCAGGACCGCCCGCACCCGGTTCACGCAGGGGGTGGTGACGCCGAACATGGTGGCGGTGATGAGCGGCCGCTCCTGGCCCGAGGGCGCCGCCTGCCCGGCCATGCCGCACACCGCCCCGGCGGCGTTGGCCAGGATGCGGCGGGATAGCCGGTTCAGCCCCGCCACGTCCACGACCGAGTACATCAGCGTGATGTCCTTGACGTCCACGTACGGGGCCACGTTGCCCGACGCCATGGTGGACACGATGATCTTGGGCAGGCCCACCGGCAGGGCCTGCATGGCCGTGGCGGCGATGGAGGTGCCTCCGGAGCCGCCCAGGCTGATCACTCCGTCCACCTTGCCCTCGGCCAGGCACTGGATGGCCAGGGCCCGTGCCCCCTTGCCCATGGTTTCCAGGGCGGCGCCCCGGTCCCCGGCCTCCCGCAGGGCCGCCAGGGGCACGCCCCCAGCCTGCGCCACCTGGCCGGCGCTGAGATCCGGCGGGAACAGGGGCAGGCCCATGACGCCCGTGTCCATCACCAGGGTGCGCAGGCCCCGGGCCTGGATCAGATCCCGCACGTACCTCGAATTCGGCGCCCTTGGTGTCCAGGGTGCCGATGATGAGGATGGTCTTCGCCATAGGACCTCCCATGGGGATCGCTGCTGATTCATGGCGCCGCTGTAGGTTTGGACCGGCCAAGCATCCAGTCAATCCCCTTTGGGGTCAAGGGAAAAAACGAACCCTGAGGCGGCTCGCCGAGTCCGGCAGCCCGGAGAAACCAGTACGCGTCAAGGCCCGACGGCGGTCCGCAGGTCCTGGAAGGTGGCGATGCGGCCCATGAAGGCGCTTGCCGTCACGGTGGCGGGGCTGGCGAGCCACACCGAGCCGGGGCCGCTGCGGCCCGGGAAATTGCTGTTGAAGGCGCCGACGGTCACCTGCTCCGGCCGGGTGGAGACCCCGGGGCCGGCGTGGATGCAGGCGCCGCAGCCGGGGCTGATCACCCGCGCCCCCGCCTCCTCGAAGGCGCTCAGCCAGCCCTGGGCCTCCGCATGGCGGCGCACGTCCTCGCTGCCCACCTGGATGAACAGCTGCACCTGGAGGGGCAGCATGAGGCCGCGATCCAGGGCCCAGCGGGCCACATCGTAGGCCCGGCGGATATCCTCGCGCTTGCCCCCGGTGCAGGTGCCACGTAGGCGATGTCCACCGGCACTTCCCGTTCCAGGCGGGCCACGGGCAGGACGTTGCCGGGCGAACCGGGGCGGCCACCATGGCGCCGACCTGCCCTGCAGTCCACGTCCGCCACCAGGGCGTAGACGGCGTCCCGGATCGCTGCGCATCCAGGGTTCCAGGACCAGGTCGAGGCCTGCGCCGGTCCCGGATGAACCGCACGGTCTCTGCGTCCGGGGCGATGAGCCCGGTCAGGGCCCCGAGCACCGGTGCCATGTTGGTGAGGGTGGCCCGCTCATCGGTGTCCAGGGCGGCCACGGCCTCCCCCGCGAACTCCAGGATGTGGCCCGCCAGCCGGCCCTTCCCCCAGGGCCGGGAGGCCCAGCAGGTGCAGCACCAGGTCCTTGGCGTGCACCCCGGGCGGCAGCCGCCCGCCCAGGCGCAGCAGGCAGGTGGGCGGAACCGTGACCCGCACGTCCCCGGTCACCCAGGCGTTGGCCATGTCGGCGGCGTCCACCCCCAGGGCCAGGGCGCCCAGGGCGCCGCTGTGGCAGGTGTGGGGGTCGGTGCCCACCACCACCTGGCCGGGCAGCACGTGGCGCTCGGCCATGACCACGTGGCTGATGCCGTCGGCGGGGCCGCCGCCTTCCCCCTTGTGCAGGCGGATGCCGTGGGCGGCGCAGAAGGCGTCCTGGAATGTCTGCAGCCGCCGGGCCACGTCCAGGAAGCTGGGCTTGCCCCCATCGGGGCTGGGAAACCGCTCGGCCAGGGAGAAGTGGTCCCGGAACGCCAGGATGCTCCCCGGATCCTGGAAGGGCGGCGGCTCGGGCAGGAACATGTCCAGCATGGCGGCCGCGAGGTTGGTGACGGTCTCGTGGGAGTAGCGCCAGTCGGTGTGCGCCAGCAGGCCGTCCCCGGGGGCGACCGCGGGCAGGCCTTCCCTGGCGGCCCCGGACGGCCAGGCCGGATCCGTGACCGCCGCCCGGGCCAGGATCTTCTCGCCCAGGGTCATGGCGGTCCGGCTTCCCGGGGTCCGGCCCGCGGTGGGGTCCGGCAGGGGCAAGTTGGCGGCCAGGGCCATGCGCGCCAGGGTGTAGCCGAACAGTCCGCCGCTGCGGATGATCTCGGCGGTAAGCGGGTCCTGGCCCCGCGTGAACCATTCCATGGCCAGGGGCTCGCCCCGCCCCAGGGGCTCCAGGATGCCGAAGTCGGTGCTGGTGAGCAGGCCCAGGTCCTGGCAATGCTGACGGTACACGGGGTCGAAGCTCCGGGCCACCACCAGCCGGATGCCGGCGGCGAATTCGGCGAACAGGGCCGCCTCCCGGAAGCCCAGGCTGCCGTGCCGCAGGCCCGAGACCACCACCTGGAACCCGCCCCGCACCACCGATCCCTCCGCGAAGGGATAGCTGCCGCCGCAGGCCACCCCCAGGTACGGGAAATCCTCCAGGCGCTGGCCGAAGTAGTAGCACACCCAGGTGGGCGCGATCTCCTCCACCGAGACCCCATCCCGCAGGGGCAGGGCCTGCTGGAGGGTCAGATCCTCCCCGCGGATCTGCCGCTGGACCTTGTCGGGGTCCTGGGAAAGAAAGAGCACGCGGCCCGGGAGGTCAATCCAGTCCTTCGCCATTCCTAAAGGATCGCATAAGTACGGAAACTTATAACATCATCATGATTCTCCCGCCCAACCCTGAACGCAAACATGCCGCGGGAGGGGGCTTCCGCGGCATGGGGGGTGGTGCGGGACAGAAGGTTGATATTACTTGCCATCTTCCTCTTCAAGCTTGGCCGACAACTCGTCCAGGTGGGCCAGCAGCCGTTCGGCGAAGGCTTCATCTTCGAGCATCGTGAAATCATCGCCCTTGACCTCGAAGATCTCGATGGTGAGGTTCTCCTCCTTCTCGCTTTCGTCGGAGGTGCTGTCGGAATAGGCCTGGACTTCGGCCAGGGGGGCCATGATGGCGAAATGCCGGTCTTCGAAATCCACTTCCTCGAGAATGGCGAATTCTTCCTTCTCGCCGTTCTCGTCCTCTAGCTCCACGACTTCGATCTCGTCGGCGTGCTCATCGGAGCAGGGATCGTCTGGGCCGCAGCCGCACGGTTCATCATGATTCGGGTGGTCGTGTTCATGGGCCATGGAGGGCTCCTGTGCGAGCTACCAGGGTAGGCCCATCGGCGTTTTTCCACCAGGGCTAATTCTCGCCCGCCCACTGGACCCGCGCCTCGCCAGGGCCGCTGACCACCGCCTGGAGGTTCTTGTGGGAGCCGAGCACTTCCATCCGCACTTTGTCGCCCACGGCGCCGTTGCCGCGGGCCAGGGCCTGCAGGGCGATGGTCAGGGACCCGCTCACCACCTCCACGCGCACCTGGTCACCGGACTGCACCACCGGGATGGCCTCCAGGTCCTGCATCACCAGGATGTGTCCGGCGGGCACCGGCGACCGCAGGCGGAAGCCGTCCGGAAACTCGTCCAGGGCCCCCGACGGGGGCGTCCCATCGAAGTCCACCCGCTCCAGCTGGTCCGGAAGCGGAACCTCCTTGCGGGGCAGGGCGCACTGGGCCCGCAGCAGTTTCCCGGTCCAGGTCCCCTCCAGGTCCACTCGCACCTGTCCCAGGGGCCTGCCGTCCACGAGCATCCTGAACGACGCGAAGAAGGACCCGCCAAGCTCCCGCCGGCTCAGATGGTCCGGCTGGAAGGTGATCTTGCCTCCAGGGGGAACCCGGGGCAGCATCGGCGGCTTGGCCACCCGGAACACGAAGGTGCCCTTCAGGTCCGCCGCCTGGGCCTCCGCGTAGGAGATCGCGTCGGTCTGCAAGCGCTCCAGCGGCGAGAGTTCCACCTCGGGGGAGGCCGCCTGGAGGGCCAGGCCGACCAACAGGAATGCCAGGGCTCGACGCATGGCTCACCGCTTGAGGTTGTTGACCAGCTGCAGCATCTGGTCCACGGTCTGGATGGTCTTGGAGTTGGCCTCGTAGGCCCGCTGGCCGATGATCATGTTCACCATCTCCGAGGCCATGTCCACGTTGGACTGCTCCAGGGAGGACTGCTGGATGGTCCCCAGCCCGTTCTGCCCGGGGGTGCCGTCGATGGGGTCGCCGCTGGCCAGGGACTGCTGGTACAGGTTGTGTCCCAAGGACGTGAGGCCGTTGGGGTTGATGAAGTTGGAGATGGTGATCTGGCCGACCTGGGCGGGGTTGGTCTGGCCCTGCTCGGTCACGGACACGGTGCCGTCCTGGGCGATGGTCACGGTCAGGGCGTCCTGGGGGATGGTGATCTGGGGATCCAGGGTCTGGCCGCTGGCGGTGACCAGGTTGCCGTTCTGGTCCAGGCTGAAAGAGCCGTCCCGGGTGTAGGCGAAGGTGCCGTCGCTCTGCAGCACCCGGAAAAAGCCGTCCCCCTGGATGGCCAGGTCGAACTGGGAGGAGGTCTGCTGCAGGCTGCCGGTGGTGAAGTCATGCACCATCCCGGACATCATGGCCCCGTGCCCCAGCTGCAGGCTGGCGGGCTGGGTGGTGGTGGCGGAGGTGTTGGAGCCGGCGGCGTTGATGGTCTGGTAGAGCAGGTCCTGGAACTCGGCCCGGGAGCTCTTGAACCCGAGGGTGTTCACGTTGGCCAGGTTGTTGGAGATGGTGTCCATGTTCATGGTTTGCACGTTCATACCGGCGGCGGCAGACCACAGGGCTCTCATCATGGTTGGCTCCTGCTGAGGTGGGGACCGGTCACCGGCCCGAGGAAATGTCGGAAATGCTCTTTTCGTCCATGTCGTTGGTGATGGTGGAAGCCACCTTCATGCTGGTTTCGAACAGGCGGTTGAGGCGGATCATGTCGATGAGGCAGGTGGGCAGGTCCACGCTGCTCTCCTCCACCGACCCCCTGGGTGACCGTCCCGCTCACCGCGGTCTCCTCGGCACCGGCCGGGTCGAACCGGTTGGCCCCGGAGCGGTGCAGCTGGGAGGGCTTGTCGTAGGCCTTCAGGCCCAGTTCGCCGAGGGTGTTCTCCCCCTGCTGCACGGTCCCGTCGGCGAGCACGTTCACCGCCCCCCCCGCCGGGTCCACCTTGATGGGCCGGCCGTTTTTGCCCAGCACCGCGGAACCGTCACTGGCCTGGAGCTGGCCATCTTTTCCCAGTTGCAGGCGGCCGTCCCGGGTCATCCGGACCCCCTGGGCGGTCTGGAGGGCGAAGAAAGCGTTGCCCTGGATGGCCAAGTCCAGCTTGCGCCCGGTGCTGCGCAGGGTGCCCTGGGAGAAGTCCATGCCGCTTTGCGCCAGCACCGTGCCGTCGTCCACGTACGGCGTGAGGGCCAAGCCCCGGCCCTCGTCCTTGGCCTTGTTGAACACCGCGAAGAAGCTCTTCTCGGGTTTGTAGCCGACGGTGGCGCAGTTGGCCAGGTTGTTGGAGACCAGTTCCAGCTGGTAGGACCTGGCCTTGAGACTGCCGGCTGCGACATAGTAGGCGGGATCCACCTGGGCACCTCTGGCCGGGATCATGCCAAGCTCATGCCAAGCTTCCCCCCGACCTGGCCCGGATCAGCGCCGCGCTTCCCCCTCCACCCAGGTATCTCCCCCGTCCAGGTAGCTTTCCCGCTTCCAGATGGGCACGGTCTCCTTGATCCGGTCCATGATCCAGGCCGCCGCCTGGAATGCCGCCTGGCGGTGGGGGCTGGAGGCGGCCACCACCACCGCCGCCTCCTGCAGGGGCACCTTCCCCAGGCGGTGGTGGATGAGGCACCGGGTCAGGCCGAACCGGGCCATGGCCTCCTCCCGCAGCCGGCCCAGCTCCGCTTCGGCCATGGGCACGAAGGCCTCGTAGGCCAGCTGGCGCACCGGCCGGCCCTGGTGGCTGTCCCGGGCGCAGCCCTCGAACACCACCACCGCGCCGGCCCCGGGGTCCAAGGCCTCCGCGCGGATGGCGGCCACGTCCAGGGGAACGTCCAGGATGGCGATGGGGGCTGGCATGGGCGGTTCCTCCACAACCCCATGTTAGTCTGGCCGGTGCCCGAGGCACCCATGAACCCTCCCGACCCCCACCGCACCCGCGTTGAGCTGTACTGCGACGGCGCCTGCCTGGGCAACCCTGGGCCGGGGGGCTGGGGCTGCCTGCTGCGGGTGCACACGGAGGCCGGCCCCCGGGAAAAGGAGCACTGCGGGGCCGAGCCCCAGACCACCAACAACCGCATGGAACTGCGGGCTGCCATCGAGGGCCTGGGGATCCTGACCCGCCCCTGCGAGGTGGAGCTCTATTGCGACAGCCAGTACGTGGTGAAGGGCATCCAGTCCTGGCTGGCCGGCTGGAAGCGCAAAGGCTGGCGCAAGGCCGACGGCCAGCCGGTGATCAACGTGGACCTGTGGCGAGCCCTGGACGCCCAGCTCGAGGCCCACCGGGTCACCGCCCACTGGGTGCGGGGCCACGCCGGGCACGCGGAGAACGAGCGGGTCGACCGGCTGGCCTTCGAGGCTGCAACTAGCCTGAAATCGACTGGATGGCCCGGCTCCAAAGCTCGGTCGGCTCGCTGCTCATGAGCCATTCTGGGTTCAGGGGCAGCCGCGCCCAGCCGCCGTTCTCCAGCTCCTGGTCCAGCTGTCCCTCGCCCCAGCCCGCGTAGCCCAGGAACAGGCGGAACCGGGCCGCGGGCTCGACCAGGAGGGATTCCAGCAGGTCCTTGCGGTAGCTGATGAAATCGGTGAAATCCAGCACCGTGTCATCGGCCGAGGGGAGCCCGCCCCGCACCAGGACGATGCCCCGCTGGGGATCCACGGGGCCGCCCCGCCAGGCGGTGGAGCTGGAGTCGCCGTTGAAGGGCAGCCGGCTCTCCTCGCAGATCTGGGCCAAGGTCACCGGCAGGGGCCGGTTCAGGATCACCCCCATGGCCCCGTTGTCGTCGTGCTCCACCAGCAGGATCACGGTATGCAGGAAGTTGGGGTCCAGCAGCAGGGGACTCGCCACGAGTATGCATGGGGCCAGATGACTCATGGGGAAGATCATAGCGCGCTACTCTCATAGAATGATGACCTCTCCGAAAACCGACCTCGCCTGTCTCCTGGAGGGAACCCGGCACCAGATCCGGCGGCCGGCGGCAACTCTGGGAATCGCAGCCCTTGGCATGCTCCTGGCGGCCCTGGCGCCCATGCTCCAGCTGCACGCCGGCCTGCCGGACGACGCAGCGGTGGACGCGGTCCTCACCTTCGTGGGCCTGCTGCCCCTGGAACTCTATTTCATCCCCCGCTTTCTCATCTGCGCCGACGCCCAGTCCGGCCAGAATCCCCACAACCCCCCGGAGGGGTGGCGGCAGCGGTTCGAGGAACGGTGGCTGCGGGCCTTCTGGGGCAAGGCGCTGCTGGCCCTGGCGGTGGGCGTCGGGCTCAGCCTGGCCATCATTCCCGGGATCCTGGTCCTGGCCGCGTTCGGCTGGACGCCCTTGCGCATCCTCCTTCGTGGCGAATCCCTGGTCCAGGCGGCCAAGGGCAGCTACCAGATGATGCTCCGGGCCTGGCAGCGGGTGCTCCTGTGCGTCTGCGCCATGGGCGCCATCTACCTGGCACTCATCATGGTCCTGTCATCCCTCGTGGAGCTGGTGGTCCCGGACCCCACTCCCCAGGTGCGCCTGACCCACCCCCTCATCTGGCTGGGCAACTTCCTGGGCAGCCTCCTGAGCCTGTGGCTCAGCACCTGCCTCCTGGCCCTGTACCACCGGGTGGAGGGCGCGGCGCCCCTGCAGAACACCCTGCCCCGGGCCGGCTGACCCCTCGATATCTATAACGAAACGGCTAACTTATGGACACGTCCAGCGGCGAATGGTTGCGTGATGCAACTTTTCCCGGGCGCTCATCCATGGGTTGGTCCCTGCACAAGCTGTTCGCCTCCGACCTCATGCCCCACGGCGCCTGCTGGGGCTGGGAACCCTGGGCGGTGTGGACCAACGTCATTCCGGATGCGGTCATCGCCCTGAGCTGCCTGGCCCTCTCCGTGAACCTGGTCCACCTCATCCGGCGCCGGCGGGAGCTGCGGCCCGGGTGTCCGGGGCGGGCCGTCAAGGCCCCAGGGTGGCCCAGTCTTCGTAATTGAACACGCCCATGCCGTGGAACGAGGCCTGGCTTTGCGCCCCGGCCGCCACGATGGCCATCTGCCCGAACATGAAGGCCTCGCCTTCCCCGCAGAAGGTGATGCTGCTGTCCGAGCCGCACTGCACGTCCACGGCGAGGATCACGGGCTTGCCCTGCGTGGAGGCGTACGCGAGCTGGTTGGCCGCGCCCGTCAGGATGCCCTGGGCGGTGTTCCGGTAATCCATGATCACCGTGCCGTCGACGGCATCCAGGATCCATTCGCTCATGGCCCGGGTCTGTCCGTTCCGGGTCACCGGGGTGCCGTCGAGCCAGTAGGCGGTGGCCACCAGGAGGGGCGGTTGGCCGTTCAGCTGGGTGTGCAGGGAAGCCAGCAGGTCCAGGTCCTGGTTGGCCGTTCCCTGCAGATCCGTATCCCACTGGGGCAAGGTGTAGGGTTCCACATCGAACTGGACCGCGTCGGGGGCTGGACTTCCCGACGCCTGGAGCTGGGCGACGAAGGCCTGGCTCTGGGTGGCGTACTGGAGGGCCTGGGCCTGGTTGGCGGTGAGCGTCCAGTCGGCTTGCCCGAACAGCAGGGCCACGGCGATGCCGCGGCTGCCGGCATCCTGGACGAAATCCGCCAGCGCCGGGTTCGAGGATCCGAGGATGCCGGCGGCCTGCAGGTAGACCCGGCGCACGTTCCGGGGCAGGGCGAAGGTGTAGAAGGCCTGCCGGGCGCTGGGGCTCGTGACAATGTCCGTGTAGACGTAGACGTCCAGCCCGGCCGCCGGCGGCGTGGCCTGGGCGACCGGGGCGGGGGAACCCGAGCCGCCCCCGCAGTGAACCAGGAACGCCAGGATGATCGGTGCCAGGCCGATTCTCATGTCAACTACCATAAGGTCTTTCCGTTGCAGCTTGCGGAAAAAGGGTCGATCCCGCCCTGGAAAAGTCCGCCCCGGCCGTGCGCGGCCGGGGCGGAGGGGTGGCAGGGAAGACCTATTTGAGCGCTTCAGTGCCTCCGAACACCCGGCTGGGGCTCAACTCTTCAAGGATCGCCGTGTCGCCGGGCTGCAGCTCGCCGGTGGCGATGCGGGCCACCAGCTTGCCCACGCCGGGGCCAAGCATGTAGCCCTGGCCGCACATGCCGATGGCGTCGATGTAGCCGTCCAGGTCCTTGCTGCGGCCGATGATGGGCGAGCCGTCCGGGGTCATGGGGTAGAGGCCGCGCCAGGTGCGGCGGATCTTCAGGTTCCCCAGCTTGGGCATGAGGTCCACCATGCGCCGGGCGAT
>CAWFOJ010000311.1:0-4789 GCA_963816585.1 uncultured Holophagaceae bacterium | reverse complement strand
TGAGCGCAAGCTGGAGGCGGGACGGGCCGGCGAGCCGCCATCCACCCACCTGGCCGAGCAGTTGCGGGCCCTGGGGCTGCGCTGGCGCCGGCTGAAGACCGGCACCAGCCCCCGCATCGCCGCCGGATCCATCGACTTCAGCCGGCTGGAAGCCCAGCCGGGGGATCCCTTCCCCCGCCCCTTCAGCTTCTTCTCCCCAGGCATCCGCTTGCCGCAGGTGCCCTGCCACGTGGTGCACACCACCCCGGAAACCGAGCGGGCGGTGCGGGAGAACCTGCACCGGTCCTCCATGTACGGCGGGCACGTGGAAGGGGTGGGCCCCCGCTACTGCCCGTCCATTGAGGACAAGTTCGTCAAGTTCCCCCACAAGGCCAGCCACCAGATCTTCGTGGAGCCCGATTCCCTGGAGACCGAGGGAGATCTTACCTGGCCGGGCTCTCCACCTCCATGCCCCCGGAGGTGCAGCTGCGCATGGTGCGAGCCTGCCGGGGTTCGCGCCGGCCCGCGATCCTGCGTCCCGGCTACGCCATCGAATACGACAGCTTCGACCCCCTGCAGCTGGAGCCGGGACCTGGCCGTGGACCGGGCTGGAGGGGTGTCTGGTTCGCCGGGCAGATCAACGGCACCACCGGCTACGAGGAGGCGGCGGCGCAGGGACTCGTCGCCGGGCTCAACGCGGTGCGCCGGCTGCGGCGGCCAGGAGCCGGTGGTGCTGGGACCGGGAAGGCCTACCTCGGGGTCATGATCGACGACCTGGTCACCAAGGGCACCGACGAGCCCTACCGCATGCTCACCGCCCGGGCCGAGCACCGCCTGAGCCTGGCCTGCGACCTTGCGGACGCGCGCCTGCTGCCCGTGGCCCAGGCCGTGGGCGCCCTGACCCCCGACGAGATCCGCCAGGTGGAGGTGCGCCCAGGCCGCCGGGCCCGGGTGCGGGAGGGCTGCCAGGAGGCCTGGGTCACCCCCAGTTCCCGGTTCGCCCCCATTGCCCAGGCCGCCGGGCTCACCCTCGCCGCCGGCATGAGCTTGGCGGACCTGTTCCGGCGCCAGCAGGTCACCGAGTCCCTGGCGGACCAGGCCCTGGCCTTCCTGGATGCCTGGCAGGCCGGCCGGGAGGACGGCTGGGACCCGGCCTGGGAGCGGGACCTGCTGCTGTTCGAACTTCGCTACCAGGGCTTCCAGGTCCGGGAGGCGCGCCTGCTGGAGGGCCAGCGGGCCTGGGACCATGTGCGCATCCCGGTGGATTTCCGGGTGGAGCACCTGCCGGGCCTCAGCAACGAAGTGAAGGAAAAGCTCCAGCTCCACCGCCCCGAGACTCTGGGCCAGGCCTCCCGGATCCCCGGCATCACCCCGGCGGCGGTGACCCTGCTGCACCTGCTCCTGGAACGGGGAAGTCCTAGGCTGGGCGATTGGGGGGACCTGGACGCCCACCAGGCGACTTGACGTCCTGGGAGAAGGAAAATATTATTATTTAATAATGGCTTGTCCCCCCGTCCCCACCCACGAGTCTCCCGCTCCGCCCCCAGGGGCTTCCAAGGGCTTCCTGCGGGACAACCTGGACGTGGTCTGTTCCGCCGTTCTGCTCATCACCTTCTTCAAGACCTTCGTGGGCCAGCAGTTCACCATCCCGTCCGCGTCCATGCGCAACACCTTGCAGATCGGCGACCACGTGCTGGTGAACAAGTTCCTGTTCGCCCGGCCCCAGTGGGGCTGGGAGGAGCGCCTGTTCCCCATGCGGCCCCCCGCCAGGGGGGACATCGTCATCTTCCGGTTCCCGGGCAACCGGGAGGAGGACTGGGTGAAGCGCTGCGTGGCCCTGGCCGGGGATACGGTGGAACTGCGGAACAAGCGCCTGCGGGTGAACGGGCGGCTGGTCACCGGGCCCTGGGAGCACCACATCCTGGGCCGGACCCCGGGGCCAGTGCCGGGTCCCTGGCCTGAAAGCCGCTACGCGGGGCCGGAGGAACGCCTGCCCCGGGATCGTGCCCCCCTGCTCCAGTGGCCCCACCAGGACCCGGCCGACGTTCATGGGTTCCAGCCGGTGTTCGGCTTCCGGGACAACCTCGGCCCGGTCGTGGTGCCCCCGGGCCAGGTCATGGCCCTGGGCGACAACCGGGACCTCAGCGCCGACAGCCGCTGCTGGGGATTCCTGCCCATGGACCACCTGCGGGGCCGGCCATTCCTGGTCTGGTGGAGCTACCGGGAAGGGGGCGATGACGACACGGACGCCCGGGTGCCCCAGGGCCCCGGGGACGTGGTCCGCAACGTCCTGGACGGAGCCCTGCACTTCTTCACCCGCACCCGCTGGGAGCGCACCCTCACCTTGCCGCGCTGAGGGGCTACCGCCCCGCCACCAGCTCCTTCAGGTAAGCCAGGAACGGCGCCCCCAGGTCCTCGCGCTTGAGGCCGAACTCCACATTGGCCTTCAGGTAGTCCAGCTTGTCGCCGGTGTCGTAGCGCCGGGCGGGGATGGGGGCCGCCACCAGCTGCCCGGCCTCGGCCAGGAGCGCCAGGGCGTCGGTGAGCTGGTACTCGCCCCCCACCCCCGGCTTGACCTGCTGAAGGCAATCGAACACTTCGGGCTTGAGCACATAGCGCCCCACCACCGCCCAGCGGCTGGGGGTGACGTCCGGGGCGGGCTTCTCCACGATCCGGTGCACCTTCCACCACCCGGAAGCCGCCGGGTCAGGGGGGTTGACGATGCCGTACCGGGACACGTGGGCCAGGGGCACCTCCTGCACGCCCACCACCGACTTGCCGGTGGCCTCGAAGGCCGCCACCAGCGCCCCCAGGGCCGGATCCGCCTCGTCGAACACGTCGTCCCCCAGCAGCAGCGCGAACGGCTCGCTGCCCACCGTGCTGCGGGCGCACAGGACCGCGTGGCCCAGGCCCAGGGGCTCCCCCTGGCGCACGTAGGCGAACTGGCCCAGCCGGGTGATGCTCCGGACCTGCTCCAGCTCCTCCAGCTTGCCCCGGCGGCTGAGGGTGTCCTCCAGCTCGTAGGCCACATCGAAATGGTTCTCGATGGCCTGCTTGCCGCGCCCGGTCACCAGGATGATGTCCTCGATGCCCGCGTGGATGGCTTCCTCCACCACGTGCTGGATCACCGGCTTGTCCACCAGGGGCAGCATCTCCTTGGGCTGGGCCTTGGTGGCCGGGAGGAACCGGGTGCCAAGGCCGGCTACGGGGATGACGGCTTTAACGATGCGGCGCATAGGTTGTCCTGGTGTGGAGCCCGGTCGTGCCGGGTCGAACAATTAAACATCAAGTGGCGCCGACGCCATGGCCGGCAGGGAGAAAATGAGGGTGGTGCCCTTGCCTTCCTGGCTCTCGATATGGATCTCCCCCTCATGGGCCCGGACGATCTCCCGGCAGATGGCCAGCCCCAGGCCGGTGCCCTTGCCTTCGGGCTTGGTGGTGAACATGGGCCGGAACACCTTGCCCAGGATGTCCGGGGGAATGCCCGCGCCGGTGTCGCTCAGGCTCACGAGCCACCGGGGCTCGTCCGGATCCTGCCGGGCCCACAGGCGCAACCGCCCCCCCTCGGGCATGGCGTCCACGGCGTTGTTCACCAGGTTGATGAAGAGCTGTTCCATCTGTTTGCGATCCACATGCAAAACGCACGGGTCGGGCAGGTCCAGTTCGAAGGTGATGCCGTGGATCGCCAGGGTCGGGCCCCACAGGCGCTGCAAGTCCGCCACCAGGGCGCCCAGGGACACCGGCTCCTGGTTCAGCCGGGGCCGCCGGGTCAGGTCCATCATCCTGCGCACGATGTCCCCCACCCGCTGGATCTGGGCCTGGATCACCCCCAGGCGCTCCCGGGTCTTGTCGTTGAGTTCGCTCTGCCCCTGCAGCAGCTGCAGATGGCTGTTCACCAGGTTGAGGGGGGTCCCCACCTCGTGGGCGAAGGCGGCCGTGAGCTGTCCGGCCACCGCCAGGCGCTCCTGCTGCGCCAGCTCCTCCCGCAACAGGGCGTTGCCCTCCATGAGCTTCTCCAGTTCCTGGTTCTTGCCCTGCAGGGCCGCCAGGGCTTCCTGGATGCGGCTCTGCAGTCCGGCGTTCAGGCCCTGGATCTCGGCGATGAGGGACTCCCGCTCCGCCGCCGCGCGTTCCAGCTCGGCGGCCATGAGGTTGAAGCGGTTGGCGATGATGCCCAGCTCCGTGCGGCTGCGCACGTCCGTGCGCGCCGAGGGGTCACCCTTCTCCAGGCGGGACATGGCTTCGGTGATGGAGACGATGGGCCCGTTCACCACCGAGCCCAGGATGACCCACAGCAGGATGAACTCCCCCAGGACCACCATGGGCAGGCGGATGAGGGTGTTGTTGAGGTTGTTCTCCCAGACCGTCTCCCAGCGCTCCAGGTCGCAGTAAGTGCGGATCAGGCCGTACGGCGGCTGCTTGGGCCTCAGGTTGCGGATGGGCAGGTAGATCTTCCAGGCCCGGGTGCCGGTGGTGAGCTCCACCAGTTCCGCCTGGGCGAGCTGATCTCCATGTGGCTGCCGATCTCCTTGCCCCATTCCACCTTGTCTTCATCCTCGCTGGAAGCCACCAGGGCCACCTGGCTGGAACCGGGCAGGCGGCGGAACACGTCGATCTGGAAGATGCTCCGGTCCGGCCCGGCCAGGCTCTCCAGGAGCTCCTTGATCTTCTGCGGGTCCTTGAAGTCGTGGAAATCCTTGTTCCAGCGCTGGAGGATCTCGGTCTCCACCGCCTGGGACGTCTCGATGGACAGGTTCCTGGAGGACTTCTCCAGCTCCCGCCGACTGTTGCGGGTGATGGAGAAGGCCAC
>CAWFOJ010000310.1:0-4608 GCA_963816585.1 uncultured Holophagaceae bacterium | reverse complement strand
CCAGGGCCAGGAAGGCCCGGCGGGCCGGCCCTGGCAGCAGCCGGTGAGGTGGCAGCCCAGGCGGGAGGTGGCCATCCAGAAGGGCATCGCCGCGCCCAGGTGGTCCGCCACCCGGCCCAGGGGCAGGCGGCGCAGGCGGCAAAGCACCAGCACACCGGCCGCCATGCCCGCGAACACCCCGAAGGCCGAGAATCCGCTGGTGAGGGGGAACACCAGGTCCCGCCACTGGAACGGCGGCAGGCCGGGGTCCGTGGCCAGGTAGCCCAGGCGTCCCCCCGCGAACCCGCCCAGGAGGATGGCGTCCAGCAGCAGCCAGAAGTCGTCCGGGCCGCGCAGCCCCATCCGGTCCCGGCGCACGTACGCGAAACTGAACACCAGCAGCGCCCCCAGCTCCGCGAAGGCCGAATAGCTGGGCAGGCGGAAACCGCCGAACTGGAACAGGATCGGGCACACGGCCGGATGCGCGGGAGTTCAGTTGCCGGTGTAGACCTTGGTGGAGCGGATCTCCAGGCCCTTGGCCTTGAGCTCGAGCATCTCCTCCGGCTCAAGGTCCTTGTAGAACCGTTCCATGACCATCGGGTAGATCTCCTTCAGGGCCGTGGCCATGGCGTCGGCGCGGCCGTCATAGAGGATCTTCCCGGCGCTGTAGCCGGTGAACTGGGGGCCGTCGCAGCCCCCGCCGGCGGAGGTACCTGGGCGAAGGCTTCCTGGGCGATGATGCCCTCGCTGCGGATGGGTTCGATCTCCAGCTTCTTGATCCACATCTTCTCGCCGGTCATGGGCTCCTGCATGATGAAGGAGA
The DNA here is from genome assembly GCA_963816585.1 of uncultured Holophagaceae bacterium. Lineage (GTDB taxonomy): Bacteria > Acidobacteriota > Holophagae > Holophagales > Holophagaceae > Mesoterricola. The sequence goes on along the minus strand of CAWFOJ010000310.1, from coordinate 3,806 downwards.
TCCAGCCGGTGACGTTCATGACGAAGTGGGACTCCTGGCGGTCCGTCCCGTAGATGTGCTGAAATTCCCCCTGTTTGATGTCGGCGGCGATGAACACCCGGGGGGCCAGGGTCAGGTCGGCCCCCTTCTTCTGGGAATAGGTGATCTCGTCCAGGGAGGTGTACGGGCCGGTGGTGGTGATCCCCTTGGCGATGAGGATCTTGTCCAGGTCCGTGCCCATGGACACCGAAAGCCCCTTCCCCACCCCCGTGTACATGGGCGAGGCCAGGGCACTGTCCGCTTCCTTGTACGCAGGGGTCCACCACCGCCATGGTGACGGGCACCGACCCCGCGCCCGCCTTGGCGAAGGCGGCGGGCAGATCGTAGTTGTACGCGTACCGCCCGCCCCAGGGGGATTCAGGCAGGGCCGGAGGCGGCGTGCTCTGGGGCTGGCTGCAGGCGAACGCCCCGAGCCACAGGACGAGGCCGACGGCCACGCTGCATGCCAAGGAGATAGTCGTGATCTTGGACGTAGCGGGCAGCCGCATCCGGTCCCCCTTTCAGGCTGGAAGAGTTTGGGTGAATGTCCTACTCTTCCCGGGAAATGGGGCCGTGTCAACTTATGCGTTGGATTCGTGGCTGCCGCCGCCCAGGTAGGCCTTGACGATGCTTTCATCCTGGCGCAGCCGGGCTGCGTCCCCCTCGATGACGATCCGGCCGGTCTCCAGGACGTAGCCGTAGTGGGCCAGCTTCAGGGCCACCTTGGCGTTCTGCTCCACCAGCAGGATGGTGGTGCCGCGCTCGTTCAGGTGCCGGATGATCGCCATGATGGCCTGCACCAGGAAGGGGGCCAGCCCCATCGAGGGCTCGTCGAGCAGCATCAGCTTCGGGTCGGTCATGAGCGCCCGGCCGATGGCCAGCATCTGCTGCTCGCCCCCGGAGAGCAGGCCCGAATCCTGGTGGCGCCGGTCGTACAGGCGGGGAAAAAGTTCGAACACGTATTTTCGCCGCTCCGCCAGCAGGTCGGCGCGCTTGTGGTCCACGAACCCGCCCAGGTCCAGGTTCTCCGAAACCGTCATGCCTTTGAAGATGCGCCGGCCTTCCGGCGCGTGGATGAGCCCCATGCGGACGATGGCGTGGGGGGAGCGGTGGTGATGTCCTGGCCCTGGAAGGTGATCCGCCCTTCGGTGGCGCGGATGAGCCCCGAGATGGTCCTGAGGGTGGTGCTCTTGCCGGCGCCGTTGGCCCCCAGCAGGGTGACGATCTGGCCCTGGCGCACCGCGAGGCTGATGCCCTTCAGGGCGTGGATCTTGCCGTAGTAGGTCTGCAGGCCTTCGATCTGGAGCAGGGTTTCGGTCATGTCAGTCTTCCTTGCCCAGGTAGGCCTCGATCACCTTGGGGTCGTTCTGCACTTCCTCGCAGGTGCCCTCCGCGATCTTGCGTCCGTAGTCGATGACCACCACCTTGCGGGAGATCTTCATCACCAGGCTCATGTCGTGCTCGATCAGGAAGATGGTGATCCCCAGCTGGCTCTGGATGCGCCGGATCATATCCATGAGCCGTTCCTTCTCCTCGTAGTTCAGGCCCGCCGCCGGTTCATCGAACAGCAGCAGCTTGGGCTGGGTGGCCAGGGCCCGCGCCCACTCCACCCGCCGCTGGTCGCCGTAGGCCAGGGTGGTCGCCAGCCGGTCCCGGTAGTGCAGGATGCCCACGAAATCCAGGCATTCCTCGGCCTTGCCCAGAATCAGCGCCTCCTCCCGGTGCTGCCTGGGGCTGCGCAGGATGGCCCCGATGGCGCCCACGTGCGTCCGGCAATGCATGCCGGACATGACGTTCTCCAGGACACTCATCTGCCGGAACAGGCGGAGGTTCTGGAAGGTGCGGGCCATGCCGCGCCGGGTGATCTCATGGGGACTGTGCTTCTTCATGGATTTCCCCAGGAACCGGATGTCCCCGGAGTTCGCCTGGTAGAAGCCGGTCAGGCAATTGAAGACGGAGGTCTTGCCGGCGCCGTTGGGCCCGATGAGGCTGACGATGCTGCCCTCCTCCACCTGGAAGCTCAGTTGCTGGATGACTTCGAGCCCGCCGAAGCGGAGGGTGAGGTTCTCGACTTCCAGAATGGCCATGGGTGCGTCCCCCTTCAATGCCGTCGCGCAGGCCACATGCCCTGGGGCCGGAAAATCATCATGAGCAGCAGGATGATGCCGAACAGCAGCATCCGCAGGGAACCAATGGAGCGGAACACCTCCGGGAACAGGACCATCACCATGGCACCCACCACCATGCCCGGGATCTTGCCCATGCCGCCCAGCACCACCGCCACCACGATCATGAGGGACTGCAGGAAGGTGAAGGAATCGGGAGAGATGGCCGTCATCTTGGCGGCGAAGAAGCAGCCGGCCATCCCCGCGAACAGGGCGCCCATGATGTAGGCCGAAAGCTTGATGGCCGACTTGGGAATGCCCATGGCTTCGGCGACGTCCTCATCGTCCCTGACGTATTTCCAGGCCCGGCCCAGGCGGGAGTGCTCCAGCCGGTGGCTGATCACCAGGGCGAGGAGGACCATGATGAGGAAGATATAGTAGTAATGGCTTATCTGATTCAGCTTCAGGCCGAACAGGGTCGGGCGCTTGATCCCGATCAGGCCGCTGGGCCCGCCGGTCAGGTTCTTCAGGTTCCGGGCCAGGATCCGGACGATCTCGCCGGCGCCCAAGGTGACGATGGCCAGATAGTCGCTGCGCAGCCGAAGGGTCGGCACCCCGACGAGGATCCCCAGGATCGCCGCCAGGACCAGGGCGGGGGGGATGGCCAGCCAGAAATTCCAGCCGTCCTGGGACGTCAGGATCCCCGACGTGTAGGCCCCGATGGCGAAGAAGGCGGCGTAGCCCAGGTCCAGCAGGCCCGCATAGCCCGCGACGATGTTCAACCCCAGGCAGAGCACGATGTAGAGGTAGGAATTGGTGAAGATCTCCATGACGTACCTGGCTGCAGAACCTGGGTATGAGCAGGGCCGCCAGGATCAGTACGGCCCACGCCCCGAAGCGGTAGGCGCGCACGTCCATGACCTCGAACATGCGGTCTTCCAGGCCGGGGATCCCGGTCCGCCGCACCGCCGGTTCCGTTGACGATTCACGGCCAGCCATGGTCTACATCCTCTCGATGGTGGTCCGGCCCAACAGGCCATTGGGTCTGAACACCAGGACCAGGATCAGGATTCCGAACGAGAACACGTCTTTCCACTGGGAGCCGATCCAGGAGATCTGGGTGCCGAAGGATTCCAGGGTTCCCAGCAGCAGGCCGCCGAGCATGGCCCCGGGCAGGATCCCGATGCCGCCGAGCACGGCCGCGGTGAAGGCCTTGAGGCCAATGATGAAGCCCATGAAGAAATGAATGGAACCGTAGTAGGTGCCCGCCATGACGCCCGCGGCCGCCGCCAGCGCCGACCCGGCGAAGAAGGTCAGGGCGATGATCTTGTGCACATCGATCCCCATCAGGCGGCAGGCGTCCATGTCGATGGAAATGGCGCGCATGGCCTTGCCCCAGATGGTCCGGTTGACGAACAGGGTCATCGCCACCATGAGCACGGCGGTGGCCGCCACCAGCACGACCTGGGTGTAGCTGAAGTGGATGGGTCCATAGTCGATGCCCTCGAAGCCCAGGTCGGTGTTGAAGGCGAGGTACTGGCCGTTGGTGATGGCCATGACGGTGTTGAACAGGACCAGGGATACCCCCAGGGCGGTGATCATGATCGACAGGCGCGGGGCGGCCAGCATCGGACGGTAGGCCAGGCGCTGGATCAGGACCCCGAGGAAGCCGGTGGCGATCAT
>CAWFOJ010000309.1:0-4743 GCA_963816585.1 uncultured Holophagaceae bacterium | reverse complement strand
GATGAAGTCGTGGCTCACCAGCTGGTCGCGGGCGATGGCGACGATGCCCGACAGGCGGCCCTCGGCCGCGTCCAGGAAGGCCCGGGCGATGGCCTGGGGGGTGACGTCCCGGTCCAGCACGGCGGTGAGGTCCACCAGGTTCACGCTCATGCAGGGCACCCGCAGGGCCCAGCCGTCGAAACCCGCGGGCAGGTGGGGCAGGGCCTGGTGCAGGGCCCCGAAGGCGCTGCTGGTGGTGGGGATGATGCTCATGAAGGCGGACCGGGCCCGGCGCAGGTCCTTGTGGGGCAGGTCCAGGATGCGCTGGTCGTTGGTCACCACGTGCACGGTGCTCATGCCCGCCGCCTGGAAGCCGAAGGCGCGCTCCAGCACGTCCAGCATGGGTGCGGTGGCGTGGGCGGTGCAGCTGGCGTTGGAGATCACCCGGTGCCGGGCCGGATCCAGGTCCCGGCCGTTGAACGGGTGGATCACCGTGAAATCCGCGTCCGGGCTGGGGGCGGAGATGACCACGTGGCCCACCGTCCCCTTCAGGTGCCGGGCGGCCCCGGCCCGGGCGGTGAAGCGCCCGGAACTCTCCACCACCAGCCGCGCGCCGCACTCGGGGAACGGAATCCGGGCCGGGTCGGTCTCGTGGAACAGGGGATACTCGTGCCCTTCCATGCGCAGGTAGTCCTGGCCGCCGCGGCGGATGCCGTGCACCGGCGGATGGTCGTCCCCGTGCACCGAATCGAACCGCAGCAGGTGCATCACCGTGTCCAGGTCGGCGGGATCGTTGAGGGCGCACAGCCGGTGGGGATGGGTCAAGGCCAGACGCCGCACCACCAGCCGGCCGATCCTCCCCACTCCGTTGATGGCGATCAAGCGCACCTCCCGGCCAGGCTGCGGCACAGGTCCAGGAGCCGGGCGGCGTAGCCCGCTTCGTTGTCGTACCAGCCGAACACCTTCACGAAGCGCGGGGCCATGATGCGGGTCAGGGGCGCGTCCAGGAGGCAGGTGGCCCGGCTGCCCCGCAGGTCCACGCTCACCAGGGGTTCCTCCAGCACTTCCAGGAGGCCGCGGAAGCCGCCGGCGGCGGCCCGGCGGAACGCCTCGCCCAGCCCGTCCCGGTCCGCGTCCCGGGCCAGGGTGACGCTCAGGTCCAGCAGGCTCACGTCCGGGGTGGGCACGCGCACCGCCTGGGAAGCGAAGCGCCCGGCCATGGGCGGCAGCACCCGTTCCAGGCAGGCGGCGGCGGTGCTGGGCGCCGGGATCATGCTCAGGGCCGCGGCCCTGGCCATGCGCGGATCCGGATGGGGCAGGTCCAGGATGCGCTGGTCGTTGCCGTAGCTCTCCACCGCGGTGGCCAGCCCGGCCTCCACGCCGAACGCCTGGTCCAGCACCCGCACCATCACCGCCAGGGCCTGGCCGGCGGCGCAGGCGGCGCTGAGGACCTGGTGGCGGCCGGGATCCAGGAGCCGGTGGTTCACCCCCATCACCACCGTCAGGTCCGCGTCCTCGCACGGGGCGGTGACCACCACCTGGGCCACTCCGTCCCGCAGGTGCCGGGCCGCCAGCTCCCGCCGGGTGAAGCGTCCGGTGCATTCCAGCACCACCTGCGCCCCGAGGGCCCCGAACGGCACCCGGGCCGGGTCCTCCTCCCGATGCAGGGGCACGCGGCGGCCGTCCAGGACCAGGCAGCCCTCTCCATGGCCCACCGGGAACGGCGCCCGGCCGTGGACGCTGTCGTACTTCACCAGGTGGGCCACGCACGCGGGCTCCGCCAGGTCGTTGACGGCCACCAGCTCCAGCCCCTCAGCGCCCTGCAACTGCCTGAGGGCCTGGCGCCCGATGCGCCCGAGCCCGTTGATGCCGACCCGCATGCCTGTCCTCCCCGCCTGGGAACGGCGCCGGCGTGGCCGCGCCGGCGCCGTGCCCCGCTTCCGTCCCGTCCTACTTGGCCACGACCCGGACCATCTCCATCACCTTGCAGGAGTAGCCCCATTCGTTGTCGTACCAGGCGACGGCCTTCAGGAAGGTGGGATCCAGCATGATGCTGGCGTCCACGTCGAAGATGGAGGTGCAGCTTTCGCCCCGGAAATCGGTGGACACCACCTTGTCCTTGGTGACCGCCAGGATGCCCTTCAGGGGCCCTGCCGCCGCCGCTTCCATGGCCGCGACCACCTGTTCGAAGCTGGCCGCGCGTTCCAGTTCGCAGGTGAGGTCCACCACCGAAACGTCCGAGGTGGGCACCCGGAAGGCCATTCCGGTGAGCTTCTTGTTCAGGGCCGGGATGACCTTGCCCACCGCCTTGGCGGCCCCGGTGGAGCTGGGGATGATGTTCTCCAGGATGCCCCGGCCGCCGCGCCAGTCCTTGTTGGAGGGGCCGTCCACGGTCTTCTGGGTGGCGGTGGCGGCGTGCACGGTGGTCATGAGCCCGCGCTTGATGCCGAAAGCGTCGTGCAGCACCTTGGCCAGGGGCGCCAGGCAGTTGGTGGTGCAGCTGGCGTTGGAGATGATCGGCTGGCCCTGGTAGGTCTCGTGGTTGACGCCATAGACGAACATGGGGATGTCGTCCTTGGAGGGCGCGCTGAGGATGACCTTCCTGGCGCCGGCCTCCAGGTGCCGGCCCGCCTTGGCCCCGTCCAGGAACAGTCCGGTGGATTCCACCACGACGTCGGCTCCCACTTCGCCCCACTTGAGGTTGGCCGGGTCCTTCTCGGCGGTGAGGCGGATCTTCCGGCCGTTGACGATGAGGGTGCTGCCCTGCACCGCCAGGTCACCCTTGAAGCGCCCATGGACCGAGTCGTACTGGAGCATGTAGGCCAGGTAGTCCGGTTCCAGGAGGTCGTTGATGCCCACCACCTCCAATTCGGGGAAGTGCTTCAAGGCGGCCCGGAAGACCATCCGGCCGATGCGTCCAAATCCATTGATGCCGACTTTTGTCATAGGCCATCCCCCATTTCTGTACGGCCGCGTCCATGCATGGAAGACGTCGCCCGTCAGCAGTTGATCCCAGGATAGCGCATGCCGTCCAAGAGCGGTTCCAGCTTCTTGGAAAGGGTGTTCCGGTGGATGCCCAGCTTGCGGGCGGCGGCGCTCTGGTTGCCGTTGTTGGCGGCCAGCACCTGCTCCAGGTAGATCCGCTCCAGCTCTCGCTTTGCCAGGTCCAGGGGGATCTCTTTCCGCACCAATTCCGCGATGAGTTCCTCCATCAGCTTACGCATTGCTTCGACTCCAGGGATAGCCAAGAACCTTATCACCGCCCGGGATCCGTGCGAAGGCGATTTTACGGCGATAATGCTTCCCATCCTGCGGAAAAACCTGTGGAATACCTGTGGACAGGGGAGCGGAGAACATGCGCAAAACCAAGATACTCATCACCATGGGGCCAGCCCTCGCAGACCGGGAAAAACTCTCCAGTGCCTTGCGCACCGCCGACGCCGTCCGTCTCAACGCCAGCCACGGCGACCTGGATTCGCGACGTGAAGCTCTGGAATGGATCCGGGAGCTCAGCCTGGAATCGGGGCGGCGCATCCCGGTGCTGCTGGACCTGCAGGGGCCCAAGTGGCGCGTGGGCGCGCTGGCGGCCCCGGTGGAGCTGACCGCGGGCAGCGTGGGCGGCTTCTTCCCCGACGGCGGCGCCGCGCCCGCCGGCCTGGCCTGGGCCGCGCCCCTGCCGCACCCGGAACTGTTCCAGGGTGCGCGCACCGGCCAGAAGTGGGTGCTGGACGACGGCAACCTGGAAGTGACCGTGTGCGGCGTGCAGCGGGACCTGGTGCAGGCGAAGGTGGACGTGGGCGGCTGGCTGAAGGCGCGCAAGGGCGTGCACCCCATCGGCCTGGACGTGGCCTTCGATCCCCTCACCCCCAGGGACATGGAGGACGTGCGCTGGGGCGTGGAGCACGGCGTGGACCTTTTCGCACAGAGCTTCGTGCGCCGCGCCTCGGACCTGCGCGCCCTGGATTCGGTCGTCCGCGCCCGGGGCGGCGCCCAGCCCATCATCGCCAAGATCGAGCATCCCCAGGCGCTGGACAACCTGGAGGAGATCCTGGAGGCATGCTGGGGCGTCATGGTGGCCCGGGGCGACCTGGGTGTGGAGTTCGGCGTGGAGAAGGTGCCGGCCTTGCAGAAGCGCATCATCCACGCGGCGCGCAGGGCCCTCAAGCCGGTCATCACCGCCACCCAGATGCTCGAGAGCATGATCGAGAAGCCCCAGCCCACCCGCGCCGAGGCCTCGGACGTGGCCAACGCCATCTGGGACGGCACCGACGCGGTGATGCTCAGCGCCGAGAGCGCGGTGGGCAAGTACCCCCTGGAGGCCATCCAGTTCCTGGACCGCATCGCCGAGGACGCGGACCAGCACTACCACCCCAAGCTGGGCCGCCTGGAGGATTCCCTGGCCCGCCGTCACGCCGGCCGCACCGACGTGTCCCTGGCCTTCGCCGCCTGCCGCACCGCCCAGGAGATCGGCGCCCGGCTGATCGTGGTGTTCACTGAAGGGGGCGGCAGCGCGCGCATGGTCTCCCGCCTGGCGGCGGACGTGGCGGTGGTCGGCGCCACCACCGACCTGCCCAATGCCCGGCGCATGGGCCTCCTGCGCGGCGTGCAGCCCCTGCTGGTGACCCGGGTGGAGAACTCGGACGCCATGGTGGCGTCGGTGGAGTCTTTGCTGCAGCAACAACAAGCCCTGGGCGCCGGGGACAAGGTGGTGATCACCCTGGGCCTGCCCTTGTGGCGCACCGGGAGTACCAACACCATGAAGGT
>CAWFOJ010000308.1:0-13405 GCA_963816585.1 uncultured Holophagaceae bacterium | reverse complement strand
CGCATAAATTCGGGTGCGCGCCAACGCAGACGTTTTCCCTTATTGCAAAGGCGCATGCCATGGGTCTTTCCGTAGCGGGCATCAGCTTTCATGCCGGTTCACAAAACGAGAATCCGCTCAAATATATCGAGGCGCTCGATTTCTGCCGCGACATCTGCAGGAAGGCGGCGCTCTCCGGCATTTCTCTCAGCATCATCGACATCGGCGGCGGGTTTCCCATCAACTACTTGAACCCGGTGCTTCCCATTCAGCGCTTCTGCCAGCCGATCAACGAATATCTCGAACGCTATTTTACCAACTACCGGATTATCGCGGAGCCCGGAAGGGTGCTCTCCGGGCCGTGCATGGTGCTTGCGACGCGTGTGATGGGCAAATCCTTGCGCAGCGGCTGGCGCGCCCGTTCCAGGGCCAGGAGCACCCGCTTGCGGCCGGCGCCCCAGTGGTAGCCGCCCAGGGCGCCGCTGGCCTGGATCACCCGGTGGCATGGGATCAGGTAGGCCACCGGGTTCTGGCCCACGGCGGTGCCGATGGCCCGGCTGGCGCCGGGCTCGCCCACCCGCCGGGCCAGGTCTCCATAGGCCAGCACCCGCCCTTCCGGGATCCGCAGCAGGGCCTCCCAGACCTTGAGCTGGAACGGGGTGCCCTTGAGGGCCAGGGCCAGGGGCTGGGCCGGCTCGCCCCGCAGGCGGCTCTCCAGGATCCGGACGAATGGCGCCACCGCCGCCGGGTCCTGCCGGAACCGGGCCCGGGGCCAGCGCGCCTCCAGTTCGTCCAGCGCCGCACCCTCCTGGAAGGCCAGGGCGCACAGCCGGTCTTCCAGGGCGGCGAAGAGCGCCGGGCCGATCGGGGTCGGCGCCACCGCCCAGCGCAGGGTGAGGCCTTCGCCCTGCTCCTTGAACTGCCCCGGGGTCATGCGCTCCACGGACACGAACAGGTCGTGCAGGCGGCTGGGGCTGGAGAGCCCCACCTCCAGGCTGGTCTCCAGCACCGACCGGGACTCCAGCAGCAGCTCCTTGGCGTCCCGAAGGGTCAGGAACTGCAGGAACCGCTTGGGGCTGACCCCCGCCCATTTCTGGAAGATGCGCTGGAAGTGGAATTCGCTGACCCCGGCCCGGGCGGCCACCTCCCCCAGGGAGGGCTGCTCCCGCACCTGCCCGCTAAGGTAGCGGATGGCCTCGGCCACCCGGGTGAAATCGCTCTGGGACATGGCCTCCTCCCTCCCCCACAGGATCCGGAATCCGGGGCCCCCCCTCAACCCGGATCTTGCTACGGCTTGAACAAGGGCGCCAGGGCCGGGCCGGAGGGGATGACCCGCGGGGCGTTGAGCACCGGGGAAAAGTCGCCCTTGGCCCACTCCCGCAGGCGGTACAGGGTGGCGAAATGGAAATCCTGGGCCGGCGTGCCCTGGCCCCCCACCAGTTCGCTGCCCCGGCGCACGTTGTCGGCCATCCACGAAGGCAGGACCAGGTGATAGGGGCTGCGCGCCACCTCGCCCTTGTGGAAGGAGACGGCGGCCACCAGGTCGGCCACCTCGCCGGGGCTGGACTCCACCATCAGGTTGGGGTCGGCCATGGGACGCCAGAATTCCGTCTCCACCACCTTGCAGCGGAAGCCCGGGCGCATGCTGCGCATGGCGTCCACCACCAGGTGGTGGGTGCCCACGTGGGTGCTGTTCTGGTCCTGGTCGTGGGGCATGAAGATCACCGCCGCCCGGTGGTAGGCGAGGATCTGGTGGATGAAGATCACCGCGTCCTCCCAGGCTCCGGGCTGGGCCTCCCGGGTGCGCAGGTTGATGCCGCTGAGGCCCCCGGGGCCGGTGGCGATCAGTTCGAAGCCCAGGAAGTGGCAGGCGCCGCGCATCTCCTCCAGCCGCGCCGCCTGCCGATCCACCCTGCTGCCCTGGGTCACGGCCACCACCGAGACCCGGAAGTGCAGGTCCCGCCGCAAGCGCAGGGGCAGGGCGCCGATGATGCTCTCGTCGTCCGGGTGGGGCGCGAACACCAGGGCCCGGGGCGCGTTGTCCAGGAGCCGCGGCGCCGGCGCCGGCGGCAGGCCTCCCAGGGGCAAGCCCCGGGCCTCGTCCACCAGCTGGACGAACTCATCCACGAAGTGTTGGAAAGGATGGCTCATGGGAAGGACTCCAGGGCGGTTTTGCGGTTAATCCTAAGGCTTTCTGATAGCAGTGTCTTGTTATTTCCGAGGGCAGGGAACAGCGCCGGCCCGCCCTCCCGGCTGTGTCCATTATCACGGTTGCGGGATGGTTTTTAGTGAAGGTCCCTACAATGGGTCGTTGGCAGGTATTGGCAACTTTGTGCGGAAGTCCAGGCCCTGACCGGAGGGACTTCCCAACGGATCAACCGGATCCCAGGAGGACGCTGGATGGATACCAAGGCTAAAGAGGACATGCTCCAGAAGCTGCGTAAGGACGCGTTGCTCGGCGGAGGCGTGGAGCGCATCGAGGCCCAGCACGCCAAGGGCAAGATGACCGCCCGGGAACGCATCGAAGCCCTGGTGGACAAGGGCTCCTTCCGGGAGCTGGACGCCTTTGTCACCCACCGCACCCATGATTTCCACATGGACAAGAAGCTCTTCCTGGGCGACAGCGTGGTGACCGGCTGGGCCACCGTGGAAGGGCGTCCCATCTACTTGTTCAGCCAGGACTTCACCGTCCTGGGCGGGTCCCTGGGCGAGGTCCACGCCGAGAAGATCTGCAAGGTCATGGACCTGGCCGTCAAGAACGGGGTGCCGGTGGTGGGCCTCAACGACAGCGGCGGCGCCCGCATCCAGGAGGGCGTGGTGAGCCTGGGGGCGTACGCGGACATCTTCCTGCGCAACACCCTGGCTTCGGGGGTGGTGCCCCAGCTCAGCGCCATCATGGGCCCCTGCGCCGGGGGCGCGGTATACAGCCCGGCCCTCACGGACTTCATTTTCATGGTGAAGAAGACCAGCCACATGTTCATCACCGGCCCGGACGTGGTGAAGACCGTCACCCACGAGGACGTGTCCATGGACGACCTGGGCGGCGCCGCCATCCACGCCTCCAAGAGCGGCGTGTCCCACTTCACCGCCGAGGACGAGGCGGACTGCCTGGCCTCGGTCCGCCAGCTGCTCGCCTACCTGCCCAGCAACAACATGGAGGATCCGCCCCGGGTGGACACCGGCGACGACCCGAACCGCAAGGAAATGGCGCTGGAGGACCTGGTCCCGACCGATCCGCGCAAGGCCTACGACATGCACGAGGTCATCGGCCACGTGGTGGACAACGGCGAGTTCATGGAAGTCCACGCGGGCTACGCGGGCAACATCCTCGTCGGCTTCGCCCGCCTGGACGGGCACACGGTGGGCATCGTGGCCAACCAGCCCCTGGTCCTGGCCGGTGTGCTGGACATCAAGGCCTCCGATCAAGGGCGCCCGGTTCGTGCGCTTCTGCGACGCCTTCAACATCCCGCTGGTGACCTTCGTGGACGTGCCCGGGTTCATGCCCGGCGTGGACCAGGAGCACGGCGGCATCATCCTGCACGGCGCCAAGCTGCTCTATGCCTACTGCGAGGCCACCGTGCCCAAGCTCACGGTGATCACCCGCAAGGCCTACGGCGGCGCCTACGACGTGATGAGCTCCAAGCACATCCGCGGCGACTACAACGTGGCCTGGCCCACCGGCGAGATCGCCGTCATGGGGCCCGACGGCGCCGTGAACATCATCTACCGCAAGGAGATGACCGAGGCCGCCGACCCCGCCGCCAAGCGCGCCGAGCTGATCGAAGTCTACAAGGACAAGTTCGCCAACCCCTTCGTGGCCGCCTCCCGGGGCTACCTGGACGACGTCATCGACCCGTGCGAGACCCGCCCCAAGCTCATCGAAGCCCTGAAGGTCACCCGCAACAAGCGCGACAGCAACCCGCCGCGCAAGCACAGCACCATGCCTTTGTGAGCGGAGAGGGACACCATGGCACACAAGACCAGCATCGCCGAACTCGCCAACCTCCTCACCACCCCGTACAGCCACCTGGAACTGGGGCAGGTCAACGACCACGCCGCCTACGTCATGAACTTCAAGGAGGTGTACCCGTTCCACCGGCACATCCAGGATGAGCTGTACCTGGTCCTGGAGGGCGAGGTCACCATCCGGTTCAAGAACGCCCCCCCGATCTCCCTCAAGCAGGGGGAATGCACGGTGGTGCGGGCCTACACCACCCACTCCTCCGAGTCCCGGGAGGGTGCCCTGGTGCTGATGGTGAAGCCCAAGGAAATGTTCCCCCACCCGTCCGAAGTGGAGTAGCGCGATATGCCGACCAAATTGATGATCTGCGAGACCCTCCTGCGGGACGCGCACCAGAGCCTCCTGGCCACGCGCATGCGCACCGAGGACATGCTGCCCTTCTGCCCGGTCCTGGACGAGATCGGCTACTGGTCCCTGGAGGTGTGGGGCGGCGCCACCTTCGACACGGCCATCCGGTTCCTGGGGGAGGACCCCTGGGAACGCCTGCGCGCCCTGCGCAAGGCCCTGCCCAAGACCCGCCTGCAGATGCTCCTGCGCGGGCAGAACGTGCTGGGCTACAAGCACTACCCGGACGACATCGTGGAGAAGTTCATCGTCCTGGCCCGCAAGAACGGCATCGACGTGTTCCGCATCTTCGACGCCCTGAACGACCTGCGCAACATGGAGCAGGCCATGAAGATCGCCAAGCGCGAGGGCGGGCACGTGCAGGGGACCATCTCCTACACCATCAGCCCGGTGCACACCGACGCCGCCTTCGTGCAGATGGGCAGGGACCTGAAGGCCATGGGCGCCGACTCCATCGCCGTCAAGGACATGGCCGGGATGATCAGCCCCTACATCGCCTACAGCCTGGTGAAAGCCCTCAAGGAGGAAGTGGGCCTGCCGGTGCAGCTGCACACCCACTACACCTCCGGCTTCGGCACCGCCTCCCTGATCAAGGCCGCCGAGGCGGGCGTGGACGTGGTGGACTGCGCCATCTCGGCCATGTCCATGTCCACCTCCCAGCCCCCCACCGAGACCCTGGTGGCAGCCCTGAAGGGCACCCCCCGGGACACCGGCCTGGACCTGGACGCCCTGGCCGACCTGGCCCGCAAGATGACCGAGGTGCGCAAGAAGTACGCGAGCTTCGAGGCGGGCGTGCCCCCGGTGGACGTGAACGTGCTGCAGTTCCAGGTGCCCGGCGGCATGCTCTCCAACCTGGTGGGCCAGCTGCGCCAGAACGGCGCCATGGACAAGTCACTACGACGTGCTGGACGAGATCCCCAGGGTGCGCAAGGACATGGGCTACCCGCCCCTGGTGACCCCCTCCAGCCAGATCGTGGGCACCCAGGCCACCCTGAACGTCCTGCTGGGGCAGCGCTACAAGGTGATCCCCGAGGAAGTGAAGCAGTACTTCCGGGGCTACTACGGCAGGCCCCCGGCGCCCATGGACCCGGAGATCCAGAAGCTGGCCATCGGCGACGAGGAGCCCATCACCTGCCGTCCCGCCGACATGCTGGCCCCGGCCTGGGAGGACGCCAGGCAGGAGATCGGCGACCTGGCCAGGTCGGACGAGGACGTCATGTCCTACGCCCTGTTCCCCCAGATCGCCCGGCCCTTCCTCAAACGGCGCCGGCAGGGCCTGGGCGGCAAGGAGGAGCTGGCCGCCGCCATCGGCGAGGCCCTCTACCAGCAGGCCGTGGGCAAGGAGGTCAAGCCGGCGGTGGCCGCGGGGCCGGCCCAGGGAGGGTCCATGTGGAAGCTGGCCGCGCGCGCGGGCATCCAGAGGGGGTGGTGAGATGGCCAACAACAAGTTCAAGCTGGTGCTGGACGGCCAGGCTTACGAACTGGAGCGCCGGGAAGGCATGATGGTGGTCAACGGCATGGAGTTCGCCTTCGAGCGCAAGGAGAACCAGATCACCGTGGCCGGCAACCCCCACCTGGTGAAGCTGGGCAACGGCACGGCGGAAGTGGACGGCATCGCCTACCCCGTCCAGGCCCAGGGCCTGGAAGAGCCCAAGGCCGCCGGACGGCCCCGCAAGGCCACCGCCGGCGCCGCCGAGGAAGCCGGCGCGCTCACCGCCATCATGCCCGGCCTGATCCTCAAGATCCTCAAGACGGAAGGGGACCGGGTGGAAGCGGGCGAGACGGTCATCATCCTGGAAGCCATGAAGATGCAGAACGAACTCCAGGCCAAGACCGGCGGCGTCATCACCCAGATGAACGTGAAGCAGGGGGACAACGTGGAAATGCGCCAGGTCCTCTGCGTCATCGACTCGGAAGGGCCGAAGGAAGGCGCCCAGCCGGCCCTTTGATTTTTTCATTGGCTGGAACCCCGGCCGTTTGATGGCTTTCGGGCGGATGAGGCAGAATGGTAACCAGCCGATCCCTACCGGAAAGAGGTCTATGCCCGCGCTCCCGCTCATCGCCATCGACGGCCCCTCGGGGGTCGGCAAGTCCACCACCGCCAAGCGCCTGGCCCAGGAACTGGGCTGGAGCTACCTGGACACGGGAGCCATGTACCGGGCCTGTGCCCTGGCGTTCAAGCGCAACAAGCTGGACCTGGCCGACCCGGGCGAGGTGGAGCGCCTGCTGGGCGGCCTGGACATCCAGCAGCGGGGCGCCCGGGAGTTCCTGGGCGGGGAGGACGTGAGCGAGGCCATCCGCACCCCGGAGATCTCCAGCATGGCGTCCTACGTGTCCGCCGACCCCCGGGTGCGCCAGGAGCTGGTGGGCCAGCAGCGGCGCATCGGCCGCACGGGGAACTGGGTGGTGGACGGGCGGGACATCGGCACCGTGGTGTTCCCGGACGCCTGCTGCAAGATCTTCCTCACCGCCAGCGTCGCCGCCCGGGCCGAGCGGAGGTTCAAGGAACTGCTGGAGAAGGGCACGCCCCAGCCCCTGGAGGAGGTGGCGGCGGAGATCCAGCGCCGGGACCTGGCGGACTCCACCCGGGCCATGTCGCCCTTGCGCCGGGCGGATGACGCGGTGGAACTGGATTCCAGCCACCTGACCCCGGCGCAGGTGGTGGCCTGGATCCTGGAGCGGCACCGGGCCCACGCCCGCGGGTGAGGGGCGAATAGTACCCGGGCAGGCTCCGCCGGACTGGCGCGCCGGTCCCGGCCTCCTATCTTCATCCAGGGGGCTGGACCATGGATACCCGCATCGAACACGACACCATGGGCGAGGTGGTGGTGCCCGCCTGGGCCTACTGGGGGGCCCAGACCCAGCGCTCCCTCGAGCACTTCCGCATCGGCGGGGAGCGCCTGCCCGCGCCCCTGATCCACGCCCTGGGGCGGATCAAGCAGGTGTGCGCCCGGGTCAACGGGGAACTGGGGGTCCTGGATCCGGCCGTGGGGGCCCTGATCATACGGGCGGCGGAGGAGGTGGCGGCGGGGGCCCTGGACGAGCATTTCCCCCTGGTGGTATGGCAGACCGGATCCGGCACCCAGAGCCACATGAACGTGAACGAGGTGATCGCCAACCGGGTCAGCGAACTGGCCGGGGAGCCCCGGGGCTCCCACCGGCCGGCCCATCCCAACGACCACGTGAACCGCTCCCAGAGCAGCAACGACGTGTTCCCCAGCGCCATCCACCTGGCCGCGGCCCTGGAGATCCGGGACGCCCTGGCGCCCGCGGCCCGGGACCTGGCCCAGGCCCTGGGGGCCAAGGCGGCGCAGTTCCGGGACATCGTCAAGGTGGGGCGGACCCACCTCCAGGACGCGGTGCCGGTGAGCCTGGGCCAGGAGTTCGGGGGCTACGCCAGCCAGGTGGAGCATGGCCTGGCGCGCCTGGACACGGCCCTGGACGGGCTCCTGGAACTGCCCCTGGGGGGAACCGCCGTGGGCACCGGCCTCAACGCCCCGCCCGGGTTCGGCCGGCGGGCGGTGGCCGGCCTGGGGGAGAGCACCGGCCTGGCCCTGCGCCCGGCCCCGGACCGCTTCGAAGCCATGGGCGGCAAGGACGCCTGCGTGTTCGCCCACGGGGCCCTGCGGACCCTGGCGGTGAGCCTGGTGAAGATCGCCGAGGATCTGCGCCTCATGGCCTCGGGCCCCCGGTGCGGCCTGGGGGAGATCCGGCTGCCCGCCAACGAGCCGGGCAGTTCCATCATGCCCGGCAAGGTCAACCCCACCCAGTGCGAAGCGGTGATCATGGTGGGCGCCCGGGTCCTGGGCAACGACGTGACCGTGGCCACCGCCGGCGCCGGCGGCCGGTTCGAGCTGAACACCTGCATGCCGGTGCTGGGCCATGCCCTGCTCCAGTCCATCCGGCTGCTGGCGGACGCCTGCGCCAGTTTCACCCGCCACTGCGTGCGGGGCATCGAACCGGACCGCCAGCGCATCCAGGACCTCCTGGAGCGCACCCTCATGACCGTCACCGCCCTGGTGCCCCGCGTCGGCTACGAGCAGGCCGCCCGGCTCGCCTCCCGGGCGCACCGGGAGAACCGGTCCCTGAAGGCGGTGGTGCTGGAGGAGGGCCTGCTCGCCGAAGGGGAACTGGACGCCCTGCTGGACCCCCGGCCCATGACCGGCGGCGGGGACGGATCGTAGGGGTTCCGGTTCGGCCCGCACCGGGAACCGGCGGACAGGGAACTTTGCCTCTGGCCGGATCGAAGATTTGATTAATATTTAATTGAGTCTTCGATCGTGCCTATGTCCCGGATCCTCCACTTCCGCCTTGCCGCCCTTTTTCTGCTGGCCCTGGCGGCCCTGGGGGCCCAGGACTGCCAGCCGGGGCACACCCTGGTCCCCCGGGCCGAGTTCACGGACGATCTGAACCAGAGGCACATCCGGCTCCAGCATTACTACCGGGGCCTGCGGGTCTGGGGTTCCGAGGCGGCACCCGGGCCGGCCTTGTCGGATGGAAATTGATTCCTTTGGTCATGAGGTCCCACCGGTCCGGCAACGGGCGGTTGCTTCTTTGCCTTGGGGTCCTATTATTAATTAATTATTAATCAGGAGGACCGCCCATGTGCATCCTCGTTCGCCCGGGAACTGCCCGCTGGTTCGGCACCCTCGCCTTGACCGCTGCCTTCCTGGCGCCCGTGCCGGCCCCGGCCGCCGCCCCCGGAACCCTGGTGGAACTGGGGGATGTGGAAGTCACCCCGGTCAAGGAGTGGAAGACCCAGTGGGAATCGAAGATCGCCGCGGACCTGGGCAAGCGCGCCGAGGACCTCCAGGTGCTCGGGCCCATGGTGGTGTTCCAGCAGATGCTCCAGGCGCACGTCTCCGCCCTGGTGCCCTCCCGGAGGCTGCGCTACGCCTCCAGGGACGCCTCGGGGCGGGAGCGGGTCTATTCCGGCCGGGTGTTCCTGCCCAGCCGCAAGACGGAAGACGGGCCCGTCGAGGTGCCCCTGGTGGTCTACCAGCACGCCACCGAGACTCGGCGCACGTTCGTTCCCTACTACAACAAGGGCGACGAGACCATGCTCGGCGCCCTGGCCGCCGAGCTGTGCGGCTTCGCGGTGGTGATGCCGGACGGGGACGGCATGGGCGCCGACCCGTCGCCCCTGAAGCACGCCTACTGCCACGCCAAGACCACCGCCCTGGCGGTGTGCGACCTGGTCCGGGCGGCCCGGGGCTCGGTGGACGGCCGCAGGATCTTCGACGACGTCAACTACATCTGGGACGGGGAAACGTACATTGTGGGCTACTCGGAGGGGGGCTTCATCTCCATGGCGGCGGTGAAAGAACTGGCCACCAACCCCGGGTACAAGGACCTCAAGCTCACCGGCGCGGCCTGCATGGGCGGGCCGTTCGATTTCTCCACCCAGATCCGCAACCTCCTGGAGGACGCCAAGACCCCCTACGACCGTCCCTACATTCCCGCCTATTTCCTGGCGGCCTGGCAGGACCTGTATCCGGGGGCGGTGTCCTTCGCCGAGGCCGCCAACCCGGCCCTGCTCAAGACCGACCCGGCGGGCAACGTGGTGGGTTGGCTCAAGGGCGACCTGAGCGGGGACCAGATCACCCCCCTGATGCAGGCCCGCCTCACCGGCAGGAAGGACGGCCTGGTCCCGGCCCGGGCCGTGCTGAACGAGACCTGGGTCCGGGCCAACATCGACAATCGCGCCAGCCGCCTGAACCAGCTGCTGGACGAGAACTCCCTGGTGGGCGGGTGGAAGCCCAACGCCCCGGTGCTGCTGGTGCATGACCCCTTCGACGGAACTGCCAATTTCAGCGGCACCGATGCCCTGTACAACGACTGGGCGAAGCAGGGGCTCAATCCCATCGGCATCGTGAAGATGGCGGTGGGCCAGACCGGCACCGGGCACGTGGGCGGGGCCATGGTGGCCATTCCCGCCGCCTTCATCTGGATCGACGCGGCCATGCCCCGGAACCTCATGGACCTGGCCAAGGACAAGCTGACCAACGCCATCGTCAACGCGGCCCCCCCCCTCATCCGGGAGAACACCGACGTGCTGGCCACCACCCTGGGGATGCAGGATGCCAACGAGAACCGCTCCCTGTTCCCCCTGTCCCGGGTCGACTGCCCGCAGCCGTACACCCTGGGCTACGGCGACCTTTTCTACAAGATAGGCAAGGTGAAGGTCTACACCATCGAGAAGAAGCCGGTGTTCAGGAACCAGCACGAATCCGCCGGCACCGGAGGCTACACCCGCCTGGCGAAGGAACTGAAGGACCGGGGCGACACCTTCCAGATGCAGGCGAACGTGCCGTACTACCTCGCCGTCTATCCGGAGAAGGCGGGGGTGGACCTCACCCTAAAGTTCACCGGCAGGCCCGGTACCTTCACGGCCAACATCAAGCAATTGAAGAACAAGATCTTCGCCCGGAACACCCCGGCGATCATCTCCCCCAGTTCCAACTTCCAGAACCGGTTGGACAAGGGCAATTTCGACGCGGACAACGGCAAGCCCTTCCTCGGACCGCCCTAGGGTTTGGGCCGGAAGGCCTTGATCACGGTCTCGTCGGTGTAAAGGGAGGGTCCCCCGGCCAGCTCCAGGCAGTACGGGATGGCCGGGAACACCGCGTCCAGGCATTCCCGGATGGACTTGGGCCTGCCCGGCAGGTTGACGATCAGGGCGCGGCCCCGCAGCCCGGCCAGCTGCCGGGACAGGATGGCGGTGGGGACATACTGGAGGGAGACGGCGCGCATGCGCTCGCCGAACCCGTCCAGGATCTTGTCGCACACCGCCCGGGTGGCCTCGGGGGTCACGTCCCTGGGGCTGGGGCCGGTGCCTCCGGTGGTGAGCACCAGGCAGCAGCCCTGGTCGTCCACCAGGGACTTGAGGGTGGCCTCGATCTGCTCCGGCTCGTCCGGAATGAGCCGGTAGGCTTCTTCCCAGGGAGTGGCCAGGTAGGCCTGCAGGGTGTCCCGGATGGCCGGGCCGCCCAGGTCCTGGTAGACGCCCGTGCTGGCCCGGTCCGAGATGGTGACGATCCCGATCCGGGGACGGTCAATGGTCGGGGTCGTGGTCGGGGTCATGGTCGTGGACGTGGTCATGGTCATGGTCACAGTCGGGACCGTGCACGTGCTCGGGTTCCGCCGATACCACCCGGGCCGGGCCGCCGTCCTCCTCATCCTCCTGGCCTTCGGTCACGTCGAACCGGGCGGTGGGCTCGCCCGCCTCGCGCTTGCGCTCCTGCTCCTTGAGGACCGCGAAGGCCTCCTTGTCCAGGAGCTCTTCGGTGACCGTGGCCTGGGCCATGATGTGGCCGAAGATCTTGTCGGTGCGCACCCGGCCCTTGATCTCGTTGACGGCGCCGGTCTCCTCCAGCTTCTTCCTGAAGGCTTCGAAGGGCTGCTGGACCTTGCGCTCCTCCATGAACGAGCGGATCTCCGCCTCCAGCTCCGCGTCGCTCACCTGGATGTCCTCGGTGTTGCCGATGGCCTGCAGCAGGTATCCGGAGCGCACCGCCCGCTCCGCGTCCCGGGTGCGGCTCTGGCGGTAGGCTTCCCAGTTGACCTTCTTGGGGTCGACCCCCTGGCGGGCCACCAGTTCGGCGAACTCCTGGCAGTAGTCGTTCAGCTGCAGGCCCACCATGGACGCGGGCACTTCGAAGGGATTGGCGTCCAGGAACTGGTCCAGGATGCCCTGGTGCGCCCGGGTCATGGCTTCCGCTTCGGCGTTCTCCTCCAGCTCCTTGCGCGCCGCGGCGCGCAGGTCCTCGAGGCCGTTGGCGTGGCCCAGGTCCTTGGCGAACTCGTCGTTCAGGTCCGGCACCACCTTGGCCCGCAGGTCCTTCATGGTCACCTCATAGGCGATGGGCTTGCCGGTCATGGGGCGGTTCGCCTCCCCCTCGGGCATGGTGAGGGTGAACTTCTTGGTCCCGTCCACCCGCATGCCCAGGATCTCCTGGTCGAAGGGACGGCCGTCGGCCAGCTGGATCACCTGGTCCTTGTAATCCATGGCCTTCATGCCCTGGGGCTTCACCTTGATGTCCAGGGTGGCGAAGTGCCCCAGCTCGGCGGCGCCATCTTCCACCGGGATGAACTTGGCGGCCTCTTCGCGCATGGCCTCCAGGCGCGCCGCCACCGCCTCGTCATCGATGACCTGCTTCTTCTTGACCACGTCCAGGCCCTTGTACCCGGGCAGCGGCACCTGGGGGGCCACGTCGAACTGGGCGTTGAACTTGCCGTCGTTGCCCTCCTGCAGGTCCACTTTGTCCAGGGCCGGACGGGAAATGGGCTGGGCCCCGGCGGCAGTGGCGGCCGCCATGAAATGCCGTTCCACCAGGGCTTCCGCCACTTCGGACTTGATCTCCCGGTCGAAGCGGGACAGGAGCACCGACTTGGGGGCCTTGCCCGGGCGGAACCCGGGGATCTTCACCTTGGGTGTCAGCTTGGCGATCACTTTGCTGAATTCCTCGTTCACCTCCGAGGCGGGGACGACAAAATCGAGGGATTTCCGCGTGGCGGTGTGGTGGTTGAGGCTGGACTGCATGGGCGCTCCTGCTGCGGGTTGGAAGAGAGGAACTGGGGGCCGGTAGGGTGGTGCGAATGGCGGGACTCGAACCCGCATGGTTGTGAACCGCTGGAACCTAAATCCAGTGCGTCTACCAGTTCCGCCACATTCGCATAAATTGCCAGTGATCCTCGTGGTGCGCCCGGAGCGATTCGAACGCCCGACCCCCAGGTTCGAAGCCTGATGCTCTATCCAGCTGAGCTACGGGCGCACTACGAAACCGCTATTTTGCCATGAAAGAGGCCGGAAATCACGCGTCATTCCCGGTCCCGCCCCATCTGCAGGCACCAGGCGTCCGCGTCCCCGTGGACCCGCACGGCCCTCAACTCGTCCACCGTCAGCCCCAGGCCCTGGGCCTGGGCCCATTCCCCGGGCAGGGTGCAGGGAATCACGCCGGGATCGTCGGTGCCCAGGGCGCAGCGCACCCCCGCCCGGAGCAGCCGGGGCAGGGGATGGTCCCCAGCAAAGACCAACCTGAACGAAGTAGATTATAACAT
>CAWFOJ010000307.1:0-6527 GCA_963816585.1 uncultured Holophagaceae bacterium | reverse complement strand
GACGTCCGGGGCGAAGCTGCCGGCCTTCCCGGCCAGGAACAGCAAGGCCACCAGCCACAGCAGGGAGCCGGAGAGGGTGAACAGCATGAACTTGGTGGCGGCGTACTGGCGCTCGTCCCCGCCCCACATCCCGATGAGGAAATACATGGGCAGCAGCATGGCCTCCCAGAACAGGTAGAACACCAGCAGGTCCTGGGCCACCAGGGCCCCCAGCATGCCGGACTCCAGCATGAGGAACAGGGCGACCGCCGGCCCGGCCCGGCGCGGGATGCTGTTCCAGGTGCCCAGGAGGGTCACCGGCACCAGGAAGGCGGTGAGGAGCACCAGCCAGAGGTTCAGCCCGTCCACCGCCAGATGGTAGTCCACCGGGATCCCCACCACCGTGAACCAGGCGAACCGCTCGGCGCAGATCTGGCCCAGGGGGTCCGGCTGCATGCGCAGCAGCTGGATGGCCGCCACCGCCAGGATGCCGGAGGAGCCCAGCAGGCCCAGGAGCTTCGCCAGGGGCGCCTGGCGCTCGTCCAGGGGCATGCAGGGCGGCGCCCCACAGGAGCGGCGCGAACACCAGGAGGGTGAGGAGGTGGGAATTGATCCAGGCGGTGATCACGGCGGCATCCTACCTCAAGAAGATCCAGAGCAGGAACACGGCCCCGACGGCCATGCCCAGGGCGTAGTTGCGCACCCGGCCGGTCTGGACCAGGATCGCCAGGTCGCCCCCGGCCCGGGTGAGGGCGCCCGGGAAGTTCACCCCCAGGCCGTCGATGAGGATCACGTCGAACCCCTTCCAGAACAGGTTGCCGACCCAGCGCACCGGGGCCAGGATGACCTTCTCCACCGCCTCGTCCACGTAGAACTTGGCGGCCACGGTCCGGTACAGGCCCGGGCGGCGGGCGGCGAACGCCAGTTCCGGCCCGGGCCCGCTCCGGTAGGCGCGCCAGCCCAGGTAGCCGCTGCCCAGGGCCACCGCCGTGGCCAGCGCCATGAGCCCCCAGGCCAGGGCCGCTCCCCGGGTTCCGCCGGGGAGATCCCGGCGCGCACCTGGCCGAACGACAGGGCCGGCTCAAGCCAGCCTTCGATGGCGAAACCGCCGCCCCAGATGCGGGGCAGGCCCGGCAGCCCGGCCAGGAGCGCGCCCAGGGCCAGGCACACCAGGGGCACGGTCATGGTGGCCGGGCTCTCATGGGCGTGCTCGAAGGCGTGGGGGTCCCGGGGCTCGCCCCAGAAGGCCAGGGCCATCAGCCGCCACATGTAGAAGGCGGTGCAGGCCGCCCCCAGCAGGCCCGCGGCGTACAGGAGGGGGCTCTTCAGGAACGCCAGGTAGAGGATCTCGTCCTTGCTGAAAAAGCCGGAGGTGCCCGGGAAGCCCATGATGCAGAGGGTGGCGACCACCATGGTCCAGAAGGTCGACCGGCATCCTGGCCTTGAGCCCGCCCATCTGGAACAGGTCCTGCTGGTGGTGCAGGCCGCGGATCACGCTGCCCGCCCCCAGGAACAGCAGGGCCTTGAACCAGGCGTGGGTGAACAGGTGCAGGAATCCGGCCGCGAACCCGGCCGACCCCAGGCCCAGGAACATGTAGCCCAGCTGGGAGACCGTGGAGTACGCCAGCACCTTCTTGATGTCCCGCTGGAGCAGCCCGATGAGGGCGGCGAACAGGGCGGTCGCGGCGCCCACCCAGGCCACCGTGGTGAGGGCGATGGGGGTGAGCTGGTACAGGGGGGCCAGGCGGCAGATGAGGTAGATGCCGGCGGTGACCATGGTGGCGGCGTGGATCAGGGCGCTCACCGGAGTGGGGCCGGCCATGGCGTCCGGAAGCCAGAGGTACAGGGGGATCTGGGCGCTCTTGCCGGCGGCCCCGGCGAACATCATGAGGGTGGCGAAGGTGAGCACCCCGAACCCCGTTTCCGGGGCCAGCTGCCCGGCCCGGGCCAGGATCGGCCCGATGGTGAGGGTGCCGAAGGCGGCGAACAGGGCCAGCATGCCCATGATCATGCCCAGGTCCCCCATCCGGTTGTACAGGAACGCCTTGAGCCCGGCGGCGGCGGCGACCTCGGTGTCGCAGTAGTAGCCGATGAGCAGGTAGCTGCAGAGCCCCACCCCCTCCCAGCCCACGAACAGCAGGGGCAGCGAGGAGCCCAGGACCAGGGTCAGCATGAAGAAGACGAACAGGTTCAGGTAGCAGAAGTAGCGGGCGTAGCCCGGCTCCTCTTCCATGTAGCCCACCGAGTACAGGTGGATCAGGGCGCCGATGCCGGCCACCACCAGGGCCATGGTGGCGCTGAGGGGATCGAACACCAGGCCGAAGGGGACGCGCAGGGACCCGGCCGCCATCCATTCCAGGTAGGTGAATTCCAGGCGCCGGTCCGGCGCCCCCAGCACCGCCCAGAAGGCGCACCCGGCCAGGACCAGGGATCCGGCCACCGCCGCGAGGGCAACGGCGGTGACCGCGCCCTTGCCCAGGCGCCGGCCCAGCAGCCCATGGAAAGCCGCGCCCAGGAGGGGCAGGACGGGGATGAGCCACGCGACCGTTTGCATCAGGGCCTCACTGTTTCAGCGCGTCGGCGCGGTCGGAGTCGGTGCTCTGGCGATGGCGGTACAGCCCCACCACCAGCCCCAGTCCCACCGCCGCCTCGCATGCGGCCACGGCGATGATGAAGAGATAGAACACGGTGCCCTGCACGTCCCCGCCCCGGAACCGGGCGAAGGCCACCAGGGCCACGTTGGCGGCGTTCAGCATCAGTTCCACGCCCATGAACTGCACCAGCACCGAGCGCCGGCACAGCACCGTCGCCAGGCCGACGAGCAGCAGGAGCATGGCCACCAGGATGTAGCCCGGCAGCCCGCCCTGGAGAATGGAACCGGCGGTGGTCATGGCATCCTCCTCACAAGTCCCGTTTCACCAGGGTCACGGCCCCCACCATGGCGGCCAGGAGCAGCAGCCCCACCGCCTCGAAGGCCACCAGGTGGTCGCGGAACAGGGCGACGCCCAGGCGGTCGAGGGCCACGGGCACCGGGGGCCCGCCCCGGTCCAGCCCGCGCAGGAGGGCGGAATGGGCCACCAGGCGCACCGCGCCGGCGCCCATGGCCAGTGTGACCAGGATCGAGAGCCAGCGCTGCAGCGGCCGGGAGCGCAGGGCCGGCTCCTCCTCCTGCTCGTTCAGGAGCATGATCACGAACAGCAGCAGCACCACGATGGCGCCGGAATAGACGATGACCTGCAGGGCGGCGGCCACCGGGTTGCCCAGGAGCAGGAACAGCCCGGCCACCCCGGCGAAGCTGAGCACCAGGCACAGGCCCGCCACCACCAGGTTGCGCTGGAACACCAGGGCCACGGCCCCGATGAGGGTGATGAGGGCGAAGGTCAGGAACATCAGGGTTCCTCGGGGATGACTGAGTGGTGCGGCACCGTCGGGGTGGGGTCCCGGTCGATCTTCGGCTTGCGGTCGCGGTCCGCATACGTGTTCATGAGGTCCCACTTGCCCATCTGCCCGGCGAGCCGGTCGTAGGAGGACTGCTCGTAGTCGTCCCGCAGCCAGATGGCGTCCTTCGGGCAGGCCTCCTCGCACATGCCGCAGTAGATGCAGCGCAGCATGTCGATGCGGAACACGGACGGGCGCTTTTCCTGGAACCCCTGGGTCTTGTTGATGTCGCCGTATTCCTCCGACTCGATGGTGATGCACCGGGCCGGGCAGGCCTCGGCGCACATGAAGCAGGCCACGCACTTGATGGAACCGTCCTCGAACCGCTTCAGTTCGTGCAGGCCCCGGTAGCCCGGGGCGGGGGTGCGCTTGCGGTCCGGATAGGCGATGGTGTAGCGCTTGCTGGGCCGGGTGGTGATCTGCTTGAGGAAGTGCCGGATGGTGACGGCCATGCCCTTGAGCACCGGCCAGACGTAGGTCCGGTCCAGCCAGGTCAGCTCCACCTTCTTGACCAGCACCGCCATGGCTCACCACCCCCTGCGCATCAGCCAGGCCTGGAGCAGGAGGTTGCCCAGGCTCAGGGGCAGCAGCACCTTCCACCCCAGGAACATCAGCTGGTCGAAACGGAACCGCGGCAGGGTCCAGCGCACCCAGATGAACACCCAGCAGAAGAACAGCAGCTTGACCGCGAACGCGGCCACCGAGAGCAGCACCGGGGGATCCGCGAACCCGGGGACCCGCCAGCCGCCGAAGTACAGGGTGACGATGAGCGCCGAGGCGGTCACGATGTGCAGGTACTCGGAAAGCTGCAGCAGGGCGAACTTCATGGAGCCGTATTCGGTGTGGAAGCCGGCCACGATCTCGCTCTCCCCTTCGGCGAAATCGAACGGCAGCCGGTTGGTCTCGGCGAACATGCACACGAAGAACACCAGGAACCCCAGGACCTGGGGCGCCACGTACCACAGGCCCGCCTGGGCGGCGATGATCTGCTCCGGATCGTAGGCGCCGGCGCGCAGGAACACCGCCACCACCGCCAGGCTCATGGAGATCTCGTAGCTCACGATCTGGGCCGACACCCGCATCCCGCCCAGGATCGACCACTTGTTGTTGCTGCTCCAGGCGGCGGTGAGGATGCCGTAGACCGCCACCGCGCCGATGGCCATGGTGTAGAGCATGCCCATGCCGTTGCCAGGGTCCAGCAGGCTCAGGTGGAAGGTGTGCCCGCCCTGGGTGAAGCTGCGCCCGAAGGGGATGATGGCGAAGCCCAGCACCGCCGGCACGAAGGCCAGGAGCGGGGCGAGCCAGAACAGGGCCGGGCTGGCGTCCGCCGGGACCAGGTCCTCCTTGAGGAAGAACTTGATGCCGTCTGCCGCCAGCTGGGGCAGCCCCAGCAGGCGCCAGCGGCCGAACAGCAGGGCCCGGTTGGGGCCCACCCGGTCCTGGATCATGGCGCTGCCCCGGCGTTCGGCCCAGGTGAGCACCGCCGCCAGCGTGAGGGGCCCCAGGAAGACGATGGCCAGCTTGGCGATCATCCAGAAGGTCTCGGGCATGAGGTGCAGCTGACTGGCCAAAGATTCCATGTGCGGCATTCCGACGGGGGGTCCAGGACAACCCGAGCTTCCAAGTTAGCAGGGAGGAACCGGGGGGCCAAGGATGGCGGGGCTTTCGGCGCCAAGGCGCCGGGGGCTCCCGGGACGTGCTCGCTCCGCTCCCTGTCCGGTATGTGCCGGTATCCTGAAAAGATGGTTGGACACCCGGTGATGCCCATCACGGAAGCCCAATGTGGGCTTGCCTATGGATACGGGATGAACGACTTTGTTGGGCAGAGACGGAACCGGGCCCAGGGCCAGGCATCACCCGCCGGCCGCTCCCGCCCGCCTCTCGCATCCCCGCCGACTCGTGCCGGACCGGGCTCCGCCCGCCGCCAGTCCGGCTTCCAGGATCGCAAACCCCGAGCCACCCGCGGCGTCGGCACGGCCCGGACGTTCTCCACCCTTCCCCGATCGGAGCAGCCCATGCACACGACCCTCACCTTCTCCCTCCTCGCCGCCCTTTCGGTGGCGGCGCCGCCGATGGCGGCCCAGGCCGCCACGGGTCCCAGGGGCTACGATCCCCAGGTGGCGACCGCCGCGGCCCAGCTGGCGGCCCAGGTGCAGGCCCAGGGCCTGCCCTTCACGGTGGGCGTCAACCCGGCCATGCAGTACGACCTGAATCAGCTGTGCGGCACTCGAGTGGAGCTGCGCCAGGCGGACTACCAGGCCCATGCGGCGGGCGGCTGCCTGAACTTCGAGGCCGCCGAGGAAGTGGACCCGTCCACGCTCCCGGGCCGCTACATCGGCTATGCCAGCACCGTGAAGGACCAGGGCCAGTGCGGCAGCTGCTGGGACTTCTCCACCGTCGCCACCCTGGAGTCGGCGGCCCTCAAGAGCCACGGCTATCCCCAGGCCATGGTCAACGCCGACGGCTCCATCACCCCCAGCGGCGACTACCGGATCCTCTCGGAGCAGCAGGTCCTGTCCTGCAACCCGTTCGGCTACAGCTGCGGCGGCGGATGGTACGCCTTCGACATGCTGATGCCCCAGAAGGCCGGGCAGAGCGGCTACTACCAGGGCGCCGTTCCGGCCAGCGTCTTCCCCTACGTGGCCCGGCAGACCACCTGCCGCTTCGACACCGGCACCACCTATACTCCGGTCAGCGCCTGGGGCTATGTGGGCGACGGCAACAGCATTCCGCCGGTGGCCGCCATCAAGGCCGCCATCTACAAGTACGGCAGCGTCTCCGCCGCCGTATACGCGGACAACTACTTCCAGGCCTACACCGGCGGCGTGTTCGTGGACCCCAACCGCAGCTCCCAGACCAACCACGCCATCAACCTGGTGGGCTGGGACGACAGCAAGCAGGCCTGGCTGCTGAAGAATTCCTGGGGTCCCTGCTGGGGCATCAACGGCTTCATGTGGATCCACGACGGCACCGCCCAGGTGGGGACCGCCCGGCCTGGTGCCAGAACTGACCCTTCGGCCCGGCCCGGCCGGGGGGTGCGGCAATGCGCACCAGCCTGCACTCCCGCGCTCCCCGGTCGCGCCGGGCCAACCCGGCGCAGAACGCGCCGG
>CAWFOJ010000306.1:0-3301 GCA_963816585.1 uncultured Holophagaceae bacterium | reverse complement strand
GTTATGTACTTGACGCATCGTATTGCTACGCTCAAGGTGCTTCAGATCCTCCCTGCCTCGGGTCAGATCCTTCAGCGCTTCCTGGGGCTGATTCGGAACCCAGCCCGCCGTCAACTCCCGGCCCTGAGAAGCCGGCCAGGGTTTGGCTGTCCCGTCGATCCATCTTGACCCGGTCCCCAGGTTTCTTCGGGATCAGGACGGCGCCACGACCTGGTTGGCCACCCCAGTTCCCAGGAGTTGCCGATGAAGGACGTCGCCGCCGGGCCCGGCCTCGTAACAGCAGGACAGCTTCGCTTCGTCCTTGCGGAGCTCCGAATGAACTTTCTGACCGCCTCAGGGTTGTTCCGAAACTCCCCCACGTAGCGGACCTCCCCTCCAAATGCTTCCGCCACGGAGACGGCGATCGTCTCCTTATGGACGTCCGTTCCGACGAATTTGCTATAGACTTCCATGTGCCTGCCCTCCTCAATGACGGCTCTGAGCAGGTGGGTTTTCTGGCGCACCGGGCATAATCCGCGTTGTTTGAGATAGGGCAGGCCCTTTTGGGCAGGCTGAAGGCCTTGCCGAGGATCTGCCCGGGAATCACCCTTGGGGCAGCCAGGCGGAGGATAGGGCTCCGCAGGGATGCGACCTGAGCGCCGTCCCGGGCCCGAAAAATGGGCGGGCCGGAGACCTCCGGCCCTTTGCCCAATTTTTTGGGCCATATGCGAAAAATCCCGGGGGTACGGGGGCAGAGCCCCCGGATACCTAAGTCGCCGAGCCCCTCATCGGATGCGGGGCCAATACATGATGTCTAGGTACCTACGCGGGGGCCGCGGCGCTGGCCGGCGCGCCAGGCTGGCGCAGGGTGGCGGAAACACGCACCTCCAGCTCGGGCTGGTCCGGGTCGTCCAGGGTGAGCAGGATCTTCTCCGTGTAAAGGCCGGGGCGGGCGTTGGGGGCCATGACCACCTGGAGTTCCTGGACCGGCGCGGCCTCCTTCTTGCCGGCCCCTTCCACGGTGAGCACCGGGTTGGTGGTCTTGGCCGAAAGGACCCGGAACGGCTTGCCGTCCACCTGCCTGAGCACGATCTTGGTCCGCAGTTCCTTGCCCGCCTCGTCGGACCAGGCCACCCGCAAGGGGTCCACCAGCACGCTGGCCCGCATTTCCCACTGGACCGTAACGGTGATGTTGGGGACCTTGGGGTTGGCGGTGCGCACGAAGATGGCATCGGCCCCCATCTGGCGCCCGGGAGGGATCTTCTGGCCGTCCAGGGTGATGTCCACCCAGGCGTCATTGCCGTCCTGGCGCAGGCTCGTGGAAAGGTACGGGGCCCCGGGGGCCTTGGCTTCCAGGAGCTTCACCGGCTGGTCGGTGCCCGAGACCATCTTCACCGAGGCACTGCGCGGCCGGGTGCGCACCAGGTCCTGGAAGAACACGCTGTCGGTGGAAGGCATGATCTCCCGGATGACGTTCGCCTCGAAGGTCAGGGTGGCGGGGCTGGCCGGATCGTTCGAGACCACTTGCACGGATTTCCGGGCCGGGCCCCGGTACCCGGCGGGATTGAAGATGACCTCCACCTCGGTGCTCTCTCCGGGGGCCAGGGACCATTTGCCCAGCACCGTGGAGGTGCAGCCGCAGGACGGGTCGAGCCGGGTGATGTTCAGGTACGCCTGGCCGGTGTTGGTCACCTGGAACCGGTGGGAGACCTTGGCGTCGGCGGAGATCTTGCCGAAATCAAAGTGCAGGGCGTCGAAGCTGATGTGCGGCTCGGGCTGGGACGGCTGGGGCTGCTGGGATGGCTGGGCCAGGCAGACGACCGGGGCGAGCACGAGCAGGGCGGGAAGGCGCATGGGAACCTCTAGCAAAGAAATTTCCTACGTTTGCAGCAGACCTGCAAGGGCTGCCCAGGCCTGGTCCGGGGTGATCCCGGCAAGGCAGGGATGCCCCGCCACGGTGCAGGCGGGCCGGAAACAGGGGGCGCAGGGGATGCCCTCCAGGCGCAAGGCCAGGATGCGGGGACCGAAGGGGCTGCTGCCCGCCGGATCGGTGGCGCCGTACAGGGCCAGGGTGGGAGTGCCGCAGGCGGCGGCCAGGTGGCTGAGCCCCGAATCATTGCCCACGGCGGCCCAGGCGCCCCGCAGCCAGGCGGCGGCCTGCACGAGGGTGGTGCGCCCGCACAGGTCGTGGGTGGCGTCCCGGGCCACGAAGGCGCACACCTCCCCTTCCGCGGCCGAGCCCAGCACCGCCACCCCCAGGCCCTCCTGGCGCGCTCTCCGGGCCAGGGCCAGGAAGTGCTCCCGGGGCCAGGCCTTGGACGGCCAGGTGGATCCGGGCATGAGGCACAGGTAGGGCTCCCGGGGCAGGTCCACCGCGGCCCTTGGGGCATAATCGGCGAAGGGCATGGGCGGCAGGCCCGGCCAGCGCCTGGCCAGCACCGCGTGGTAGCGCTGCATGAAGGGCCCCTCGGCGCGCCAGAAGGGGCCGCTGTGGGTATTGAAGAGCCCGGCCAGGCTCTCGTTCACTCCGATGCGCTCGGGCACCCGGGCCAGGAAGGCGGCCAGGGCCGGACGCAGGGATTTGGGGAAGTGGATGGACCGGGCAGCCCGGTACCGGCGCAGGAGGGCAGCCATGGCCCAGGGGCCGGGCTTGCCCTGGTCCGGGACCACCGCGTCGGCCAGCTCGTGCCCCTCCACCAGGGCCACGGTGGACGCCGGCCCCCACACCACCAGCGGGCCCACCTCCAGGTTGCGCAGCAGGCGCAGGATCGGCAGCTGCATGGCCGCGTCCCCCACGAACCGGGGGAAGCGCACCCAGGTGGCATCCGGAGGGGGGGTCATCGCACCCGGGCCAGGTGGGGCACCAGCTCGGCCGGATCCAGGCGGTCCGTGCCCTGGGCCAGGTCCGCCTCCGGGGCGGGGTTCCTGCAGCACCTGCGCCCCGGGGTCCCAGGGGCGCCCAACGGTCCGGGCCGTGGTGGGGCCGGCGGCCCATGAGGCAGACCACCGGCACCCCCAGGGCCGAGGCCAGGTGCAGGGGGCCGGTGCTGGGCCCCAGCACCGCATGACAGGCGGCCAGCCGGCCCATGAGTCCCCGCAGTCCCACGGGGGTCAAGGGGCCCGCCTCGGGCGGAGAGAGCACCAGGGCACGCCAGCCGGCCTGCCCGCATATCGCCAGGGCCCGTTCCCACCATCCGGGAGAAGGAAAGGCGCCCGCACTACCCCTCAGCACCACCCCCAGGACCGGCCGGCCGTCATCCCCGGAGGCCAGGTCCTGGCGGCCCGCTTCCAGCTCCTCCCGGGAGACGGACAGAAGCGGGAG
>CAWFOJ010000305.1:0-8632 GCA_963816585.1 uncultured Holophagaceae bacterium | reverse complement strand
GCAACCCGAATGACGGCCCGGCGATGGTTCGTTTCGCCAACTCGGCGACGTAAGTGAATCGCTTCCACCCGAAAGTGCCGGTCTTGTCGAGGTCGATGCGCCGGCCGTTGAATGCGAACTCGATGGCGCGCGCCCCGTCGCTGTTGCCGATGTCGAGCCCGCGCAGGTAGGCGGAGATCGAATAGCGGCCCGGCGCGAGCTCCCGCTGTTGGCCGAGGCGGATTTCCCCGGCCGACGCGCAATCGAGCATCGCCGAAGTGCTGCCGGTGTGCGCCACCAGCCCAACCGCGAACGAACAGCCGCCCTCCGACCTTGCGTCCCAGTCCGCGAATACGCTGCCGGCTGCGTCCCGCTCCTTGAGGATTTCAAACAGCAATATAACCATCTTCCCCTGCCGTTCCTGGTTGAGGATTACGTATTGCTTGTGCTGCGCCACGCGTTGGACGTGGATGGGGACGGCCGTTGCCTGGCCTTCGGCTCCACCACCGGCTCCCTGTGGGTGAGCGAGGACGGCGGCGACGCCTGGACCACCGTGGCGGAACACCTGCCGCCGGTGTACGCGGTGCGCTGGGCCTGACGATCCGTCCAAGGGGGTGGGGCCGGTAATGGGAATTTCCCGGCCATGCTCCAACGTTTCGTCGGAATCCGCCCACAACGCTTGCCGTCCCGCTGGCCCGGACCAAACTGGTGTCGGCAGCGGAGCAAGGAGGCGCGCATGGACGCCATGGACCGGAAAATCGTCAGCGTGCTGATGGACAATGGCCGGCTGAGCCACGAGCAGATCGCCAGGGAAGTGCACCTGTCCCGCCCGGCGGTGTTCGAGCGGATCAAGCGCCTGGAGGCCCAGGGCATCATCCGCGGCTACGGCGCGCGCGTCCACTGGGAGGCCCTGGGCCTGCCCCTCACCGCCTTCGTGTGGATCCGCGCCAGCGCCACCGGCGGCACCGATTGCGCGCACCAGGTCGCAGGCCTGTCCTTCGAGGGCGGGCTGCTGGAGGACCTGCACCGGGTCACCGGCGAATGGTGCATGGTGGCCAAGCTGCGCCTGGCCAGCCCCACGGCCCTGCAGCACGCGCTCGACAGCGTCCGCGCGGTGCCGGGGATCCAGAGCACCATGACCACCATCGCCCTGTCCGGCCTGGATGAGATCCGGGCCAGCGGCACCGTGGCTCCCCTGGCCCGCCAGGTGGCGATCTAGCCTCGCTCCGGCAGCATCAGGGTTCCCCACCCGGAACGCGGGAACGGGAACCGTGTCCCGAAACCAAGCAAGAACCGGGTCGTCACCGGGCTGGGGAAAATCCATCCTGGCCCCGGGATGGACCCCACCCGGCGAGGGCCGGGCATGAAAGGAAAAACCATGTTCCAAGTACTGGTATCCACACCCACCCGCAAGTCCATGAAAGCCTACGACCGGGACCGGAATCGCGCCGTCCTCGAACGGGTCAGGCCCATGGCCGGCGTTTCCGGAACCGTCACCAACGACCGGGTGGCGGTGTTCGCCCGCATGGAAGGCCAGCTCATCCGGTGTCTTTCCGGCAGCCTGTGGGTGACCATCCAGGATGACCGGGAAGACCACGTGCTGGTCCCCAACGAATGGCTCCTGGTCAAGACCCCCGGCAAAGTGATCATCAGCGGCAAGGGGACCTACGAGGTCTGATCTGAGGATCAGTCCACGATGAACCCGACCCCTTGCCAGACCCGCACCTTGGTCTTGCCGTCGGCGGCCCGGGCCGGGTCGAACACCAGCCGGCGGGCCTGGTCCACGCAGGTGGCGTTGGCCTTGTCGATCCACTCCCCGTGGCCGGGCAGGCCCTGGAGCAGGCGGGTGTCCAGCACTTCGCCGCTCTCGCTCACCAGCACGTTCACCACCACCACACCCCGGTCGACCTTCTTGGCTTTGGGGGTGATGCGGTTCAGGTTCAGGGGCCGGGCGGGCGTGACTTCGGGGGTGATGGGCACCAGGGCGCCCGCGCCGGTGGGTGCATCCTGCTTGGCCTTGGCCGCCTCCAGGTCGGTGCGCAGGGTCTCGTTGACGGCCTGGGATGCGGCCAAGTCCTCCTTGGTCTTCTGCAGCTCCTTGAGGATGGTGTCGGAGCTGCCCTGGTTCTCCGCCAGGGCGGCCTTCATCTGCTCCAGCTCCTTGCGGCTGTTGTCCGCCTCCTGGCGGGCCAGGTCACGGCTCTGCCGGGCCGCGGCCAGGTCCTCCTGCAGGCCCTCCGCGGCGGTCAGGCGGCTCTGCAGATCATCCCGTTCCTCGGTGAGCTGCTTGATCTGGGCCTGGAGCGCCGCCACCGAGACCTTGGGTTTCTGGGGCTTGGCCCGGGTGGTCTGGGCGGCCCGGGTGGTCTGGGCGGTCTGGGCCGGGGCCCAGGGAGCCAGCAGGATGGCGGCGGCAATGGTCAGGGTATGGAAGATGCGCATCGGCCCTCTCCGGTGGCGACGGCCTCACCGCCCATAATCCGGCTGGAGGCCTCCTGATGGTTTCTGGACTTTGAGGATCCCACGCTTGATCAGCTTGGAGAAGATCGCCGTGCATTCCTCCTGGGGGAAGGGGGAGATGGAGATGATGTCGTGGATGCTCCAGACCCCGTTCACCCGGGTAGCAAGGAATGCCTCATTGGGCCCCAACTGGGCCTCCATGAGCTCTTCAATAGGTATCGCCAGTTCCGGCACCAGGTGCTCGTCCACCGTGCGGTCGTTGAGCAGGTGCTCCACCACCTGGAGCATGCGCGTGGCCTCGTGCAGCCTGGGCTGTTCCTGCAGCAGCTGGCGCAGCTCTTCCTGGGCTTCCTGCAGCTTCTGGCGCTCCACCAGCTGGCGGGCCCGCTGCAGCTGCAGGCTGGACTGCTCCCCCAGCTTGCCTCCGGGATGCACCAGGGCGGCCAGGCCCTTTTCGCACAGGTCGAACAGCAGCTTGTTGGCCTTGAACTCCGGCATCCGCATCTCGATGACCAGCTGGTCCACGGTCTTGTAGCCGTCCAGGCGGGCCAGGATGTCCGCGTCCTCGGAGGCCAGGGGCAGCATCTCGGCGATGGCCTCGGGCACCGCCGCCAGGATCGCGTCCCCGCCCTTGATGACCATGCGCACGCGCTTCCACTCGTCCATGCGCCGGGCCCCCTCCAGCACCACCCCGGTCACTTCCAGGCCGAGGAGCATGGACCTCTGCGGGGGCGGCTGGCCGTCCATGAACTCGAACGTGCCCATGGTCCACAGGAAGGTGTCGTAGATGGACTCCTCCACCTTCATCTGGACGATGCGGCGGATCTCCGCCTCCGTGATCAGCTGGCGGTTCACCAGGATCCGCCCCAGGAGCTGGTTCTCGTCCTCCTGGGTGGCCAGGGCCTCCCGCAGCTGCTCCTCGGTGATCCGGTTGAAGGCCAGCAGGTACTGGCCCAGGTATTCCCGCGGGTCCGAGGACCACACGCTGGTGATCCGGCCGTCGGCGAAGGACACCCGCTTGGTGTGCAGGAAGCCCTTGAGCTCAAGGATGCCGGTCTTCTTGCCCACCGCCAGCCACTGGAGGATGTCCTCCAGTCCCATGGTGGATAGATCGCCCTTCAGACCCATCGAGCTGCTCCTGCCGTCCTGCCGCGCCTGGCCGCCCCGGGGGCGGCAGCCCCATTGTCGTCGGAAAACCTGTCCAGAGCCAGTAACTATAAGGTTGCGATCACTTCCCGGATGGCCCGGTTGAGCAGGACCGGGTGGTGGCGGGCCATTTCCGCCTCCGGATCGAGCAGGGGGCGGGCCACCACCGGCACGCCGCACAACGTTCCGGCGTCGGCCAGGAGAGGCGCGCCGCCCTCCTTGAGATACCGTCGCAGCAGGGCCGGCGGCAGCGGGGTGGTGTTGGCGATGACCGTGTGCAGGGCGATGCAGGCGTAAGCCTGGATGCTGGCCACGTGGGCCTCCAGGTCCATGCCGACGCTCTCTCCCGGTTCGGTCATGAGGTTGGCCACGTAGAGCACCGGCAGGCCGGTGCGGGCCACGGCCGCCCGCAGTTCGGCGATGAGCAGGGCGGCGATGGTGGAGGTGTACAGGCTGCCCGGGGCCAGCAGGATCACGTCCGCCTGGAGGATGGCCAGGACCGCCTCCGGCAGCGGCTCGGCGTCGTGGGGCTCCACCCACAGGCGGGCCAGGGGCGGGGTGGCCGAGTTCACGGAGGTCTCGCCGCAGTACACCCGCCCCTCCATGTCCTCGGCCCGCAGCACCACCGGCACCAGGGTGGATGGATACAGCCGGCCCACGGTCACCAGCACCCCGGACAGCTGGCGGATGGCCCGCACCCAGTCGCCGGCCAGGTCCGCCATGGCCAGGAGCATCAGGTTGCCCAGGGAGTGCCCCGCCAGGGAACCCTCGCCCTTGAAGCGGTAGTTCAGCAGGTCGGACAGGACCGATTCCTCCCGGGTGAGGGCGGACAGGCAGTTGCGCAGGTCCCCGGGAGGAATGCCGCCCAGTTCGTCCCGCAGCCGCCCGCTGGAGCCCCCATCGTCGGAAACGGTGACGATGCCGGTGAGCTTCCAGGGATCCCGCGCCCGGTCCGCTTCCGCCTTGACCGCCCGCAGCAGGGCCGCCAATCCGGTGCCGCCCCCCATGGCCACCACCCGCAGGGGCAGGTCGGCGTGCAGACCCCTGGGGGCATTCATGGGTCAGCTGCGCATGAGGGTCGCGAAGGGCGCGGAGTGGCGCACGGCTTCGAAATCCGGCTCCAGGCGGAACTGGAAGAGCAGGTCGGGATCCAGCTCCACCGCGCGGGCGAGGGCGTCGGCGGATTCCTGTCCCTGGCCCAGCTGGGCGTGGGCCAGGGCCTTGAGGTAATGCAGGGCGGCCCGGTCCGGGGCCGCTTGCAGGCCGGCCGCCACCTTGGCCAGGGCCCCTCCCGGGTCCTTGCGGTTGAGCAGCATCTGCGCCGCCATCTCGGAGGATTCCTTGGACGCCTCGCCCTTCTCTTCCATCCGCGCCTGGATGGCCGCCAAGTAGCTGCGGGCGGTGCGCACCAGGTTCAGGCGGTCCTGGCGCACCGCCTCCTCCTGCACGTAGGTGAAGGCCTTGGCGGCCGCAACCAGGTCACCGCCGTCAAGGCGCGACAGGCCCTCGGAGAATACCTGCTCCACCGATCCTTCCGGCGCCGGCGCAGATGCTTCGGAGGTCTTGGTCTTGGTTGCCATGCTGAATCCCCTGATGAAATAACGTTTCCAATTATAGCCGAAATAGCGCGGACTCGCGGTTGAGCATGCGGGTCGAGACCCAGGTCATCAGGGCCGCCAGGCCCAGGGTCATGGCCAGCGCCACCCAGTATTGCCCCATATCCGCTTGCTGGCTGAACAATTTGCGGATGGCGAGGCTGACGTTCAGCACCGGCACGAACGGCAGCCAGCCCATCTTCTCGATGCCCGGAGCCATGGAAAAGACCCCCAGGAGCACCACCACGAAGATGCCCGGGGTGAGGGCGGTGGAGGCCTCCAGGGTGGTGCGCGCCTGGATGCCCGCCAGCAGGATGAAATTGGCGAAGAACAGCCCCAGGGGCACCATCAGCAGGAAGGTGCAGCCCAGGACCCCCGGCGTGGCCAGGGCGGCCAGGCCGGTGGCGGCGGCCTGGGCCCGGGCCGGCGCTTCGGGACCGGCCCCGGAGGCCAGCAGGCGGGCCACGGACAGGCCCATGCTGGCCAGGTTCACCAGCGCCGACAGGATGCCGATGGCGAAGATGTACAGGAGCTTGCCCAGGATGATCTGGGTGCGCGGCAGGCGCGTGGCCAGCAGGCTCAGGAGGGTGCCCCGCTCCTTCTCCCCGGCGGTGGCGTAAATGCCGTGCTGCATGGCGCCCGCATACATCATGATCATCAGCAGGTAAGGCAGGAATGAGCCAATCATCTTGCCGGCGGCGAGCCCCAGGTCCCCGGCTTCGGCGGTCTCCAGGCGCACCGGCTCGGCCAGCTGGGGCGGCGCCCCCAGCCGGTGCAGGCGCTCCTGCACCACGCTGGCCTGCAGCTGCCTGACCAGCCCCCGCAGGCGGTCCAGGGCCAGGCGCGAGGAATCGTCGCTCTGGTCGTACAGGACCTTGACCTGCAGGGTCTCTTGGCGGGCCAGCTTGGCCGCCCCGTCGGGCTCCACCTCCACGTCCAGCTCCAGCTTCTGGTCCCGGATGGCCTGGCGCAGGTCGCCGGGGGGGGAGGCACCAGCCGGAACTGGCGGGGATCCTCCCGCAGGGCCGGGGCCAGGACCCCGGAAGGGTCCACCAGGCACACCCGGCTGGCCTTCCCGGCCCGCAGCGCCGCGTCGTGGCTGCCCAGGCGGCCCATCATGGCGAAGATCAGGGGGTACAGGATCAGGGGCATGCCGAAGGTGAAGAACAGGGTCCGCTTGTCCTTGGACAGCTCCATGAACTCTTTCTTGAGGATCAGGAGGGCGGCCTTCATGACCGGCCCTCCTGGGCTTCGGCCGCCAGCTGGAAGAACACCTCGTCGAGGGTGGCCACCCCCCGGCCGGCGAGGATCTCCCGGGGCGGCGCGTCCCCGTGCAGGGCGCCGTCGAAGAGGATGCCCACCCGGTCGCACACCGCCTCCACCGTGGGCATGATGTGGGTGGACACCACCACCGACCGGCCCTCGCCGCGCATGACCCGCAGCAGGTCCAGCACGGTCCGGGCGGTGAACACGTCCAGCCCGGTGGTGGGCTCGTCGAAGATCACCACCTTGGGGTCGTGGAGCAGGGCCCGGGCGATGGAGACCTTCTGCTTCTGGCCGCCGGAGAAGCCTTCCATGCGGATGTCCTGGAACCCGCCCAGGTCCAGGAGCTCCAGCAGGCGCATGGCCCGGCGCTCGGCGGTGCGCGGCTCCAGCCCCTGGAATTCGCCGAACAGGCGCAGCAGCTCCCGGGGCGTGAAGCGCCCGTAGACGCCCAGGTCCGTGGCCAGGTAGCCCACCTGGGCCCGGGCCTGTTCCGGGTGGCGCACCGTGTCCAGGCCGCCCACCAGGATGCGCCCCCGGTCCGGCCGCATGAGCCCGGCGATCATGCGCAGGGTGGTGGACTTGCCGGCGCCGTTGGGGCCCAGCAGGCCGTAGATCTCCCCCGGGGCCACCCGCAGGGAGATGCCCCGCACCGCCTCGATCCGGCGCCGGGCGCGGGTGCGCTTGTCCTTCACCAGGAACGCCTTGTGCAGGTCCTCCAGGACGATCATGGGCGCCCCGGGCCGGCCGCGAGGCCGGGCAGCATGGCAGGGGACAGGGTCATGGCGGCTCCTGGACGGCGGGTCCGCATCGAGGGTGATCCGGTGCCGGCGGCCGCGCAAGCCCCCGTGCCGGGAGCGGCGCCCGGTTCCCGGGCTATCATGGTTCCGCGTGAGCCTGTTGTCTTTCCCCTGGATGCCTGGAGGCGGCCATGAAGACCCTGGATTTCCGCTCGGACACCGTGACCTGCCCGGGCCCGGAGATGCGCATGGCCATGGCCGCCGCCGAGGTGGGCGACGACGTGCTGGACCGGGACCCCACCATGGACCGCCTGGAGCAGCGGGTGGCGGACCTGCTGGGCCAGGACGCGGGGCTGTGGGTCCCCACCGGGTGCATGGCCAACCTCCTGGCCCTCATGCTGCACCTGCAGCGGGGCGACCGCTTCCTGGCCCCGGCCCAGGCCCACGTGCTGGGCTCGGAACTGGGCACCGGGGCCTGGCTGGCGGGGGGCATGCCCGAGGCCCTGCCCTGGGAGG
This sequence comes from uncultured Holophagaceae bacterium, assembly GCA_963816585.1. GTDB lineage: Bacteria > Acidobacteriota > Holophagae > Holophagales > Holophagaceae > Mesoterricola. The sequence goes on along the minus strand of CAWFOJ010000305.1, from coordinate 933 downwards.
GCGGCCCGGGCCGGATCGTGCCCATGCAGGTGTGGCGCGCCGCCGGCAGACCCGGGCCCGTACCACGCTTTGCGCACCACGCTGCTGTGCCTGGAGAACACCCACAACTTCGCCGGCGGCGCCGTGCTCACCGGGGCCGAGCACCGGGCCCTGGTGGAGCAGGCCCAGGCGGTGGGGCTCAAGGTGCACCTGGACGGCGCCCGCCTGTGGCACGCCGCCGCCGCCCTGGGGGAGCCCCTGTCCGCCCTGGCCTGGGGGGTGGACACGGTGTCCGTCTGCCTGAGCAAGGGCCTGGGGGCGCCCATGGGCTCGGTGCTGTGCGGCTCCCGGGACGCCGTGGACCGGGCCCGGCGCCTGCGCAAGATGCTGGGCGGCGGGGTGCGCCAGGGCGGCGTGATGGCCGCCGCCGGGCTGGTGGCCCTGGACTACCTGCCGCGCCTGGGGGAGGACCACGCCAAGGCCCGGCGCCTGGCGGACGGGCTGCGGGAGATGGGCTTCACGGTGCCGGTGCCCCGGACCAACATCCTGCTGGTGCCGGTGCCCAACGCCGGCGCCGCGGTGCTGATCCTGGAGGAGGCCAGGGTGCGGGTGCTGCCGGTGGGCGGGTCCCTGCGCTTCATCACCCACCGGGACCTGACCGACGCGGACGTGGAGGCGGCCATCGAACGCATCCGGCCCATCACCGGGCGCCTGGTGACCACCTGGGAGGGCGACCGCCCGATGATCTGAGGTCCCGGATATCCAGAAGCAGTTCTCCGTGATTCTCCGCGAGCATCGTAAAATCGGAGCAGGAAATCTCCCAGAAAACCGCTTGAACCGGCCCGCAGGAGGGTACGTGGATACGACCGTGAACCGGACGTTCGCAAACGGGGTGGCGTACGTGGAGGGACAGTACCTGCCCCTGAACGAGGCCCGGATCCCCATCATCGACTG
>CAWFOJ010000304.1:0-6230 GCA_963816585.1 uncultured Holophagaceae bacterium | reverse complement strand
TTTCTACTGGTTCGGTTGGGTCTTCTTAGCCGTTGCCCGAGGCGAAGTGGACGGAGGTGCCGGTCATGTTCCCGGGCTGGCCCAGGTGCCCGGTCATGCAGCCCAGGGCCAGGAACGCCTGGGGCCACGCGTCGGCGTTGTTCACCCGGGCCGGGGCCCAGCTGGTGAGCAGCGCCGCCTTGCGGGTGCGGGCCAGGTCCCGGGCGAACCGGCGCTGGCGCTCCGCCGGCACTCCGCAGATTTCCTGGGCCCACTCGGGGCTCTTGGGAATGCCGTCCAGGACGCCCAGGACATAGTCCTTGAAGTTCAGCTTCGGGTCGGCTCCCGGCGGCATGTGCCCGGCGTCGAACCCCACCGTGCAGCGGTGCAGGAAATCCCAGTCGATGAGCGGGTTGGCCTGGGGATCATCCTCGCTGAGCAGGGTGTGGGCCAGGCCCAGGACCAGGGCGTGGTCGGTGCCCGGGCGCACCGGGATCCAGTCGTCCGCCAGGAGGGCGGCGGAAGCGCTGTAGAAGGGGTCCACGAAGATGAACCGGGCCCCGGCCTTCCTGGCCTGCAGGAAGTGCCAGGTGGGGCAGCCGGGGCTGCTCCAGGCGGGGTTGACGCCCCACATGACGATCAGTTCGCTCCCGCGCAGGTCCATGCGGTCGCCCAGGGCGCCGGGCGCGTCGAAGCCGCCGTCCGGCTCCGGCCGGTACAGCCCGGTGAGCTTGCCGGCGGCCATCCAGGCCCCGTGGGAACCGGTGCCCCAACTGTCCACGCAGCCGCCCAGGAGGTTCAGCACCCGCTTCACCTCGCCGCCCTGGCAGAACAGGGCGGTGTTGCCGCAGGTGTCCAGCACTCTCCGGATCTCCCCGGCCACCAGGTCCAGGGCCTCGTCCCAGGTGATGCGCACCCAGGCGTCCCGTCCCCGCAGGGACCGGTCCCCGCCCCCGGGGGCCCAGTGCCGGCGGCGCATGGGGTGCAGCAGGCGGTCCGGGCCGAACACCTGGCTGCGCTGGGCCCTGCCCCGCACGCAGGCGCGCTGCTGGGGGAAGTCCGGGCTGTCCGGGTGGGTGTCGTCGGTCTTGAGGCGCACCACCTTGCCGTCCACCACCAGGGCCTTGAGCACGCAGCGCCCGCCGCAGTCGTGCCAGCACACGGCCGGAACCCAGCGCCCGCGGTCGGGCGGGGCGGAAGCGCAGGCGGGGGCGGAGGCCATGGCGGGTCAGCCGGGGAAACGGTAGACGCCCCGGGCCACCCGCCCGGCGTAGAACAGCATGCGGCCCAGGATCTCCCCGCCGGTGGCGGCGGCCAGGGAAAACGCCCGCAGGGGCACGGCGGCGCCCTCTGGAACCGCCAGGGCCAGGGCGGCGGCGCCGGCCCCCAGCCCGGCCAGGGCCAGGCGCGCGGTCAGCAGTCCCGGGCCGGCCGCCAGGATCCCGGCCCGAACTTCGGCGGGCGCCCGGGCCAGCCAGAGGGCCGTCAGGCCCGCCTGGGCGGCGCTCAGGACCACCACGGCCACGGCGATGCTCCTCCAGGCCCCCTGGTCCCGGGCCGGGCCGGGAACCGCCAGGGCCAGGGCGCCGCAGGCCACGGCGCCCAGCAGCAGGGTGGCGGCCAGGAAGGTCCAGGGGGTGACGGGGGTGTTCCAGGCCGGCACGGCCTCGAGACGGTAGACCCGGGCCATGCACGGCACCAACGCCAGGCCCAGGACGGTGGCCAGGCCCCGGAGCCAGGCCGCCTGGCCTCCCGGCACCCAGGACCCGGCCGCCGCCAGGGTGAAGGCTCCGGCGACCAGCACCTCCCGGCTCAGCCAGGAGCGCTTCCAGTTGCTGGCGGCGCGCCAGGCCCGGCCCGCCGCCTCCAGGTGGGCCAGGGACGCGCCCAGGCCCAGGACCGCCAGCCCGGTCACCAGGCCCCATCCCGGGGCCGCGGGCAGCGCGCCCCGGCCGCCCAGCAGCACCAGGCCCAGGGCCGTGCCGGCGGCGGCCTGCAGCAGGAGCGTGAAGAGGAGGAGAGGAAGGTCGGCCATGGGTGGGACGGAAGGGGGGACAAAGGCAGTATACCGTTCGTATGGCATGGCCGGGTGCCGCTTCGTCCCGTCTATCTTCAGGATCCCGATGAGATATCCCCGCGGCGCCGCCCTCGAATCCCAGTCCGGCGAGGGCTCCCCCAGCCTGGCCGAGCAGGCCTGCCTGACCCTGGAAGAGGCGATCGTCACTTTGGCGCTGCCCCCGGGGGCCACCCTGTCGGAGGCCGGCCTCAGCCAGAAGACCGGGTTCGGGCGCACCCCCATCCGGGAGGCCCTGAAGCGCCTGGAGCACCTGGGCCTGGTCACCAGCCTGCCGCGCAAGGGGCTGGCGCGGCTGCACCAGGACCTGGTGGCCGCGGTGGCCGGCGGGGATCCGGAGCCGGCGGTGGCCGCCTGGGATGCTTTGGTGGGATACTTGGAAAGCTTCACCAGAGCCGTGCTGGGCTTGGGAGTGTGACCATGAAGGTCCTGATCGCCGTGGACATGGAAGGCGCCACCGGGGTGGTGGGGTGGGACCAGGTGGACCCCAGGACCACCGAATACGTGCGATTCCGCCACCTGCTCACCGGGGACGTGAACGCGGCCGTGGAGGGCGCCCTGGCGGCGGGCGCCAACCAGGTCCTGGTCACCGACGGCCACTGGAACAACAGCAACGTGCTCATCGAGGAACTGCACCCCAAGGCCCGCCTGAACACCGGCTCGCCCCTGCCCATGGCCATGGTCCACGGGGCCGAAGGAGGCGCGGACGCGGCCCTGTTCGTGGGCTACCACGCCCGGGCCGGCACCCTGAACGCCATCCTGGACCATACCTGGTCCGCCTCCCGCATCGTCAACCTCTGGCTCAACGGCCGGCTCACCGGCGAGACCGGCCTGAACGCGGCCGTGTGCGGCGCCTTCGGGGTCCCGGTGCTGCTGGTCACCGGCGACCAGGCGGTGGCCGCCGAGGCCCAGGAATGGATCCACGGCGTGCAGACGGCGGTGGTGAAGACCGCGTCCGGGCGCTACGGGGCCCAATGCCTGCCCCCGGCCCAGACCGGCCCGCTCATCCGGGAAATGGCCCAGCGGGCGGTGCGGCGCTTCGCGGACGGGCAGGGCCCCCACCCCCTGGTGCTGTCCTGCCCGGTCACCGTGCGCCTGGAGTTCAGCGCCAGCCAGATGGGCGACTTGGCCTGCCTGGTTCCGGGCGTGGAGCGCCTGGACGGGCGCAAGGTGGAGTTCTCGGCCCCGGACATGCCCGCCGCCTACCGCACGTTCCGGGCGGTGGTGGGCCTGGCCGGAATGTGACCGCCCGTGGACCGGCCATGAAGCCCCTGCGCGGATGCCTCCTCGCCCTGGCGGCCTGGGGCTGGTGGTCCCTGCAGGCCGCCGTCCCGGTCACCCCCCAGGGGGAGCGCCTGGCGGCGGTGTACGACGCCCTGGATGTGGCGCACCATTGGCTGCCGGGGCAGCAGGTGGAATGGCGCACCGGGGAGCCCCGCCCGGGCCGTCCGGGCCAGACCCACTGCAGCGCCTTCGCGGCCGCCGCCTGTGACCGGCTGGGGATCTACCTGCTGCGCCCGCCGGAGCATCCCCAGACGAACCTGGCCAACGCCCAGGCGGTTTGGCTGGCCCAGGAAGGGCCGGCCCGGGGCTGGGGCGCGGTGCCCTCGCCCCTGGCGGCCCAGGCCCTGGCCAACCAGGGGCAGGTGGTCCTGGCCATCTATGCCAGCCCGGAGCCGGGACGGTCCGGCCACGTGGCCCTGGTGCGGCCCTTGGACAAGCCCGACGACCGGGTGCTGGCGGAAGGCCCCCAGGTGGTCCAGGCCGGGGCGGAGAACGCGAATTCGGTGAGCCTGGCCGTGGGCTTCCGCCACCACCGGGGCGCCTGGGTTGCGCAGGCCGAGGGGGGTGTGGTGTTCTACGCCCACGGCGTCGAGCAATGAGTGTTCCAATAGCTGCTGATTGGCGCTGAACGGCTCAAACCGAGGGTTGGATCGGTGCAGGTACCTGGGAATGAGGAACCGGCATTCCTATCCAAGGACGGTTTCTAGCCTTCCAGGTGCGCCGCCTTGAACCCGGCGTACAGCTGCTGCAGGCGCTCGGTCACCGGGCCCCTGCGGCCCGCGCCCACCGGAGCCCCATCCACGCGGGCCACTGGCATCACCTCGGACACGGTGCTGGAGATGAAGGCTTCGTCCGCGCCCAGGAAGGTCTCCAGGGGCAGGCGGCCCTCCCGCACCGCCATGCCGTCCTCCCGGGCCAGGGCCAGCACGTGCTTGCGGGTGGTGCCGGGCAGGATGTTGTCCAGGTCCGGGGTGAGCAGCGCTCCGTCCTTGACCGCGAAGATGGTGGAACTGGGCCCTTCGCTGAGGTAGCGCCCCTGGGGCCCTTCCCGGTAGAACAGGGCCTCGAAGGCGCCGTGCTCCTTGGCGAACTGCTTGCCCAGGACGTTGGGCAGCAGGTTGATGGTCTTGAGGTGGCAGCAGCCCCAGCGGATGTCCGGGTAGGTGACCGTGGCCACCCCGGCCGACCAGGCGTTCTCGGGCATGGCCCGCAGGGGGTTGAGCATCATGAAGAAGTTCGGCCGGATGCCGCTGGGGAACAGGTGGTAGCGCGGCGCTTCGCCCCGGGTGAACTCCAGGTACAGCTCGCCCTCACGCACGCCGTTGCGCCGGGACAGCTCCGCGCAGGCGTCCAGGAGCTCCCGGTCGCCGTACGGGAACTCCATGCGCAGGAACGCCGCGCTCTCCCGCATGCGGGCCAGGTGCTGGCTGAACAGCAGGAACCTGCCCCCCACGCAGCGGATCACCTCGAACAGTCCGTCGCCGAAGCACAGGCCCCGGTCCTGGACGCTGAGCAGTTTTTCGGTCTCCGGGTGGAAGCCGCCGTTGAAGAAGATCTGGTTGGCCATCGGGAATGTTCCTGGTCCGGAAGGGATGCCCGAATTATGGCACCAGAGCCGTCCGGTTACTCGGCTTTGCGCCGCCAAAGCCGCCAGGTGACGGCCCAGCGCCCGGGGTCGTCGAAAGGCGCCGGGTCCACCCGCCGGCAGACGCTGCGGTGGGGGGCGGTGAGCACCAGCTGGGGATCGGCGTAGGCTTCCGAGGCCACCTGCTCCAGCACCGCCACGTACTCGTCCAGCTCCTCCTTGGCGTAGCTCTCGGTGGGCTCCACCGTGAAGGGCTGGGGGACGATGAAGGGGTGGTGGCTGCTCCACAGGTGCATGCCGTAGTCGGCCATGCGCAGGGCGATGTCCTCGGTGGTGACGCCCGTGTCCCGGTGCAGCCGCTCCCAGCTGTAGCGCACCTGCTCGATGCGCCGGTGCCCTTCGGCGTAGGGTGCCGAGGCGCCGCGGATGCGCTTGATCTTCTCCAGCACGTAGTTGTTGTTCAGGACCGCCACCGCGGAGACTTCCCGCAGCCCGTCGGCGCCCAGGGCGCGGATCCAGGCGTAGGCCCTGAGGGCCACCTGCACGGTGCCGTAGAAGGCCCGGGTCTTGCCGATGCTCCTGGGCGCGCCGTAGTCCAGGCGGTAGCGCTCGCCCTCTTGCACCACCAGCGGCACGGGCAGGTAGTCCGCCAGGGCCATGGTGACCCCCAGGGCGCCGCCGGCGGGGCCCCCGCAGCCGTGGGGGGTGGAGAAGGTCTTGTGCAGGTTGAAAAAGCACAGGTCGAAACCGCAGTCGGCGGCGCGGGTGACGCCCATGATCCCGTTGGCGTTGGCCTGGTCGTAGCCGCACAGGCCGCCGGCCTCGTGCACCAGGCGCACGAACTCCTGGACGCCGGGGTTGTAGATGCCCGTGTCCTCGGGGTTGGTGATGAGCAGCCCGGCGGTGCGCGGGCCCACCGCCCGGCGCAGGTCCTCCACGGTGGGCAGGCCGTCCGGGCCCTGCATCAGGGTGATCACCTTGTAGCCCTTCACCGCCGCCGCGGCCGCGTCCGAAGGATGGCTGAAGATGGTGGTGATCATCTCGTCGCGGACCTGGGCCTCGCCCCGGTCCCGATGGTAGGCCTGGATGATGGAGACCATGTTCAGGATGGCCGACGAGCCGGAGGCGGGCTGCAGGCTGAAGCGGTCCATGCCGGAGATTTCCCGCAGGTACAGGTCCAGGCTGTGCATCACCTCCAGGGCCCCCTGGACGGTGGCCGGGTCCTGCAGGGGATGCAGGTCCGCCAGGCGCGGGCTGGCCGCCAGGGCGTCGTTGACCTTGGGGCTGTACTTCATGGTGCATGTGCCC
>CAWFOJ010000303.1:0-10723 GCA_963816585.1 uncultured Holophagaceae bacterium | reverse complement strand
ACATGGCGGTCTGGGCCTTCACGTCCCCTTCCAGGAGCTTGCCGGTGGCCGGGTCCAGGGGGGTCTGGCCGGAGAGGTAGAGGAACTTCCCGGCGTGGACGCCGTGGGAATAGGGGCCCACCGCCACCGCTCCTTCGGCCATGACCGCTTTCCGTGCCATCGAAGTCTCCCTTGAGGTCTCACCTTCCCAGAAGATGCCTGGCTATGGTGGCGAAATAGCGGGCGCCGGGCAAGAGCAGGCTGTCGTTGAAGTCGAACCCGGAGCTGTGCAGGGGGGTGCCGCCCGGCTCCCCCTGGAGGCCGCTGCCCAGGAACAGGTAGCATCCGGGCACCATGGCCAGGAACGCGCCGAAGTCCTCGGAGGCCAGCACCGGCGGGCAGGTGCCGTCCACGCTGGCCTTCCCGGCCACTTCCTCCGCCGCCTGGACCGCCGTGGCCACGCACTGGGGGGCGTTCAGGGTGGGCTCGAACTCGAAGCTGTAGTCGAACTCGTGCCGGGCGCCGTGGGCGGCGCAGATGCCGGCCACCAGCGCGGCCATGCGGTCCTGGAGCAGGCCCTGCACCGCCGGCGTGTAGCTGCGGGTGTCGCCCTTGAGCACCACCGAACCGGGGATGACGTTGCGGGTGCCGTCCGTGAGGAATTCGGTCACCGAGACCACCGCCTGTTCGGTGGGGTCCACGTTGCGGGCGACGATGGTCTGCAGGGCCAGCACGATCTCCGCCCCCACCACGATGGGGTCGATGGCCATGTGCGGGCGGGCGGCGTGGGCGCCCCGCCCGTGCACCTTGATCACGAAGTTGTCCTCGGAGGCCATGATGCCCCCGGGGCGGGTGGCGAACCGGCCGGCGGGGATCCCCGGCATGGAGTGCACCGCGTAGATCTCGTCCATGGGGAACCGGGTGAACAGGCCGTCGGCGATCATGGCCTTGGCGCCCCGCCCGTGCTCCTCCGCCGGCTGGAACACGAAGTGGATGGTGCCGTCCAGGTCCTGGGCCCGGCTCAGCAGGCTGGCGGCCCCCAGCAGCATGGCCATGTGCCCGTCGTGGCCGCAGGCGTGCATGCATCCGGGGACCCGGGAGGCGTAGGGGCGCCCGCCGCGCTCATGGATGGCCAGGGCGTCCATGTCGGCCCGGAAGCCGATGGCCCGCTGCCCCCGGCCCAGGCGCAGGGTGCCCACCACGCCGGTGCCGCCGATGCCCCGGGCCACTTCCAGGCCCAGGGCGGCCAGGGTCCCGGCCACGAACTCGGCGGTCTGGCGCTCCTCGAACCCGGGTTCCGGATGGGCATGCAGGTGGTGCCGCCAGGAAATCATGTCCTGTTCAAGTTCCAGCAGTTCCAAGGTGGCTCCCGTTGCGGACGTCAGACGTGGGCCGGGGCGTAGCCCAGGCGGACGACGCGTCCGCACTGTTCCGCCAGGGCCAGGTTGTGGGTGACCAGCAGGGTGGTGGGGCCCAGGTCCTGGTGCAGGTTCTGGAGGAACCCGAACACCTCCAGGGCCGTCTCCGGGTCCAGGTTGCCGGTGGGCTCGTCCAGGAGCCACAGCCCGGGCCGGCGCACCAGGGCCCGCACCAGCCCCACCCGGGCCGCCTGGCCGCCCGACAGGGTTCCGGGCAGGCGCTCGGCCAGGTTGCCCAGGCCGACGGTGGCCAGGAGCTCGGCCACCCAGGCCCGGTGCCCCGGCTGCAGGTCCCCGGCGATGCGGAAGGGCATGAGCAGGTTCTCTTCCACGGTGAATTCCGGCAGCAGGTGCGGCTGCTGGAAGGCCAGGCCCACCCGGGCCCGCCGGAACAGGGCCGAAGCTTCCGGCTGGCCCATGGGCACCAGCTGGTCCCCGGCCCGGATGGTGCCGGCCTCCCAGTGGTCCAGCCCGGCGATGCAGTTGAGCAGGGTGGTCTTGCCCACCCCGGAAGGGCCCACCACCGCGCACAGGGAGCCGGCCTCCACCTCCAGGGAGAAGCCGTTGAATACCGGGTGCTCGGCGCCCGGGTAGGTCTTGTGCAGGTCCTGGATGGCGAGGGGCAGGCCATTCATCGCATCATGTCCACGAGCTTCCAGGTACAGTTCGAAAGTGGCCAGGGCGTCGCCCAGGGCGGTGTGGCGCCGGTCCTCGGGCACCGGGATGCCGAAGTGGGCGAACAAGGCGGTGGAGCTGAGGTTCTCCAGGGGCAGCCGGCCCGCGTCCCGCAGCCCGTTGGCCAGGGTGTGGGTGTCCACGGTCCGGTGGCTGAAGCGGGGCTCCAGGGCGCGCCCCTGGCTTTCCAGGAAGGCCCGCAGGAAGGCCTGGTCGAAGGCCACGTTGTGCCCGGCCAGGAGGATGGGCTGGCACTGGTGGGGGAAATGCTGGTCCAGGAACACGTCCAGCACGTTCAGGGCCATGGGCGGGTCCAGGGCGGCCTCGTGGTGCCGCACCAGGTCGATGCGGTTCACCTTCAGGCCCCCGGCCGAGACCACGTAAGGCTCGTGGCGCACCAGGATCTCCAGGCTGTGGGCGGGCACCGGGCCGTCCCCCACCACCAGTCCCAGGCTCAGCAGGCTGTGGGACCCGGGGTCCAGGCCGCCGGTCTCGGTATCCAGGAACAGCATGGGTTGGGACATGGTCGCGCTCCTAGTCCGCCCGCAGGGCTTCCACGGGATCCACGCGGGCGGCGCGCTTGGCCGGGTAGCGGGAAGCCAGCCAAGCCACCAGCAACGGGAACGCCGCCACCAGGATCAGGTCGAACAGGTTGAGCCGGAACGGCACGAAGGTGATGAAGTCGTACACCGCCGAGGGCAGCTTGATCAGGCGGTAGTGGTCCGCCAGCAGGCAGAACGGCACCGACACCCCCATCCCCCACAGGGTCCCCACCGCGCCGATGCGCAGGCCCTGCATCTCGAACAGGCGCTGAACCTGGCGGGGGGTGGCGCCCAGGGCCAGGAACACCCCCAGGTCCCGGCGCTTCTCGGTCACCAGCAGCACCAGGCTGCCCACGATGTTGAAGGCGGCGATGAGCACGATCAGCGCCAGCACGGCCCCGAAGATCCACTTCTCCACCCGCAGGGCCGCGAACAGGGCCCGGTTGGTGTCCCGCAGGTCCTGGGCGAAGAAAGGCCCGGGGCCGTTGCCGTTGAGGGCCGCCAGCACGGCCGGTTTCACCTGGTCGATGGCGTCCACGCTCTTGGCCCGCACTTCGATGAGTTCCGCCTGGTCCGTGCCGGCCAGCCGCATGGCGTCGCGGATGTGGATGAAGGCCCAGCTCTTGTCGTACTCGCCGATGTGGCTGTAGAAGGTCCCGGCCACCCGGAAGCCGGCCATCTTGGGCTGCAGCCCCGAGAGCCCCAGGTCCATGCGCAGGAACACCACCCCCACCTGGTCCCCCACGTGGATGCCCAGGTTCCGGGCCAGTTCCTGGCCGATCAGGATGTCCCCCTCCTTCAGCTGCTCCACGGTGATGGGCTTGACGCTGTCGAAGATGCTGGACGTGCCGTGGGCGGAGGCGGGATCCACCGCCTTGAGCATCAGCGGGGCGGGGGGGCTTCGCTGGCGGCGGTCTTGAGCAGGCCGTGCTCCAGGCGCACCGGGCTGGCCGCCACCACCCCCGGGGCGGCCCGGATGATCCTCAAGGCGGCTTCGGTGTCGGGGATCTCGCCGCTCAGGTTGGCGATGGTGAAGTGGGCGGTGGCCGAGAACAGGTTGGCCTGGATGTCCTCCCGGAAGCCGTTCATGAGCGCCAGGGCCACCACCAGGGCGAACACGCCCAGGGCGATGCCCCAGCGGGCGAAGCCCACCATGACCCGCACGAAGGCGCCCTTCTTGCGGGTCCTCAGGTAGCGGGTGGCCACGAAGGCTTCGAAGGAGCGCATCTAGTGATCCCTCTCGGAATCGTGGAAGAACCGCGAAAGCAGCCCGTCCGCCAGCTCCCACACCTCCGCCAGGGCGGCCAGGCACATGGCCACGGCGATCCCCAGCAGCAGGCCCCGGCCCAGGGGGGTGTACACGAACCGGGCCAGCCAGACCCAGCGCCACAGGGCATCCGGCAGCTGGGCCCGGTTGTTCAGGGCCAGGGTGCCCAGGAGCATGGCCCCCCAGAGGAGGTAGAAGAACCGCAGGCCCCGCGCCAGGGTCGTCATGGGCGGCCGTTCCTGGCCGGCGCCCCGGTCATTGCTGGGCTACCTGGGGCTTGGGGGCCGGGACCTGCTTGAAGGTGAGCATCTTCTTCTGCAGCATGGCCTCCGCCTCGGGCATGACCTCCAGGGCCTTCTTCACCTGGGGGTCCCGGATGCAGGTGAAGCGGAACCCGGCCTCGACGCCGTAGGCCACGTTCTGCATCTCGATGCCCAGCTGGTCGCGCATGTCCGACTGGTCCTGGGGATCTTTCCAGTCCGCCTCGGTGAACTCGATCTTCTCGTTCTCCATCCAGGTCTTGAACCGGGCCATCTGGGCGTCGGTGACCTCCTGCTGGGGCTTGATGCCGTACTTCTCCTTCTCCAGCACCGCGAACTTGAAGAAGGCGCTGTTGCGGTAGCGCAGGTTGGCCACGAACGGGGTCAGCTTGCCGCCGTCCACGAAGAAGTCCGGGGTGATGCCCCCGCTTCCGTACACCACCCGCCCCAGGTCGGTCTTGAACTTGGGGCCCTGGGGCGGCTGGGGTCCCTGGGGATCCTCGTCCGGGAGCAGGTAGTCGTCCAGGCTGTGGGTGTAGTCCCGCTGGATGCAGCGCCCGGACGGGGTGTAGTAGCGGGCGGTGGTGAGGGCCAGCCCGCGGGTGCGGTTGATGGCCATGACCGCCTGCACCAGCCCCTTGCCCCAGCTGGTCTGGCCAACCACCAGGCCCCGGTCGTGGTCCTGGACGGCGCCGGTGACGATCTCCGAGGCGGAGGCGGTGCCCCGGTTGATGAGCACCACCATGGGGAACGGGTCGATGACGGCGCCCTTGGGGGTCCGGGTCTCCTGGGTGTCCCGCCCGTCCCGTCCCTTCTGGGTGACGATCAGCTCGCTGGGGCCCAGCAGTTGCCGGCAGATGCCCAGGGCCGCGTCCAGCATGCCCCCGCCGTTGAAGCGCAGGTCCAAAATCAGGGACTTCATGCCCTGGGCCTTGAGGCTGCGCACGGCCCGCTCGAACTCATCGGACGTGGTCTCGCCGAAGTCCTTGATGGTGATGAAGCCGGTGGTGGGGTTGAGCATGAAACTGTAATAGACGCTGTTGGTGGGGATCTCGCTGCGGGTGATGCTGAACCGCAGCAGGCCCGGGAAGCCCATGCGCTGGACGGCCACCTCCACCACCGTGCCCTTTTCCCCCCGCAAGTGCTGCACCGCGGCGTTGCTGGTCATGTTCTCGGTGGACTTGCCGTCGATCTCCTTGATGATGTCCCCGGCCCGCAGCCCCATCTTCTCGGAGGGGCCCCCCCGCACGGTGCTGACGATGACGATGCCGTCCGGCTGCTGGGCGATGATGGAGCCGATGCCGAAAAAGGAGCCCCGCTGTTCTTCCTTCATGGCCTGGAAGTCCTTCGGGCGCATGAAATAGCTATGAGGATCCAGGGTGTGCAGCATGCCGGTTATGGTGGCGTAGGACATTTCCTCGGAGCTGGGCGGATCCACCGCCTGCTTCTGCACCAGGCCCATGATCTCGGTGAGGCTGTCCATGCTCCTCTGCCGGCCCCGCTCGTCTCCGGTGCGCCCCGCCAGGGGGGCGTAAACCGCCGTGGTGGCCAGGATGACCACCGCGATCCAATACTTCTTCAACCATCGCGCCATAGTGCGCCCCATCCTCTACGATCCCCGGATTGCTGACCCTTAGACCTTGCCGCCCCGGGAGGGGGCTGGCCTAGAAACTGTCCAGAACTGCCTTGGCGACCGCCCCCATCCGCTCCCGGCGGCAGCGGGTGGCAATGATGATGGATTCAAGCCGATGGTAGGCCTGGTCCACCGTGTCATTGACCACAAGGTAATCATATCCTTCCAGTTGGGCCAGTTCATGCTTTGCATATTCCAGGCGGATGCGCACCTGGTCCTCGGATTCGTCCCCCCGGCCGCGCAGGCGGGCGGACAATTCCCGGGACGAGGGGGGCAGCAGGAAGATCATCACCGCGTCGGGGATGGCTTCGTGCACCCGGCGGGCCCCCTGGCTCTCGATGTCCAGCAGGATGTCCCGCCCGGAGGCCAGTTGCTGTGCGATCCATTCCCGCCCGGTGCCGTACCGGCGGTCGTAGACCTTCACCCACTCCACGAACCCGTTCCCGTCCACCATGGCGTCGAAGGTGGCGTCGTCCACGAAGAAATAGTCCTTGCCGTGCACCTCCCCCGGGCGGGGCCTGCGGGTGGTGAACGAAACGGAGAAGTCCAGATCCGGGATGTCTTTGACTAACTGTTTGGCAAGCGTGGATTTACCGGTTCCGGACGGGGCCGAGAGGACGAACACGTTTCCCGAATGGCTGTACAAAGGCTGCTCCAGGCTTCCATCTTAGCCTCTTGTGCCCCTTTGACGGCGAATCCATACTGATGGGCCGATCCGGCCGGGCCTTGCGGGGCGAAGCGGACCGGGCCGCAGACCGGGGGTGACTGGTTTCGACAGGTTGCCGTAGGGGTGCGGGGTGCAGGCGGGGGTTTATCGGCTGGCCCCCTCATCAAGCCGATAAAAACAAAAACGCCAACAAGTCCAACGACTTCTACGCGCTTCCCGCCGCCGCGTAAGCGGTGACGGGACGAGTTCCCGGGATCTCCTGGTACCGGGACTCGTTAAACCGCCCTACGGGTGACTCCGGTCTGCCGGACGGCGGAACAGGATAGGCCACCGCGACGTCCCCTGACGGCGGCCGAGACCAGGGGACAAGTCCTCGATCAGGGTCGTCCGGTTCCACCCCTGCAGAGGTCACGCCAACCGGACCAAGCCTGTGAAGAGCCTCCACATCACGCTTCTTGGACGCGGGTTCAACTCCCGCCACCTCCACCATTTCAAGATCCAGCAGCATCCGGAAACGTCCAAAAACTCCCAATAAATTTGCCGCGTCCAAGACTACGAAATATTGGGATGGCGTTATTCAGCGATTCGAGCGCGATATCTTCCCTTGGCTTGGTGAGCGCCCGGTATCAGCGATCGCGGCACCAGACCTTTCGTCGGCGATCCGGCGCATCGAGGCGGGGGGGCCGTGGAGACCGCCCACTGCGCCTTGAGCAGCTGTGGGCAGGTATTCCGCTATGCCGTGGCCACGGGCCGCGCAGGGCGGGATCCTTCCAGTGACCTGAAGGGAGCTGTCCCCCGCAAAAGGCGGGCGCATGGCTGCTGCCACCGATCCAAAGCGGGTGGCCGAGAAGGAAGAATGGCCGGCAAGCATCACCAGTGCTCGCCGTTTTTGATGTGTATTGACAGTGCCTCCGATGGGGCTTAATTTGACGTTCGCTATAAAACGGAGGGCGGCCAATTCGGCGGCCTTGTGGTGGTTGCATTATGGTCAAAGCGAGCTACGACGGCGAATGCAACGCTGTCATCATCGAGTTCAGCGGGAATGTCGACGGCGCGCAAGCGTGGCAGCTTTCTTCCGATATTGAAAAGATCCTTTCGAAAAGAAGTGAAGGCTTCTCGCTATTGGCGGATTTCAGTTCGGTTGAGACGATGGAGCCGGTAGTCGAAGTGGCAATAAAGAAGGCTATGAAGCTTTTCAAGACGCGCGGCGTCAGCCAGGTGCTTCGTGTTCTTCCTGATCCTGATATGGACATCGGTTTTAATCTCATGTCCCGCTCCTACTACTCGGATAAAGTCAAACCTTTGACGTTTCGCTCCAGGAGCCAGGCGGAGGCGCACCTGAAAGGCGAGCCGGACTCGGAGCGTCCCGCGGCGGCGCTTAAGCCCGGAGTGAAAGCTCCCGACTTCTCGCTTCCGTCCACGCCCGACCAAAAAGTCTCCCTCTCCGAGTTTCGCGGCCGGCCCGTCGTTCTGGTCTTCTACCCGGCCGACTGGAGCCCTGTCTGCAGCGACCAGTTGGCTCTCTACAACGAGCTTAAGGCCGAATTCGCGGTGTTCAACGCCCAGGTCGTCGGCATCTCGGTCGATGGCGTCTGGTGCCACGGGGCATTCAGCCGGGATCGCAAGTTGCATATGCCGCTTCTGGCCGATTTCGAGCCCAAGGGCGGGGTGGCGCGACGGTACGGCGTCTACCGGGAGAAAGACGGTGTGTCGGAGCGGGCCTTGTTCGTCATCGACGCCGGTGGCGTGATCCGGTGGGGCTACGTCTCGCCGGTGGGCGTCAATCCGGGCGCCGACGGCATCCTGAAGGCACTCGAAGAGATTTCTACGCCTTAGAAGGCGCCCAAGGGGCGCAACTAAGCCGCTTACATCGAGGGGGGGACCATGGCCCTTACCCAGCCCGTTTCCAAGCGCGACCACGTTCAGGGCTCTGCGAACGCCCCGTTGACCTTGGTGGAATATGGAGACTACCAATGCCCCTATTGCGGCGCCGCCTATCCCGTCGTGAAGCAGCTCCAGGAGGCTTTGGGGAGGAGACTGCGCTTCGTGTTCAGGAATTTCCCTCTGACCGAAATGCACCCCTACGCGCTCATCGCGGCCGAGGCCGCGGAGGCTGCAGCATTGCAGGGGAAGTTCTGGGAGATGCACGACCTGATCTACGAAAACCAGGAATCCCTCGAGCCGGGCATCTTTACCTCGTGGGCGAAACAGGTGAGGGTCGATCTGAAGCGCATGGGTGAAGACATCGAGCAGGGGGCGGTCACCAAGGTCATCAAGGAAGACCGGCAAAGCGGCATCCGCAGCGGGGTCAACGGCACGCCGACATTTTTCATCAACGGGGCCCGGTATGACGGATCTCCGGATTACGATTCATTGTTGGCGGCTCTAGAGTCGGAACTGTAAACGAATGGTTCCTTTCCAATTCACAGGAAGACCACCCGTTCCCGAGCAGGGTTCCTCCCCTGGACCACGTTCCCTTGGCGGTACACACCAAGTCAGCGCGACATTTTTGTTGACCGATCGTTCCAGATGCTTATCATTGTCTTGATGGCGAGACCGAAGGCATTCGACCGCGACCGGGCCCTGACCAGGGCCCTGGAGCTGTTCCAGGCCAAGGGCTACGAGGCGACCTCGATCCAGGACCTCGTGGACGCCATGGGGATCGGCCGCCAGAGCCTCTACGACACCTTCGGGGACAAGGAGGCGCTCTACCGCGAGGCCCTCGAGCGCTACATCGCGGAAGGGCCGCGGTCCATCCTGGTGGCCCTGGAAAGTCCACTGCCCCTGCGGCGGGCCGTCTCCGCGGTCCTCGAGGGGGTCATCGCCCACCTGGCCTCGCCGGGCTGCCGGCCCTGCTTCATCGCCCACGCGGCCCTGGATCGGGCCAGGTTCGACCGGTGGACCGCCCAGTGCGTCCGGAACGGCTATCAGGACTACCTCAGGATCTGGGAGAAACGCTTCCGGCAGGCGCAGGCGGAGGGCGACCTGGGGGCGCATCACGATTCCCGGACCCTGGGCCTGGTGTTCCAGAGCACCATCTACGGCCTGCAGGTTTCGGCCCTGGCCGGCGTCGCGCGGCCGGACCTGGAGGCCGCCGTGCGGCTCACCCTGTCGATCCTGGGGTGATTTTTTTGGCCTGATAACGGAACGAACGTTCCAATAAATGAGACGACCCTCCGGAAAGGGGATCCACCATGAACGACCACTTCACCCTTCGCGGCGGCATCGCAGTGCCAGCCAACCCATTCCCGCTGCTTCCACTCCGGTCCCGCGTGCTGTTCCCGGGGACCGTGCTGACCCTGCCGGTGGGCCGGAGACGATCCGTCGCGCTCCTGGAGGCGGTCCGCGCCGGCGACGTCATCGGCGTCGCGCCGCAGCGGGACACGCGCGACGACGACCTGGCGACGGCGGACTTGAACCCGGTCGGGGTCTTTGCCCGGGTCGTGGACATCCACCGGGTCTCCGCGGGCGACTACCGCCTCACGCTGGAGGGGCTCGACCGGTTCCAGCTCACCGACCTGTCGCAGAACGACCCCTTCTGGACGGCCTCCGGGAACCCGGTCCGTGACGAGGTGGAGGACGCCGTCGCGGCCGCGGCGCTCGCCGAGGAACTGCGGGAGAAGGTCCAGGCCGTGGCAGGATGGGCCCCGGCGGACCTGGCCGATCCCCGCGCCGATCCTCACGATGGCTCTGTTGGCGCGCCCGTTACGTATTGCTGACCCAGTAAACGCCGTCGCGTGGGCAAAATGCCTGCCGTCGCTGCCGTGCTGGGCAACGGCGAGTTGAACCTGCCTCGCGGAGTCGGTTTCTTCCGAAGACATCCCCATCTACGGCAAGGTCGGCGACCACAACTGGTTGCACCTCAGCAACTCGCTGCCCTTCGGGCTCATGGGCCTGACCGTAGACCTCAGGGAGTTCGTCTGTAACTTCCTGCTGAGAGAACGTTTTGTCGCGAGCGCGGACAATTGCACGGTGGTGTCGGGAGAATCGGAATTCACCCTCGACATCTACCGCAGGACCACCGACTGGCGCCGGGAGTTCGTACTACTGCGCAATGGGATGGAAGCCTTGGACAGCGGGAACGGCACCACCCGCCTGCCCCATGCCATCGCCGTGGGGACCTCACGATACAAGCGACTGGACCGGACCTGCGCCGCGCTGGAACGGATGCAGGCCACCCGCCGCTTGGAGAAGCTGCTCATCGTCGGCAATCTTGATAGCATTCCGCTGAGCGTGAAGAGGAAACCCTACGTGAGTGCCTCGGCATCTTGCCACTAACCCC
>CAWFOJ010000302.1:0-18323 GCA_963816585.1 uncultured Holophagaceae bacterium | reverse complement strand
GTTGCCCCGGCACTGGGGACACACCTGCGGCCCGGTGCCCGGGGCGCAGCCGGAGCCCTTGCACTCCGCGCAGCTCTCCAGGCGGGGATCTCGATCTCCCGGGCATCCACCCCCATGAGGGTGTCCTGGAAGCTCACGCGCAGGGTGTACGGCAGGTCCGATCCCCGTTCCCCCCTCCAGCCCGGCGCCGGGAACCGCCGAACAGGTCCCCGAACAGCCCGCCGCCGAAAATGCCCCCGAAGATGTCCTGGAAGTCCGCGAACTGGCTGGGGTCGAACTGGAACCCGCCGCCGCCGGCGCCCACCCCCGCGTGGCCGAACTGGTCGTAGCGCTGGCGCTTCTCCCCGTCCGACAGCACCGCGTAGGCTTCCGCCGCCTCCTTGAACTTCTCTTCGGCCTCCTTGTTCCCGGGGTTCTGGTCCGGGTGGTACTGCATGGCCAGCTTGCGGTAGGCCTTCTTGATCTCGTCCAGGGATGCTTCCCGGCCCACGCCCAGGATCTCGTAGTAGTCACGCTTCATGGTTACAAGGTTACCAGAGGAGCCGCCGGAGTGGCCCCGGCAACGCGCTCCAGGGGGCCGGCCCGTTCAGAACGTTTCCAGATCGCTCTTGTTGGGCGGCTCCAGGGGCGACATTATGGCGTCGCTGGCCGCCAGCACCGCGTTGGTGAGGATCTTCTGCACCTCCAGCAGCCGGTCCTCGTGGCTCTTGAGGGCGGTCGCGTCCTTGACGCCCACGGCCTTGCGCACCGCGTTCAGGGTCTCCCGCACCAGGTGCTGCTCCTCGTCGCCCAGGTACTTGCCGCATTCGAGGAAACTCTTGTCGCAGGAGTACAGCAGGCCCTCGGCGGAGGCGATGTACTTCAGCTCGTCCCGGCGCCGCATGTCGGCAACGGCGTTCACCTGGGCCTCCCGCAGCATGGCCTGGATCTCCAGCTCGGACAGCCCCGAGGAGGGGCGGATGCTCATGCCCTGCTCCAGCCCCGTGAGCAGGTCCTTGGCCGAGACCTTGACGATGCCGTTGGAGTCGATGTCGAAGGACACCTCGATCTGGGGGGCGCCCTTGGGCAGGGGGGGCAGGTTGATGAGGTCGAACCGGCCCAGGCTCTTGTTGTGCTCCGCCAGTTCGCGCTCGCCCTGGAGCACGTGCACCTCCACCCGGGACTGGTTGTCCGTGACGGTGGTGAACACCCGGCTGTCCCGGGTGGGGATGGTGCTGTTGCGCTGGATGATCTTCACGTAGCCGCCGCCCTGGGTCTCGATGCCCAGGGACAGGGGGGTGACGTCCAGGAGCACCAGGTCCTTCACCTCGCCGGTGAGCACCGCTCCCTGGATGGAGGCGCCCGCGGCCACCACCTCGTCCGGGTTGATGTCCCGGTTGGGCTCGCGGCCGAAGAACTCCCGGACCATCTGCTGCACCAGGGGCATGCGGGTCTGGCCGCCCACCAGGATCACCTCGTCCACGTCCGAGGGCCTCTTCCCGGCCTGCTGCAGGGCGTCCTGCACAGGCACCATGGTGCGCTTCACCAGGTGCGCCACCATGCCCTCCAGCTGATCCCGGCTGAGGGTGGCCTCCAGGTGCTGGGAACCGCTGGGGCCCTGGGCGATGAAGGGCAGGCGCACTTCCACCCGGTCGAGGGTGGAGAGTTCGCACTTGGCCTTCTCCGAGGCCTCCTTGAGCCGCTGCAGGGCCATGCGGTCGCCGCCCAGGTCGATGCCCGTGGCGGCGTGGAAGTGGTCCACCAGCCACTGCAGGATGGCCTGGTCGAAGTCCTCGCCGCCCAGGAAGGTGTCGCCGCTGGTGGCCAGCACCTCGAACACCCCGTCGTTCATCTCCATGACCGTGAAGTCGAAGGTGCCCCCGCCGAAGTCGTAGATGGCCAGCATCTGCCGGAGCCCCTTCTTGTCCAGCCCGTAGGCCAGGGCCGCGGCGGTGGGCTCGTTGATGATGCGCAGGACGTTCAGCCCGGCGATGCGCCCGGCGTCCTTGGTGGCCTGGCGCTGGGCGTCGTCGAAATACGCCGGCACGGTGATGATGGCGTCGGCCACCTCCTCGTGCAGGAACGCCTCGGCGGAGGCTTTCAGGGATTTGAGGACGATGGCGGAGATTTCCGGGGGGGCGTAGGCCCGCTCCCCCACCCCCAGCCAGGCGTCGCCGTTGGGGGCGCGCACCACCGGGAAGGGCAGCCGCTTCATGGCGTCCTGCACCCGCTCCGAATCGAACCGCTGGCCGATGAGCCGCTTCACCGCGAACAGGGTGCGGGTGGGATTGGTCACCGCCTGGCGCTTGGCGATGTGGCCCACCAGCACGTCCCCCTTGCCGGTGAAGGCGACCACGCTGGGCGTGGTGCGGCTGCCTTCGCGGTTGGGAATCACCCGGCGCTCCCCGCCTTCCATGACGCAGGCGCAGCTGTTGGTGGTTCCCAGGTCGATTCCGATCAGTTTGCCGGTCATGGCACGCTCGCTAGTTTATGTTCGAATCCTCTGAAGGCGTGGAAACGGTGTGGGCGTGGTTCACGATCACCCGCGCAGGGCGCAGGAGGATGTCGCGCAGCATGTACCCCCGTTCGAATACCGCCGCCACCGCCCCGTCGGGCAGGTCCGGCGTGGACGTGGTGGTGAGGGCCTCGGCGTGCATGGCGTCGAAGGGGTCGCCCACGTTCACGTCCACCGGCGCCACCCCCGCCTTGCGCAGCATCTCCAGCAACTGCCTGTGGATGAGGCTGACCCCGTTGTGGAATTCCTCCGCGGGGCCGGTATGGGTGGACAGGCAACGCTCGAAGTTGTCCACCACCGGCAGGAGTTCCAGCAGCAGCTTCTTCTCGGCCAGGGTCACCGCCAGCTGGGTCTCCCGGCCCACCCGGTTGCGGTGGTTGGCGAAGTCGGCCAGCAGCCGGTGGTATTTGTCCTTGTGCCCGGCCTCCCGCTGCTCCAGGTCGGCGATGCGCTGCAGGGCCCTGGACAGGCGGACGTCCCCTTCGCCGCCGGCTTCGGGCCTGCCAGGCTCCACGGTGGACTCGGCCACTTCGTCGGCCAGGGCTTGCAAGTCCTTCACTTCCTCGAATTCATCCAGGTTGAGGTCCAGGGCCGGATCCGCTTCCTGGAGCTCGTCGCCGTTATCGGGGGTCAGCGGTTGATTGATTTCGGGGTCTCTCATCGAATACCTGTATTTAGTGACATTATAAGTGCGTCAAGCGCTGGTGGGCTCACGCCGATGGATCTCTTCGGACCACCAGGCGAGGCTTCCCACCAGTTTCACATAGTCCGTACGCAGGGGGCCCACCACCGCGAAGGTGATGTGCTGGCCCTGGTGCACGGTCACGGTCCGCAAGGCCGTGGCCAGGGGCATCTCCTTGAAGTAGGGGTTCTCGGTCCCCAGCAGGATCTGCACCTCCCGGGCGGCGGCCTGGGCGAAGGCGTTGAGCAGGTGGGCGAGGCGCTCGTGCTGCTCGAAGGTTTCCACCAGGACCCGGAACCGTGAGGCGTCCCCGAACTCGGGCACCCGCCCCAGCCGGCCCAGGCCCGCGACCACCGGCGTCCCGCTCCGCTGCTGGGGCAGGACCATGAGCTGGGCCACGTCCGCCAGGCGCCGCCCGGTCTGGGCGAAACGGTCCGCCGGGCCGCTCATCGCGGCGATCAGCCGGTCCCGCATTTCCGGCAGGGAGCAGCCGGCGAAATGGGCGGTGGCGAAATTGCCCAGTTCCGTGAGCACCGTCTCCGGGAAGCCCCAGACGTTCTCCATGACCTGGTGCTCCACCTGGCCGTCGGTGCTGACCCAGACCGTCACCAGCTTGCGCTCGCCGAGGGAGACGAACTCCAGCCGCCGCATGCGGCTGGTGGACAGGCGGGTGGGCAGGGCCACGCAGATGCCTTCCATGGCCTCGGACAGCACCTGGCTGGCGTGCCGCAGCCACTGCTCTTCCCGTTCCGGGTCGTCCATGCCCTCGAGCGCTTCCGCCAGCTTGGCGCCCAGCAGGAGGCTGGGCCCGGTGGCCTTGACCCACCGGTCCACGTAGTACCGGTAGGCCTTCTCCGTGGGCACCCGGCCGGCTGAGGTGTGGGGCTGGTCCACGAGAGTTTCATCCTCCAGGTCCGAAAGGACATTGCGGATGGTGGCCGAGGACAGGGATCCGGGCATGAGCTTGGCGAGGAGCCGGGAGCCCACCGGCTCACCCTCGACCAGGTAGGCCTCGATGAGGGTCTTCAGAACCGATTCGCTGCGGGGTGAAAGGTTTAGGGCCACGAGTGCTTCCGAACCTGGGTACCGCCCCGGATAGGGCGTCCGGGACTCATGGGCTAGTTTGGATCAACTGCGGAATGACCGCCACGGTCCGTCTCGCGAGGGCCGGATGGACGGCTTCGACCCTTTTAAAATAGCATGAATCAGGCGATTCCCTCGCCGCCGGCCGGTCCGGCCCGGCCCTGGGGACAGCGCCAGCCTGGAGGTGCCCGTGCGGCCCATGGAATCCCTGGCCTTGCGCCACGACGGTCGGACCTTGCGGATCCTGGACCAGACCCTGCTCCCGGAGCGGGAAGCGTGGGTGGAGGCCGGAGATCCGGAAGTCATGGTCCAGCTCATCCGCCGCCTGGCGGTGCGGGGCGCCCCCCTCATCGGGGTGGCGGCCGCCCTGGCCCTGGCCTGCCGGGCCCAGTCCGGCGCCCCGGTGGCGGACCTCCGGCGGGCCGCGGCCCGGCTGAGGGAGGCCCGGCCCACGGCGGTCAACCTCATGTGGGCCATGGACCGCATGATCGCCGTCCTGGACGCGGGGGGCGGGGCCGGGGACCTGGAGGCCGCGGCGGAGGCGATCTTCGACCAGGACGTGGCCCTGTGCGAAGCCATGGCCCAGCGCGGCCTGGGGCTGTTCCAGCCGGGGGAGGCGGTGTTGACCCACTGCAATTCCGGCGGTCTGGCCACCGCAGGCATCGGCACCGCCCTGGGGGTCATCCGCCGGGGCTTCGAGGCTGGCCTGGTGCGCCACGTGTACGTGGACGAGACCCGGCCCCTCCTGCAGGGGGCCCGGCTCACCGCCTGGGAGCTGTCCCGCCTGGGTGTGCCCCATACCCTCCTCACCGACAGCATGGCCGCCATCCTGCTCCGGGACGGCCGCGTCCAGCGGGTGCTGGTGGGCGCCGACCGGGTGGCGCGCAACGGTGATTTCGCCAACAAGGTGGGCACCTACGGCCTGGCGGTGCAGGCGGCCCACCACCGGCGTGCCCTTCCACCCGGTGGCGCCCTGGTCCACGGTGGACCTGGGCTGCCCCGGCGGCGCCCAGATCCCCATCGAGCAGCGGGAGCCGGAGGAAGTGCGGGGGTACGGCGCCTGCCGCTGGGCCCCGGAGGGCACCCCCGCGTACAACCCGGCCTTCGACGTGACGCCGGCGGCCCTGGTCACCAGCCTGGTGCTGGACCGGGGGGTGTTCAGCCGGGAGCAGCTGGCCGCCGGCGCCCTGGTTTCACTCGATTAGCTGGCGTTGCCCAGGAAGCGCACGACGCCCTCCTCCCGGACCAGGCACCAGCACCCGGTGGGGGCGAAATGGGGGGAATGGCAGGAGCCCTCCGGGTGATGCACCCAGTCGCCCCGGCGATAGTCCCGGCCCTGGTCGCCCATGCCGCCGTCCAGCACCAGGATGCTCTCGGAGCCCAGGTGCTGGTGGGGGGGCACCACCGCGCTGGGGGGGGCGTACATCAGCACCAGGCGCGGGCGGCCAGGGGGGGCCGGCAGCAGTTCCGCCCGCCGGGCGCCGCACCGTTCCTCCTTCCAGACCCACCGGTCCGCCGGGGGGAGGTGGTCCAGGGTGTCCTGGGGCAGGGGGCAGGGGGAAGCCTCCGGGATCCGTTGCCGGGCCAGGTGGTCATGGGTGGCGGCCAGCAATTGCATGGCCAGGTCCGGATCGCCCTCCAGCACCCGGCAGGCTTCCATGGGAACCGGGGTGGCGGGCCAGGAACGGGGTTCCCCCGGCCTGCCCAGGCGGGCCAGGGCGCTGTCCAGGGCCCAGCGGGCCTGGTCCCCGGCGTCCGGCTCCGGGGCCAGGGCGTGGACCGCGAGGGCCGGAAGGGCCCGGAGGGTAGCCTGCAGGTACCTGCATTCAGGGCAGTTGAACAGGTGGGTGCGGACTGACAGGAAGGCGCCGAAGGGCAGGATGCCCTCCTCGTAGTCCGAAAGGGCGGCAACCGTCTCCTCGCAGGTCCAGAGCGTGCCCATCAGCGTCTCCCCGACATGAATGCGTCCAGAAGCCCCCGCAGGCCCAGCCGGGCCCGGTGCAGCCGCTGGCGCACCAATCCCCGGCTGATCCCCAGCATGTGGGCCACTTCGTCCGTATCCAGCCCTTCCAGGTCCCGCAAAACAAAAACCGCCCTCTGTTCATCCGACAATTGGCTCAAACCCTCCCGGATCTTGGCCCGCACCTGATCCGACTCCACCGACACCAACGCCAGCGCGTCCTGGCTCCAGTCGCGCATCTTTTCCGTATTTATGAGATGCCCGTCGGGGGAGAAACGTGGCATAAAATCTTCGATGTTGTCTTCCCGCCGGCGAATCCGTGATCTGCGTAGCATCAACGCTTCATTGATGCAGATCCGGTATGCCCACGTTGAAAACTTGCTCTTCCCCTGGAACCTGGGCAGTTCCGTATGGATGCTCATCAGGGCTTCCTGCAAGGCGTCCTGGGTGTCCAGGGTGTCCTGGAGGATCCGGTGGATCCCCGCGTAGAAGAGCCCGAGGTAGGGCTCGACGAGGCTGCTGAAGGCATCACCGTCCCCGTTCTGGGACCGGGTGATGAGTTCGCTTTCAAGGACTGCATTCATGGGCATGGCCTAGTGCGGGGAGCGAGGAAGACGAATGGCAAGGGTGGTTCCGTGTTCGGACCAGGGCTCGAAGTCCACCGTTCCCCTGGAAGGAGTGTGACGATTTCCAGGGCCTGGAACAAGCCGGGAGCGAGTCCTCATGCGCTCGCTGGCCGATTCGCCCGACCGATGGGAGATGAAATTCCAGGGGTTACCGAGTTCCCCGGCTTCCCGGTGCTGCCCCTCGTGACCCAGCCGCACAACAATGCTTGCAAACCCCGGCCGTCTAGCCATCCTGGATTTGAATGAATAGCTCCCCATCCCAACCACCCAAGTCCGGTGCCTCCTCCTCGCGCCCGGCGCCCGCCCCCCCGGGTCCGGCCATCGGCATGAACAAGGAGCAGAGCGCCGAGATCCTGGTGGACCTGCTCCATGCCCAGCGCCAGATTTCGAGCCTGACCCAGGAGCTGGCCGAGCTGCGGGCCGGCCTGGGCCGGGCCACCCACCAGCTGGGTGTGCTGCAGCGTGTGGCCGAGATCCTGGCCGCCACCCCCAAGGTGGCCCAGGTGGCCGGGGTGGTGATGGACGTGTTCGTGCAGGAGTTCGGCGCCCGCAGCTGCGTGGTGTGGATCCTGGAGGACTCGGGGGCCTGCTACCAGCCCCGGGTGGGCCACGGCCTGCTCCGTTCCCAGTGGAGCCGGCTCCAGCTGCCCGCGCCCAATCCCTTCCCGAACTCGCCCCTGGTCCTGTTCCAGGACCAGTGGCTGGACCCGGGGGTCCATGCGGGCCAGCTGGAGGAGCTCACGGCCCCCGGAGCGGGCGAGCTGTACTTCGTGCCGTTCGAGAACCAGTTGCTGCTCATGGGCTTCGCCATCATGGGGTTCGAGCCCGGCCGGTCCCTGGAGGCGGACCCCAACACCCTGGCCGTGCTCCAGCGCCAGGTGGCCGTGAGCATCTACAATGCCTGGCTGTTCCGGGACCTGGCCCAGCAGCGGGACGTGCTGCGCACCCAGGCCGCGGAACTGGAGAAGGCCAACGCCGCCCTCCTGCAGGCGGACCGGTTCCGCAGCGAGTTCCTGGCCTTGACCAGCCACGAGCTGCGCACCCCCCTCACCGGGATCCTGGGGTTCACCCGCCTGGTGCTGGACGGGCTGTACCGAGGATGAGGAGGAAATGCGCCAGATGCTCCACGACAGCTACGCGTCGGGCAAGCACCTGCTGGAGCTCCTCAACGACATCCTGGACTTGGCCAAGATCGAGAGCGGGCGCATGCAGATGGACGTGGTGCCCACCGGCCTGGCCGGCCTCATGGACGAGGTGAAGGCCATCGTCGGCGCGTACCCCCGCAAGCCGGAAGTGGAGCTCATCTGGCCCGAGGGCACGGCGGCCATCCCGGAGGTGCTGGTGGACCCCGGGCGGCTCAAGCAGGTCCTGGTGAACCTGCTGTCCAACGCCCTCAAGTTCACCAAGGAAGGGAGCGTGCGCGTCCTGGTGGAGCGGGGTTTCGGCCAGGTGACCATCGCGGTGGCGGACACCGGCATCGGGGTCACCAAGGAAGCCCAGGCGCACCTGTTCCAGAAGTTCGTCCAGGCGGAGGGGGGGCACGCCCGGGAGTACGGCGGCACCGGGCTGGGCCTGGTCATCTGCAAGCACCTCATGGAAATGATGCGCGGCACCATCACCCTCGCCAGCGCAGGGGCGGGGCAGGGCACCACCCTCACCCTCACCGTGCCCATTTCCTGATCCCCCGGAGACCCCATGGAACGGATCCAGTGCGTGGTGATCGGCGCAGGCGTGGTGGGCTTGGCCCTGGGCCGGGAGCTGGCCATGGCCGGCCAGGAAGTGGCCATCCTGGAGGCGGAGGACCATCCCGGAACCGGCACCAGTTCCCGCAACAGCGAAGTGATCCATGCGGGCATGTACTACCCGGCCGGTTCCCTCAAGGCCCGCCTGTGCGTGGCCGGGAACCGGAGCCTGTACGACTACTGCCGCGAACGGAAGGTGGGCCACCGGCGGTGCGGCAAGCTGATCGTCGCCTCCGGCCCCGGCCAGCTGGACGCCCTGGACCAGCTCCAGGCCCGGGCAGCGGCCAACGGGACGGAGCCGCTGCGCCGCCTGTCCCGCGCCGAGGCGGTGGCCCTGGAGCCCCGGCTCCAGTGCGTGGGCGCCCTGCTGTCGCCGTCCACCGGGATCCTGGACAGCCATGGGCTCATGCAGGCGTTGCTGCGGGATGCGGAGGACGCCGGGGCCGCGGTGGTGTTCCGCAGCCCGGTGCTGGGCGGGGCGCCGGGCGGGGACGGCCTGGACCTGGACCTCGGCGGGGCCGAGGCCACCCGGGTGCGGGCCGGGCGTGTGTTCAACTGCGCCGGGCTGCAGGCCGCGGAGGTGGCCCGGGCCATCCGGGGCTTGGCTCCGGCGGCGGTTCCCCCGGTCTACCTGGCCAAGGGCAACTACTATTCCCTGGCCGGGCCCGCGCCCTTCTCCCGGCTGGTGTACCCGGTGCCCGAGGCGGCCGGGCTGGGGGTGCACCTGACCTTGGACCTGGCCGGCCAGGCCCGGTTCGGCCCGGACGTGGAGTGGGTGGATCGCATCGACTACCAGGTGGACCCGGCCCGGGCCGACAGTTTCTATGCGGCCATCCGCCGCTACTGGCCGGAACTTCCCGACGGCGCCCTGCAGCCGGCCTATTCCGGCATCCGGCCGAAGCTCCAGGGCCCCGGGGACCCGGTGCGGGATTTCCTGATCCAGGGGGAGGACCAGCACGGCATCCGGGGCCTGTGGAACCTCCTGGGCATCGAATCGCCGGGCCTCACCGCCTGCCTGGCCCTGGCCCGCCTGGTGGCGGTCCAGGCCGGGGTGGTACCGGCCTAGGTTGATCGCTGCCGCCCGGCTTTGTACGCTGGGCCTAGGGAGCGCATGCCATGTCCAAGAAAAAACGGGTCTTCCTGCTGGCGGCCGTCCTGCTGGGGACCGGCCTGGCCCTGCGGGCCGACGAGGGCATGTGGACCTTCGACAACGTGCCCGCGGCCCGGATCCAGGCCAAGTACGGCTTCGCCCCGGACCCGGGCTGGCTGGAGCACCTGCGCCTGTCGGTCCTGCGCTTCCCCGGCGGGACCGGCGCCTTCGTCAGCCGGGACGGCCTGGTGCTCACCAACCACCACGTGGCCCACTCCTGGATCGAGGCGGTCTCCGGGCCGGACCACGACTACGTGCGGGACGGCTTCCTGGCCCCGGGCCGGGCCCGGGAGATCCCGGTGCCCGGCCTGGCGCTGCGCACCCTCATGGCCACCGAGAACGTCACCGCGGCCCTGGACCGGGCCGTGCCCGCGGACGTGCCCAAGGGCCAGGCCGACCGGGCCCGCCGGGAGGCGCTGGCCGGGCTGGTGCGGGCCGCGGAGCAGCGCACCGGGCTCGCCAGCGAGCCGGTAACCCTCTACCACGGGGGCGAGACCTGGATTTACAGCTACAAGGTCTACGACGACGTGCGCCTGGTCATGGCGCCCGAGTTCGCCGTGGCCGCCTTCGGCCGGAACTGGGACAACTTCACCTACCCCCGGCACGACCTGGATTTCTGCCTGTTCCGGGTGTACCAGGACGGCGTCCCCCTGCGCTCCGCCCACTACCTGCGCTGGTGCGGCGGCGGGCTGCGCACCGGCGACCTGACCTTCGTGGTGGGCCACCCGGCCCGCACCTCCCGCCTGGAGACCCTGGCCCAGATGGAGGCGGACCGGGACGTGACCGGCCCTTTGAAGCTGCGCAGCCTGGACCGGGCCCGCCAGGCCCTGCGCGCCTTCGCCGCCCGGGGCCCGGAAGCGGCCCGGCTGGTAACCGCCCGCCGGCTGGCCGTGGAGAACGCCTACAAGATCTACCAGTACGAGAACGAAGGGCTCAAGGATCCGGAGGCCCTGGCCCGCCTGGCCCGGGCCGAGCAGGAACTGCGCGCCCGGGTGGCGGCGGATCCCCGCCTCCAGGCCAGCACCGGCGCGAGCTGGGACCTGGTCCGCCGGGCGGTCCAGGCCCGGGACGCCCTCGCCCGGGAGACCGCCATGCTGGACGGGCGCGGCAGCCGGGCGCTGGCCTTCGCCCAGGGGCTGGTGCGCTGGAAGACCGAGGCGGCCAAGCCCAAGGCCAAGCGGGACCTGGGTTACCGAACCCGCCGGGACGAGGAGATCCTGCGCTCCAACCTGGCCATCCCCGAGCCCCTGGACCCGGAGGTGGAGGAGGCGGCCCTGGCCCAGGGACTGCAGGAGGCCCTGGAGGAACTGGGGCCGGACCATCCCATCACCCAGGCCCTGCTGGCCGGGGAGGCCCCGCCCCGGCGGGCCAAGGCCCTGGTGGCCGGCACCCGGCTGCTGGACCCCGCCGGGCGCGAGGCCCTGTGCCAGGCCAAGCCCCAGGCCGTGCAGGACAGTGCCGACCCCATGGTGGTCCTGGCCCGCAGGCTGGACCAGGTGTCCCGCCCCTACGTGCGCCGCAGGGAGGAGGCAGGCGCGGTGATCGCCGAGCAGGGGGCTCGCATCGCCCGGGCGCGGTTCCAGGTCTACGGCAAGGATGACGTACCCGGACGCCACCTTCAGCCTGCGCCTGAGCTTCGGAGCGGTGGAACCTTGCCCCGGGGGCGGGACCCTGGTGCAGCCCTTCACCACCCTCGGCGGGCTGTACGACCGTGCCGACGGCTGGGGGCCCGAAGCGGAGCGAGGTTCCTGGGCCCTGCCCCCGCGGTGGCTGGAGCGGCGGGCCGCCCTGGACCCCAGCACCCCCCTGAATTTCATCTCCAGCAACGACATCATCGGGGGCAACTCCGGCTCGCCGGTGGTGGACCGCCAGGGGCGCTGGGCCGGACCTGGTGTTCGACGGCAACCTGGCCTCCGTGGCCGGCGCGCTACTACTACGATCCCAGGGTCAACCGGGCGGTGGCGTTGGACGGACGCGCCATCCTGGAGGCCCTGGACAAGGTCTACGACGCCCAGGAGCTGGTGCAGGAGATCACCGGGGAGTGACCGGACTCCGGCGTCCATGGATTTTCCAAGCGGGCCCGCGCCGCGGTTCGGTCCTGGCATGTTCTGATACAATCAAGGCTTGTCAGGAGGTGCCCAATGGGCCACCGAACGTCCCGGGAACGTCTCCACTCCCTGCCGCGGCGCCTGGGGCCCGCGCTGGTGGTGGCCGCCTGTGCCTTCGCCGGCGTCCGGGCCATGGGCGAACCCAGCCTGCTGGCCAAGGGCACCAAGGCCCCCGCGTTCGAGGTGGTGGGCGCCCAGGGCGAAAAGATCGCATTTCCCAGCATGGAGTTCCGGGGCAAGGTGGTGGTCCTGGACTTCTGGGCCACCTGGTGCCCGCCCTGCAAGGCCTCCCTGCCCAACCTGGACGCGCTGACCCGGAAGCTGGACGCCAGCAAGGTGGCGGTCCTGGCCGTGTGCGTGTCCGACGACAAGGACCGGTTCAAGACCTGGGTCCAGAACCATCCCTACGCCTTCAAGGTCGCCTACGACCCCGCCGGCCGCAGCGCCCCCAGCTTCGCCAACACCCAGTACCGGGTGAACGGCATTCCCGCCACCTACATCCTCGACCGGGAAGGCAAGGTGGCGGACACCATCGTCGGCTACACGCCCGGCGACAAGAACCTGGAAGCCGCCCTGCACAAGCTGGGCATCGACGTGAAGTGATCCGCCCCGGCGGCGCGGAAACCAAGCCTTGACCATCCTTTTCCGCCCAGGCACACTATCCGTTCAGCCGGCAACGGCATGGGCCCATAGCTCAGCTGGTTAGAGCACCTCCCTTTTAAGGAGATTGTCGCCGGTTCGAGTCCGGCTGGGCTCACCATTATTTTCTCAGCACCACCGCACCACCCGACCCACCCTCCCATGGGGCTATCGTCTAGGGGTCAGGACACCGCCCTTTCACGGCGGCAACTCGGGTTCGAATCCCGGTAGCCCTACCAAGAAACACAAGGAGTTACGCCCGGGCGACCGGGCGTTTTGCTTGCTATCGGGCATCCATCGGGCATGGGCGCTCCTGAACCTGCATGGACTGCCACGATCGGCCGAAGCGGTCTGCTTCACGTCGGCCATAACGGCCGGACGAGAACCGGAAGGGCTTCCGGCGACAGGAGAACCTTCAGGGATCTGGCCTTTCCCGGCTGCCGTTGCAGGAATCCCTTGGCTGCAAGACCTACGACCATCTGGTGCACGACTGGCGGCGTGACCCCGAAAGAGGCCTGCAAATCCCGTCCTGCGGGAGCCATGCCATGTATGACAGTGCAGGCATGAATGTAGGCAGGACATTGACCTTGAGGAGGAGTGAAGGCTGCCTTTCTCGAGGATCGCCTGCAGACGGGCTTCCACGGTGGAACGTTCGGCTTCCATGCCTGCCCGGTCTTCAGATCCGATGAAGTTCAGGTCGATGTCAACGGAGAGGCGAGGCGAACTTAGCAACCTTGGCCTGGATCTCCTCCATGTTGAACGGCTTGGAGATGACATCCACCTTGGGCTGCTTGAAGTCGTCCCACGTTTCGATATCGGGTTGCCCCGATGAGATAAGGATTGGCATTTCCGGATGCAGGCGCCGGATCTGCTCCATGGTCTGGGTGCCATTCATGCCAGGCATATTTTGATCCAGGATGATGAGATCGGGGAGTTCTTCAGAACCAAGGCTCTCAAGAACTTCTTTGCCTCCGGGGAAAACCTTCACCTGGCGCACCCCGGCCTTCTTGAGCATCCGGGTCATCAGGAATCTCACGTCTTCGTCATCATCCACGAGGAATACCTTCCAGGACCCCAGGGACGGCCCAGGAGCGTGGGCGGGTCCGGGTTCGCTCTTGACTGGAGGATCGATCCGCGGGAACCGAAGCTTCACGATGGTGCCCTGGCCGGGCTGGCTTGCAATCTCGATGGAACCCCCGTGGGCCTTGATCACTCCATAGGTCATGCTCAGGCCAAGCCCGGTGCCTTTCCCCACTTCCTTGGTGGTATAAAAGGGTTCCATGGCATGGCCGAGGACCTCTGGCGTCATTCCGGTGCCGTTATCCTCCACGGAAACTTCCACCAGGTTTTCCTCAAGGATGGACGTGCGGAGCGAAAGAGTCCCCCCATTAGGCATAGCCCCCAGCGAATTGAGGCATAGATTCAGGATGGAGTGATTAAGACTCCCGCCATCTCCATTTATCCACAAAGGCTCTCCAGCGAACATTTCAGAGATGTTAATGGCATTCCTGGTGGTATTTTCCAGGAGGACGCGCACCTCCTTGATGATGGTGTGCAACTCAACGGGAATTTTGATCGAAAGGGCGGGCTGGGAAAAGTGCAGCATGGACTTCACCACATCTCTCCCTCGCGCACATGCCTTGGTTATGCCCAGGTAGGCTTCCCGGTCCAAGGGGCTGGCGGCGGCCTGTTCGCGCAGGGACGCATTGCCCATGATGATGGTCAGAATGTTGTTGAGGTTGTGAGCGACACCAGCCGATAGTACGCCCAGGCTCTCCATTTTGTGGGCTTCCTGAAGCTGGGTTGCGAGTTTCGCTTTCTCATTTGCGGCCAGGTGGGCCTCTGTGATGTCCATGGCCACGCCGTCAAGGATCACTTCCCCGTCAGGCATGATGTGGGAGGTGGCACGGTCGCGGAACCATTTCTCCTGCCCGCAGGCATCCCGGATTCGATAAACGAGATCCAGGTTCGCTTGGCCGGATAAAGCCGGCACGATGGCTTTAATCACCTCCAAACGATCCTCTGGATGGATGGAGTTCTGCCAAAGAATGGGATCGGCAAGCAACTCCTCTGGCGAGTAGCCCAACAGATCGACGATGCGGGGTGAATAGTAGACACCGCCCCTGCGATCAGAATAGCGGTAGAAAGCGACCGGAGAATTTTCCGCGATTGAGACGAACCTCGCCTCACTCTCTCTCAGGTCCTTCTCTGCCTGCTTACGCCCGGTGATGTCTTTGCAGAAGGCCAAGAGGTTTTTTTCATCCATTTTCACGCCATCGAGGTCGGCCCAGAAAGTGGACCCGTCCTTCCGCCTCAAACGGATTTCCAGGGACAACCAGCCATCCTTCGCCAGGCAGTCGTGGACCGCCTTGGCTTCTTCCACGTCCTCAGGCGGTACCAGGTCACGGATGTTCATGTGAGCAAACTCTTCGGCCGTATACCCTGTCATGGCGCAGGCGGCGGGGTTCACCAACCGATAGTTCTGGTCCCTATCCGTCAAAAAGATCCCATCCGGAGCGCTCTCCACGAAGGAGCGGAATTTGCCTTCGCTCTCCAGCATTGCGGCCTCAGCCTGCTTGCGTGAAGTGATATCCCGCCCGATGCCGAGAATGCCTGCGATCCTCCCATCGGTTTCGAAGATGGGAGTCTTGATGGTTTCAAGGTATTCCTCGTGGCCATCACTGGCAATTTTAATCTGTTCTTCATTGATAGTCGGCCCTCCAGCGGCCATGGCCTTTAAGTCATTCTCCCTGTAAGATTTAGCCAGATCCCGAGAAACGAAGTCGTAATCGGTCTTCCCAACGATGTTCCTTCTCTCAGCCCCGAGCAAACACTCGAAGCGTTGATTGCAATCCAGGAAAACCCCAGCAGGATCCTTGAGCCAGACAACGTCTGGAATTGTATCGATCAGGGCACGAAGTTGGGCTGAGCTCTGCTTCAGGTCTTCAACAGATCGAATTCCGACTTCCTGGCTAATAAGCACCTCACCGATCAAGAGGGTGATCAACGGATAGACAAGAACAATTGGCAAACCAATACGTTTGGCAACTCCGAATCCCGCACCCCCCGGCAGGGTGAAGAGCAGCAGGACCATGGCCGCGTGGACTACCAACCCGAAAACCAACAACCGCTTTGCGGTCAACGGCACTTCCTTGCGTATCCGGCCGTAGTAGAAAATTAAACCAAGGAATGCAGATGAAGTGATGATGAGCAAACCCGTAAGGAGACCTTGGCCTCCCAGTATGATTCTATATAGGCAGGCCATCGCGCCTGCAATGACTGCCGCCATGGGTCCAAAGAACAAGCCGCAAAGGCTTATCATTACGGACCTGCCATCAAAGATCAGCCCTGGCCCAACCACAAGTGGGCGCAGCATTCCAATAACCGAAGCACTGCCAAAAAGCAGCCCTTGAAGGATGGCCCCTCGAACCCTATTATCCTTCCGATAGGCGATAAGACCCGATATTAAGCTCAAAGCCACAAGAACGGCGAAGTTATGAATGAGTTCCACGATATTTGAAACCATGGCTGCGCCTCAAAAGGTTCCATAGCCAAGGTGTTTTTGCAAACTTCGCTAACCTAGCCAGGATGCAACTGTCCGGCATAATCTCGTTCTTGGGGACAGATTCGATATTCCACACGAACCAATCGCAGATCCAAACGATTGGTTTGTTTCCATTCCATGCAGATGGTAACAGAATTGCGCACTGATGCCCAGGCGCTCTGCTCGCCGAACATGAACATCCTGGGGCAGGGCGGCGCCAGGTATTTGTCCATTCACGCCGCCGTGATCGGGCAGCTCGGCAGGCTGACCCGGTTCTTCGACGCCTGGGAACCGGTGCACGCCCTGGTGCCCGGATCCAGGACCTTGACCCGAGCCCCTTGCAACCTCAGAATTCCCTATCCCCAAAGCCATGGCATTCCCCATCACCGAGCCCCAGGAGGCAACTCATGTCCGTGACCGAACTCGAGTACACCGAGGCCGTGCGCAGCGCCGTGCGCGACCGCGGGGCATGGCTCTACCTGCTGCTCCAGGAATTCAAGGCGGCCGGATATGACACCGACGAGCCCGTGCGCAAGGCGCTGTTCAAGTTCGGCCAGATGAGCGGCCGGAAGTTCCCCCCCGTGACGACTCCCGCGGCCTTCTTCGAGGCCATGGGCGGCACCGGCCTGAAGGGCCAGCCCTTCGCCCGGGAGGACATGGGCGTGACCGCCGCCAAGGGCGTCTACCACCTGCACCGCTGCCCCCTGGTGGATGCCTGGAGAGAGCTGGGCGCCACCCCGGATGAGGTCGCCCACCTCTGCGACCTGGCCGGCTGCGGCGACCAGGGCCTGATCAGCTGCTTCCCCGAGCTCAAGCTGCAATTCAACGAGATGATCGCCCGGGGCGACGCCTATTGCGAGATGGTGGTGACCAAAGCCTGAGGCTGGCCTGCGGCCCGGGTGACCCCGGCGGAGCCTGCTCCGCCGGGGTCGCCCGGGCCCGCCACGGGCGCTGGACCCCGAGCCCAGCCTGCGCTGCTAGCCCTTCGGGGCGTACGACTCCAGGACCTTGAACTTGCCGTCCTTGATCTGGATGAGCACGACCGGCTTGTTGTAGGGGTTGTGATCCTTGTCGAAGGTGAACTTGGCGGCGGTGAAGACCGGCAGGTCCTTGGTGGCTTCGATGACGTCCCGCAGCTTCACGGGGTCCGGAGCGCCGCCGTTGGCGGTGACCACTTTGATGGCGTTCTCGACGATGGCCATGCAGTCAAGGGTCAGGTAGCTCCAGATGTTCGGATCCACGCCGGGGTGCTTCGCCCTGAAGGCCGCGTTGAAAGCGGCGAACGCGGGGTCATCCACGGTGGCGATGGTGGTGAAGAAGGACCCGTCCAGCTCCTTCCCGGCAAAGGGGAGGATGTCCTTGACCATCCAGCCGTCGCCGCCGAGCATCTGGATGTTCAGGTTAAGGGCCTTGGCCTGCTTGGCGACGAGCCCGGGGTCCTTGTAGTTGTCAGAGCAGCACACCAGCACGTCGGCGTCGGAGTTCTTCACCTTGGCCAGCTGGGCCCGGAACTCCTGGTCGCCCTTGTTGTAGCCTTCGTCCAGGACCACCTGGCCGCCCAGTTGGGTGAAGCGGTCCTTGAAGAACTTGTGGATGGCCACCGTGTAGGGGTCGGCCACGTCGGTGAGGAAGGCGGCCCGGCGCTTGCCCAGCCGGTTGTAGGAATAGTCCGCCAGGGCCGTGCCCTGGTACGAGTCGATGAAGCAGACCCGGAACATGTACGGGTGCACCTTGCCGGACTCGTCCACCGTGACGCGCACGTTGGTGGCCGTGGTGGCGATGCACGGAACCTTGGCATCGTCCACGACCTTGGCGATGGGGATGCCGGGGCCCGAGCCGGTGATGCCGACAATGGCCACGACCTTGTCCTGGTCGATGAGGCGCTTGGTGACGGTCACGCTCTCGGCCGGCTGGGACTGCCCATCGTAGCTGATGATCTTGATGTTCCAGCCATTGATGCCGCCGGCGGCGTTGACCCTGGCAGCTTCATCTTCCAGCGCCGCGACGGCGCCGGGGCCGATGTACGCAGTTGGGCCCGGTGAGGGTCGTGACGTGGCCGATGTTGATGGTTCCCTTCGAGGCCGCGGACAAGGGCAGGAGGGCCGTCAGGAAGATGCCCGACAATACTCCGATGCGATGGCTGAAGCTATGCGTCATGAGTGTATCCTTTAGCTTGGGACGGGGGGCCGTGCAGCTCCGGCGGAGCGGGCAATGGAAACGGACGGGCCTTCTGCGGTGGAGACGGCCATTCCCATATGGATCGGGATGGGACGAGGCAGCAATGTTATGGGATTT
>CAWFOJ010000301.1:0-4180 GCA_963816585.1 uncultured Holophagaceae bacterium | reverse complement strand
TTATGTGCCTGGAACCATCGTATTGCTCGGACGATTTTCCGGGCCTGCGGGCGGTCCTGGGCGGGGCCCGGTTCAACCGGATGATGCGTGCCTACTTGGCCCAATGCCCATCCACCACCTTCACCATGCGCAACCTGGGCGCCCGCCTGGAATCCTGGCTCCTGGACCACCCCGCCTGGGCCCAGCCCCGGACGGCCCTGGCCCTGGACGTGGTGCGCCTGGAATGGGCCCACATCGAAGCGTACGACTTGACGGACCGTCCCGCCCAGCCCGCCGCCCTGGCGGCGGTGGGCGAGGACACCCGCCTGGCGCTGCAGCCCCATGTGCGGCTGGTGGCGGCCTGCTATCCGGTGGACGACCTGCTCCTGGCGGTGCGCCGGGAAGAGCGCGCCGACCCCCCTGCCGATGACCGGGGGACGGCCATCCGGCTTGGTCGCCTGGCCAGCCGCATTGCCGCCCTGCCCCCACGGCCGGTCCACCTGGCGGTGCACCGCCACGACCTGAGCGTCTACTACAAGCGCCTGGACCCGGAAGCCTACCGGATCCTGGCGGCGATCCGGTCCGGCGCACCCCTGGGGGCGGCCCTGGAGGCCGGTTTCGCCGGGAGCGCCATGCCCGAAGCCGACCGCCCGGCCTTCCTGCACCAGGCCTTCCACGAATGGGCCCGTTTCGGCTGGTTCACCCGTCCCTCCCAAGGCCAGCGAGGTTGCGATGCCTGACGCCATCTTCTCCCGGTACTGGCCGGTTCCCGGGCCCCTGGTTCTTTTCGGCGGTGCTGTGGATCCAGTCGGCGTTCCTGCTGGCGGTGCGCCTGTACTGGGGCTGGCAGTTCCTCCAGACCGGATGGGGCAAGCTCCACAACCTGGCCAAGGTGACCGCGTTCTTCACCAGCCTGGGGATCCCCTTCCCCGGGCTCAACGCTCCCTTCGTGGGGACTGTGGAATTCCTGGGAGGCTGCCTGCTCATCCTGGGCCTGGGCGCCCGCCCCGTGGGCCTGGTGCTCACGGTGAACATGCTGGTGGCCTATGTCACCGCCGACCGGGAGGCGCTCCTGGCGGTGTTCAGCGACCCCGGCAAGTTCTACGGGGCCACCCCGTTCACCTTCCTGTTCGCGGTGGTCATCGTGACCCTGTTCGGAGCCGGGATCTTCTCCCTGGACCGCCTCATCGCGAGGCTCCTGCACCCCGGGCCGAGCCTTCGCCTCAATGGTGGAACAACCTCACCCCCGTGAAGCACATGGCCATTCCGTATTCGTCGCAGGCTTCGATCACCGCGTCGTCCCGCACCGATCCGCCCGGCTGGGCGATGTAGCTCACCCCGCTGGCCTGGGCCCGGTCGATGTTGTCCCGGAAGGGGAAGAAGGCGTCCGATCCCAGGGCGACGCCCTGGCGCGAGGCCAGGTACGCCCGCCTGGCGGCCGGGTCCATGGGCTCGGGAACCACATCGAACTGCTCGGCCCACATGCGCCGTTCCGCGCCGGACAGCCAGTCCTCCAGGTACTGGTCGATGGCGTTGTTGCGCTCGGCCCGGCCCACCCCGGCCTTGAAGCGCAGCCCCAGCACGTCCGGGTGCTGGCGCAGGAACCACTTGTCCGCCTTGGCGGCGGCGAGGCGGGTGCAGTGGATCCTGGACTGCTGCCCGGCGCCCACGCCGATCACCTGGCCGTCGTAGGCGAAGCACACGGAATTGGACTGGGTGTACTTGAGGGTCACCAGGGCCAGGACCAGGTCCCGCTGGGCGGCCGGGGGCAGTTCCCGGCGCGCGGTCACCACCCGCCCCAGCAGGTCGAAGCCCGGGACCAGGGCGTTGCGTTTCTGCTCGAAGGTGATGCCGAAGATCTCCCGCCGCTCCAGCGCGGGCGGCTCGTAGCCCGGGTCGATGGCCACCACGTGGTACTTCCCGTCCCGCTTGGCCTTGAGGATGCGCAGCGCCTCCGGCGTGTAGCCCGGGGCGATGACGCCGTCCGACACTTCCCGCTTGAGCACCAGGGCCGTGGCTTCGTCGCAGAGGTCCGAAAGGGCGGCCCAGTCCCCGAAGGAGGACATGCGGTCGGCGCCCCGGGCCCGGGCGTAGGCCGCGGCCAGGGCCGTCAGCTCCAGGTCCGCCACGAAGCAGGCGCGCTTCAGGTCCTCGCCCATGGGCAGGCCCAGCGCGGCTCCGGCCGGGCTCACGTGCTTGAAGGAGGCGGCGGCCGGCAGGCCGAGGGCGGCCCGGAGCTCCCGCACCAGCTGCCAGCCGTTGAGGGCGTCGCAGAGGTTGATGTAGCCGGGGGCCCCGGACAGGACGGTGATGGGCAGGTCCCCCTGGCCAGCGAAGACCCGGGCCGGTGCCTGGTGGGGGTTGCAGCCGTAGCGGAGCTGGATTTCGTTCATGGGCGTGGTCTCTCACCTGTGGGTGGATCATAGGAGATCACGGGCCCGCCCGTTCCTGGAAACAAAAAAAGGGACGGCGCCCGCCCGGGGCGCCGTCCCCGGAGAGCCGCGCGCCGGTTCAGCCGACGTTGACCTTGCGGGGCCGGACCTCGGGGCTCTTGGGCACCATCAGGTGCAGTACCCCGTCCCTCAGTTCGGCCGTGACCTTGGCCGATTCCACTTCCTCCGGGAGGGTGAAGCTGCGGGTGAAGGTGCCGAAGGAACGCTCCTGGGAATAGCAGGTGCACTCCTGGCTGGAGGTTTCGGCCTCCCGGCGGCCGCTGATGGTCAGGCGGTTGCCGGCCAGCTGGATGTCCAGGTCTTCCTTGCGGATCCCGGGCATGTCGGCCACGAAGTGGTACGAGTCGGCGGTCTCCTTCACGTCGAAGGAAGGCATGAAGGTGTTGGCGGCCTCCTCCAGGAAACCGAAGTCCCGGTAGGGATCCCAACGCAGGAAGTTGCGCATGAGCCGGAAGGGCTCCAGGACGTTGCTCTGGACCGGGGCGGTGCGGGGTTCCCGAGTGCGGATGAGGTTCATGACTATCTCCTTTCTCCTCAAAGGGATTATTGAGCGGCTTGATTAGCCGCAGATAATATGAGTCCATTCAAGTAACTTCGCAAGCCCCCCACCGAACTTTTTGGCCGACCCTTCGCCGGCAAATTCTTCAAGATGTCAACCACCCACCGGGCCGTCCGGCTTCGCCTGCGGCGAGGCCGGGTGCGAGGCCAAGCCGGGGGCCGCCGGCACCGCGGCGGCCCCCGGCTCCAGGATGGCCAGGAAGGCCGGTTGAACTTTCTCCCCCCGGGCGGTTGTCCCGGGTCCGTTCCTGCCCCATGTTGAGGCCATCAAGGCGACGTCCCGAACTCGCCCGGTACGATCATGCCCCCCTAGGAGACCCGGATATGACCTTGCGCCCGGACCCCATGCCTATCCCCAGCACCCTGCTTCTGGCCCTGCTCGGCGGCGCCGTCATCGGCGCCATCGCCATGGCCCTCACCACCCCCAAGACCGGCCGGGAGGTGCGCGCCACCTTGCGGGGCGTCCTGCAGCGGGGCGGGGCGGAGGATCTGGACCTGGAATCCCTGGACGACGACCGCCTGGAGGCCCTGTTCATCTGATCCAAGCGGCCATGGTATCGTGAATCATTCCACTGATACCCAGGAGCGCACCGGATGGATGGCCATGTGATCGATCTGCGCAGTGACACCGTCACTCGGCCAACCCCGGGGATGCTCGCGGCCATGGCGGCCGCCCGGGTGGGCGACGACGTGTGGGGCGACGACCCCTCCGTCATCCAGTTGCAGGAAGTGGTGGCCGAACGCTCCGGCAAGGAAGCCGCCCTGTTCATGCCCAGCGGCACCCAGAGCAACCTGGCGGCCCTCATGGCCCACTGCGAGCGGGGCGACGAATACATCGTCGGCCAGGTGGCCCACACTTACAGGTCCGAGGGCGGCGGGGCGGCGGTCCTGGGATCCATCGTGCCCCAGCCCATCGACAACGAGCCGGACGGCTCCCTGCCCCTGGACAAGGTGGCGGCGGCCATCAAGCCCTTTGGTCCGGGCCTCGGGGTCCACTTCGCCCGCACCCGGCTCCTGGCCCTGGAAAACACCTTCAGCGGCCGGGTGGTGCCCGCCGCCTACCTCCGGGAAGCGGCCGAGTTCGTTCACGGCCGGGGCCTGGCCATCCACCTGGACGGCGCCCGGGTCTGCAA
Source organism: uncultured Holophagaceae bacterium (assembly GCA_963816585.1). GTDB lineage: Bacteria > Acidobacteriota > Holophagae > Holophagales > Holophagaceae > Mesoterricola. The sequence continues at coordinate 57 of CAWFOJ010000301.1, read as the reverse complement.
CGCCGCGGTGGCCCAGGGGAGCACCCTGGCCCAGGCCTGCGCGCCGTTCGATTCGGT
>CAWFOJ010000300.1:0-5147 GCA_963816585.1 uncultured Holophagaceae bacterium | reverse complement strand
GGTTCACATACCAATAATCGGCTACTTGATCATAAGCCTTGGAATAAAGGATAAAAAGTTACTTAAAGATGGCAACTCATCAAACATCTGGTATTCTGCCGGATTCTGGAGGGAAAAGAGTATGATCAGGATCAAGGCCGGGGACATTGAGTATCCTCTTGAGATCCTTGCTTCTGAAGACCCTTATTATAGACTGTCTGTTAATGATAAGGTATACTGGATTAAGAAAACATTCAATAATTCATCCGAGTTGTCGTTTGACCTTGACGATAAAGAATACACAATTTATTACTTAGGATAAAAGGGAGATGGGATTTATAAGTTTCGCAGGACATATTTTCGAAATGCAGCGGAGTGATTTCCTGTCAGAATCCATATCGAATGTCCGTTTTGAATCTGACGGGCATAGCAATGAAGTTTTTTCTCCGATGCCTGGAAAAGTAATCAAGCTTTTTGTAAACACAGGTGACAAAGTCAACAAAGGAGACGTTCTTGTTATTATTGAGGCAATGAAAATGGAAAACACTATCATTTCTCCAATAGACCGACTGGTATCAAGTATCAATGTGGTCATTAATGATCGCGTTGATTCGGGCAAGGCATTGATCAGTATCGAAGAACAAGAAACTGAAAAAACAAAACATTATAATCAGAATACAAATTCAAGTCTTGCTTATACAAACGTTGTATTTTTATAATCTTGGCCATAAAAATAAATCTGGAAATGGATGAATAAGGTAGTAAAAGATGCGAACGAAGCCATTCGCGAATCAATGTGATCATGGTGAGCAACCCGGTGGACGTGCTCACCCAGGTGGCCTTCCGGCGCATGGACATCCCCAAGGGACGGATCATGGGGTCGGGCACGGTGCTGGACTCCTCCCGGTTCCGCTACCTGCTGGGACGGGAGTTCGCCATCGACCCGCGCAACGTCCACGCCTACATCATCGGCGAGCACGGGGACTCGGCGGTGCCGGTGTGGAGCATGGCCAGCATGGGCCAGATCCCCATCACCCAGTACGCCCCGCCCGGGCGGGGGCCCCTCGCCCCGGAGGACCGCCGGCGCATCGAGGAGGCGGTGCTGAGCGCCGGCAAGGAGGTGATCCAGCGCAAGGGGGCCACCTACTATGCCATTGCCCTGTCCGTGAGCCGGATCCTGGAGGCCATCACCGGCAACGAACAGAGCGTGTTCACCGTGTCTTCGCCCGTGGAGGGCTTCCTGGGCATCTCGGGGGTCTGCCTGAGCCTGCCGGCGGTCCTGGGCCGGGAAGGCATCCGGGAGCTGCTGCCCATCCGCCTGGATCCGGCCGAGCGGGAGGCCCTGAACCGGTCCGCCCGGGTGCTCAAGGACTTGCTGGCGGAGTTGGGCTATTGAGAGGGCCTTGCTCCCGCAGGGCCTTGGCGTGCTCGCATTCGGCCGCCGCCTGGCGGAACAGGGGGCTTTCCGGGGCGGTCACGGTGCGGGTGGGGAACGTGCGGCCGGTGGCGGTGTCGGCGGCCTGGAGGGTGGCCCGGAGGCTGACCTCGGTGCGGGCCAGGTGGAACCCCCCGGGGCCCAGGGAGCCCTGGAGGGTCTGGGGCTGGGGGTAGAGGGTCCGGCGGGTGCGGTCGGTGCGCAGGACCTGGATGCGCAAGGTGAGCAGCACCGGCCCCCCCAGGGCCGTCCCCAGGGCCCGCAGCCCGGCCTCGTCCAGGGGCCCGGCCGGATCCAGCTTCAGGTTCCGGAAGGCGGCGGCCACCCGCTCCCGGTCCACCACCTCCACCTTGCCGGCCAGGCGGGCAGAGCAGTCGGACACCAGGGCCGCCTCCTCCGCTCCCGGGACCGGGGCGAAGGCCACCCGGCGCGCGGGAATGCCCAGGGCCGGCGGGTGGGTCCAGGTGACCACCGCGTTGGTGTTCACCAGGGATTTCATGAACTGGGCCTTTGCCGCCAGGCCGCCCAGGAGCGAGGACACCAGCACGGCGCGCAGGAGCAACCGGTCCATGGGGCCAGGGTGGGCCCTAGAACCTCACCGTCAAGCCCAACTGGACCGTGCTGGTGAAGGACCAGGCCACCGGCACCGGGCCTACCTGCACCTGCACATCCTTGAAAAAGATCGCTTGATAGAGAAGTTCCAACCCCAGGTTGGCGGTGAATTCATAGCCTACCCCCATCTCCGGATAAGGCATGATCTGGTGGCTGGTGGTGCTGCCTGCGCCCGCTTGGCCGCTTCCCGAAACGTCCAGGTCGGCCCAGGCCACCCCGGCGCCTCCCAGCAGGTAGAAACCCTGGTCGACCTTGCCCCCGGGGAAGTAGTCGTAATCGGCCCCCAGGGCAATCACGTCCGCCCTGGCGGACACGCCCACGTCCCCGGCGCTGGTGGCCACGGTGCCCGAGTCGGTGGCGCGCAGGTAGTCCAGGCGCGGGACGATGGCCTGGCCCCGGCCCAGGGGCACCACGGACTGGAAACCCACCCCGAAGCCTCCCGCGTGCAGGGAAGCGCCCACGACGGCGCAGCAGAAGTTGATCGCGCAACGTTGCATGGAAAGGCCCTGCCGACGCAGGCCCGGGAGCCCGGACAGCCCAAGGGTAGCAGGGGGACTGGGCGGGATGGCTCGGCAACCGGGGCCTGCGCGCCCCCTTGGGTGAATCCAGGTGCAAAAATAATTGAGATTGGGTCGCATTATTGGTAAAACAAACCCCAGCCCTCCCGGGAGGTGGCCCATGCCCAAGCCCAATGGCACGTCCGAAGAGGGAACGACGCGGCCGGTGGGCGTCCAGGCCCTTTTGCGCAAGATCATGGAGCAGGACCAGGGAATCTTCTTCGCCCTGGATTCCCAGGGCCATTTCCTGGACGTGAGCCGCGGCTGCCAGCGGGTGTGGGGGTTCCGCCCGGAGGAACTGATCGGGACCAGCTTCCTGGACTTCATCCACCCCGACGACCGGCTGCGGGTGCGCCAGTTGACGGAGGCGGCCCAGAAGGGCGACCTCTCCAGCATCGACGCCCGGTGCCTGGACAAGGAGGGCAACCCCATCAACCTCATGTGGAAGTTCACGTGGTCGCCCCGGGACCAGGTGTATTCGGCCATGGCCCGGGAGTTCCTGGACCGCAAGGACCACGCGGAGAAGCTGGCGGCGGTGGAGGAACTGGAAGCCTTCAAGCGGGCCCTGGACGAGCACGCCATCGTGGCGGTCACCGACGCCCGGGGCAAGATCACCTACGTGAACGACAAGTTCTGCGCCATCTCCAAGTACACCGCGGGAGGAGCTGCTGGGGCAGGACCACCGCATCATCAACAGCAAGCACCACCCCAAATCCTTCTTCGCCAATCTCTGGGGCACCATCCTGCTGGGCCGGGTCTGGAAGGGGGAGATCCGCAACCGGGCCAAGGACGGCACCCTCTACTGGGTGGACACCACCATCGTGCCGTTCCTGGGCGCCCGACGGCAGGCCGGTGCAGTTCGTGGCCATCCGCGCCGACATCACCGAGCGCAAGCTGGCCGAGGAGTCCCTGCGCCAGTCCCAGAAGCTGGAGAGCCTGGGCGTGCTGGCCGGGGGCATCGCCCACGACTTCAACAACCTGCTCACCAGCATCCTGGGCAACTGCAACCTGGCGGCCATGGTCCTGCCCCCGGACAGCCCGGCCCAGCCGTACCTGGACCAGATCGAGAAGGCCACCATGCGCGCGGCGGACCTGTCCCGGCAGATGCTGGCCTACGCCGGCAAGGGCAAGGTGGCCATCGTGCGGGTCAACCTGAACCGCCTGGTGCAGGAGATGATCGAGCTGCTCTCCGTGTCCCATTCCAAGAAGGTGCTGATCCGCTACGACCTGGCGCCGGTGCTCCCGGAGATCACGGGCGATCCCACCCAGATGCAGCAGGTGGTCATGAACCTGGTGACCAACGCCTCCGAGGCCATCCCCGAGGGCGAGAGCGGCGTCATCACCCTGCGCACGGGCGAGATGATGGTCGAGAAGTCGGTACTCCACCGGCTCCAGCATCCCGGTGGGGCTGAACCCCGGGCGCTACGTCACCCTGGAGGTGAGCGACACGGGCATCGGCATGACTCCCGAGGTGATCGCCAAGATCTTCGATCCCTTCTTCACCACCAAGTTCACCGGGCGCGGGCTGGGGCTCTCGGCCCTGCTGGGGATCGTGCGCAGCCATGGGGGCGGGTTCAAGGTCTACAGCGAGCCGGGCAAGGGCACGTCCATGAAGGCGTTCCTGCCCTCGGCGGATCCGGCGGTCGCCGAGGGGCACGCCCCGGCCGGGCCTCCGCCCTGGCGGGACGGCGGCACCCTGCTGGTGGTGGACGACGAGACCGATGCCCGGGCGGTGGCCCGGGCCATGGGCACCCACCTGGGCTTCCACGTGGTGGAGGCCTCGGACGGCCAGGAGGCGGTGGCCCTGTTCCAGCAGCGCAAGGGCGAATTCAGCCTGGTGCTCATGGACCTCACCATGCCGCGCATGGACGGGCGGGAAGCCTTCAAGCGAATGCAGGAGATCGATCCCAGCGTGCCGGTGGTGCTCACCAGCGGGTTCAGCGAGAACGACGCGGTGATGGACTTCGCCGGACGGGGCCTGGCCGGGTTCCTGCCCAAGCCTTATCCCCGTTCCCAGTTCGAAGCGGTGCTCAGGCACGCCCTGGAGAACCGGCCCAAGCGCTGAGGGCCGCTGCGCCTATTTCTGGTGGCCCGCCTCCACCATGGCGGCCAGGAACAGGTCCAGGACCTTGCCGGCGTCCTCCCGGTCCAGCCTGAGTTCCACCCTCAGGACGGGCTCCTTGCCGGCCTCGTCCGTCGTCAATTCCAGGATCACCTGCTTGCCGGCTGTCGAGATATCCAGATCCCAAGGGCATTCCCAGCCTGAGGTGCCTTTGTGGCAGGTCCTGCGAATTTCGCCCGACGGCACCCGCACGCTCATAACTTCTCCATTGACATATGCATAGATCTTGTCGAACGAATTGCAAACGGCGCGGACCGGATTCGGCGCGGCATAAGTACAGTATGAAGCTTCTGCCCATACAGTTACCGGAGAATTCCTGTCCGCTCACCGCCATGATCGGGACCAATGAGGAAGGTTCCCTCCACCCGCCGGCCCTGATGAGCTCCGGCGTGGCCTGCGGGAAGTTCGGGAAGGAGGGGATGCTGGCGTCCAGGAGCGTGCT
>CAWFOJ010000299.1:0-6018 GCA_963816585.1 uncultured Holophagaceae bacterium | reverse complement strand
CCGTTCCTCCAGATCCTTCAATTGCCGTTCCTGGCTGGTGATGCCGGCCTGGCGGTTGTAGTGCAGAGGACCGCCCCGGAAGGGCGCGAAGCCGGTACCGAAGACCACGCCGGCGTCCAGGAGGTCCTCGTCCGCCACCACCCGCTCCCGCAGGCAGGCCACCGCCTCGTTGAGCAGGCGCAGCATCAGGCGTTGTTCGACGGGGCCCCCGGGATCCGGGTCGGGACCCCGGGGATCTGGGGCCGGCCGTTCCGGAACCGGTAGAAGCCCTGGCCGGATTTCTTGCCCAGGCGTCCCTCCGCCACCATCCGCTCCAGGCGGGGGGACACCTGGACGCCGAAGGGCCCGCCCAGGATGCGGGCCACGGACAGGCAGATGTCCAGGCCCACCGTGTCGGCCAGGAGCACCGGACCCATGGGCATGCCGAAGGCCACCGCGGCCCGGTCGACGGCCTGGGGGCACCCCTTCCTCCACCAGGGTCATGGCCTCGATGAGGTAGGGCATGAGGATCCGGTTCACCAGGAAGCCCGGGGAACTCCTCACCGGCAGGGGCAGCCGGCGGATGGCGCCCACGAAGGCGGTGGCCCGGTCCAGGACGCCCGGGTCGGCGCCGGGGGCTGTGACTACTTCCACCAGGGGCATCTTGGCCACCGGGTTGAAGAAATGCAGCCCCAGGAAGCGCCCGGGCCGCTCCAGCGCCCCCGCCAGGCGCTCCAGGGGGATGCTGGAGGTGTTGGTGGCCAGGATGGCGTCCGGCGCATGCGCGGCTCCAGGCGGCGGTAGCAGGTCGCGCTTGGCGTCCAGATCCTCGAAGATGGCCTCGATCACCAGGTCGGCCCGGGCCGCCCCGGCCCCGGACAGGTCCGGCACCAGGCGGTCCAGGGCGCGCCTGGACCAGGCGCGGGTCCTTGAGCTTCGCCGGAACAGCTCCCCGGCCCGCCCACCGCCTTGGCCAGGCGCCTGGCGTCCAGGTCCTGCACGGTCACCAGCAGCCCCTGCAGGGCGCACCAGGCGGCGATGTCCCCGCCCATGACCCCGCCGCCCACCACGTGCACGCGGCCTGGCGGCGGCACGCCGGCTTGCCCATGGCCTTGAGCCGTTCCTGGAGCTGGAATACCCGCACCAGGCTGCGGGCGGTGTCGCCGGTGATGAGGTCGGCCACCGACTCGGCCTCGGCCCGGTACATGGAATCCGGATGGCCCCCGAAGCGGGACCACAGGTCGATGAGGGCGAAGGGGGCCGGGTAGTGCTCCGGTCGGGCCCGCCGGCGCACCTGGCGGCGCAGGAGGCCCGCCAGGACCGGCTTGAGGGGCCAGGTCCCGGGCAGGCCCTGAAGGAAGCCGGCCCGGCGCGCCGGTCGATCCAGGGCGGCCAGGGCCGCCCGGGCCAGGTGCCGCTCGGGCACCACCGCGTCCACCAGCCCGGCCCGGCGGGCGGCCTGGGCGGACAGGGTCCGCCCGCTGAGCATCAGGTCCATGGCCCGCGCCGGCCCCAGCAGCCCGGTGAGCCGCACCGTGCCGCCGAAGCCTGGATGGATGCCCAGTTGGACTTCGGGCAAGCCCAGCCGGGTCTCGGGGTCGTCCGAGGCCACCCGGCGCCCGCAGGCCAGGGCCAGCTCCAGGCCGCCGCCCAGGCAGAAGCCGTGGATCATGGCGGCGGTGGGCATGGGCAGCAGTTCCAGCTGCCGGAGGATCGCCTGGCCCCGACGGATGCGCTCCAGGGCCTGGGCGGCTCCGGAGAGGGCGCCGAATTCGGTGATGTCGGCGCCGGCGATGAAGCCCCCGGCCTTGCCGGAGCGCAGCACCAGGCCCTTGGCCCCGCTATGGGCCAGGTCGGGCAGCAGGCCCTCCAGTTCCTCCAGCACGGCGCTGGAAAGGGTGTTGACCCCGCTGTCGGCCCGGTCCAGGGTGAGCCAGAGGATCCCGTCCGGATCCTGCTCCAGGCGCCAATTCCGGGTCGGGGGGAGGGTTGTGGCAGGATTTTCACGCATCGGCCGCCTCCCCTTCCATGGACCGCACCAGCATGGCCCCGCCCTGGCCGCCTCCGATGCACAGGCTCGCCATGCCCAGCCGGGCGCCGTTGCGCCGCAGCACGTGCAGCAGGTGCAGCACCACCCGGGCGCCGCTGCAGCCCACCGGATGGCCGATGGCCACCGCGCCCCCGTCCACGTTCAGCCGCTCCGGGTCGATGGGCTGGAACGGCGCCTCCCGCTGCAGCTCCTTGAGGCAGTAGGCGGGGCTCTGCCACGCCTCGGTGCAGGCCAGCACCTGGGCGGCGAAGGCCTCGTTGATCTCCCAGTAGTCCACGTCCTCGGTGCCCAGGCGCTGGCGCTCCATGATGGGCGCCATGGCGTGCACCGGCCCCAGCCCCATCTGCCCGGGCTCCAGCCCGGCCCACTGGCAGTCCTCCAGCCGGCCCAGGACCTTGAGCCCACGGCCCCGGGCCGCGGCGGCGCTGGCCAGGAGCAGGCAGGCGGCGCCGTCGGTGATCTGGGCGCTGTTGCCGGCGGTGATCCGGCCGTGGGGGGGCTCGAAAGCCGGCCTGAGCCTGGCCAGGCCTTCGGGGCTGGCGTCCCGGCGCAGGCCCTCGTCCTGGCCGTACAAGGTGCCGTCCGGGCCGACCATGGGGTCCAGTTCTTCCAGCCGGCCGCCGTCCTGGGCCCGCGCCAGGCGCCGGTGGCTCTCCAGGGCGAAGGCGTCCATGCGTTCCCGGGTGATGCCGAACTGGCTGGCCAGGCCCTCGGCGGTCTGGCCCATGTTCAGCCCGCAGATGGGATCCGTGAGGCCCCGGGCCAGGCTCAGGACGGGCTTGAAATGACCCGGGCGCAGCCGGGCCAGGACCTTGGCCTTGGCCCAGGCGCCCCGGCCGCGGTTCAGGTCCGCCAGCAGCTTGACCATGGCGTCGTTGAGGAGCACCGGGGCCTGGCTCATGGCCTCGGTCCCCCCCGCCAGCACCAGGTCGGCCCGCCCCTGGGCGATGGCCTGGGCGGCGCTGTCGATGGCCTGCATGCCCGAGCCGCAGTTGCGCTGGACCGTCCAGGCCGGCATGCCCTTGCCGCAGCCCAGGCGCAGGGCCACGATGCGCGCCAGGTTGGCCTCGTCGGGGCCGGGGATGATGCACCCGAACACCACTTCGTCCAGTTCCCCGGGACCGAACGGCTGGCGGGCCAGCAGGGTCTTGCCGGCGGCCGTGGCCAGGTCCGAGGCCCGGAACGGGCCCGGTTGGCCCCGGAACTTGAGGAATGGCGTACGGCTGCCGTCCACCACGTATACGGGCCGGCCGCCGGTGTAAGCGCCATCTGTTCGCATGGGCGCACTCCTAGTGCTTGGGCTGGCGCACCTGGGGGAAGTCGTCCACCCTCACCGCCTCCCGCCGGGCCTCCAGGGCCGCCCGCAGGAGCTTGCCCTCCTCGGCGGTGATCACCCCCGCCTTGAGGCCGTCCGCCAGCACCTGGCCGTCGGAGCCGGGGGGGATCGCGCCGCCGGCGCCGGCGGCCGCCAGCTTCTTCTCCACCGGTTCGGCGGCGATGACTTTGCGCAGGGTCTCCTCCAGGTGCCTGAGGGGCTCCCGGCTGTCCATGGGCAGGAAGATGCCGGCGGTGAGCCGGTCCCGGGCGGCGGAGGGCTCCAGCAGCAGTGCCGCGGCCTGGTGGCCCAAGGCATCGCTGGGGCCCCGGTGGCACCGCCCGGCGGGGAACACCAGGGCTCGCAGCAGCCACGCCGCGGGCCGGCTGGGCAGGTTGCGGAACACCCCGTCGAAGCTCTCCTCCACCGTGTGCAGGCTGGCTTCGCAGGACCACCTCAGCAGCTGCAGGTCGCCCCCGGGGCGGCCCCGGTCCTCGAACTGCTTGAGGGCGGCGGAAATCAGGTACATGTGCCCGAGGATGTCGGCCATGCGCCCGGAGAGCTTCTCCTTGCGCTTCAAGGCGCCGCCCAGGGTTAGCAGGGCCACGTCGGCCGTGAGGGCGAAGGCGGCGGAAAAGCGGGAGACCGCCTGGTAGTAGGGCCGGCCGGGCCCGCCCGGGTTGCGGGCCAGGCGGCCCCGGGTGAGCCCGTGGAACAGGGACCGGGCCGCGCAGGCCAGCCCATGGGCCAGATGGCCGCCCAGGTGGCGGTCGAACGCCGCCAGGCCCCGGGCCCGGTCCGGGTCGGCCATGGCGCGCATCTCGTTCAACACGAAGGGGTGGCAGCGGATCACCCCCTGGCCGAAGGTGATCAGGGAGCGGGTGAGGATGTTGGCGCCTTCCACGGTGATGCCGACCGGGGCGCCCTGGTAGCCGCGGCCCAGCAGGTTGCGCGGGCCGATGCAGATGCCGCTGCCGCCCACGATGTCCATGCCGTCGATGAAGGCCAGGCGCATGCGCTCGGTGCATTGGTACTTGACGATGGCCGAGATGACCGAGGGGCGCTCCCCCTGGTCCACCGCCACGCAGGTCATGGCCCGGGCGGCGTCCATCAGGTAGGTGTGCCCGGCGATCCGGGCCAGGGCTTCCTCGACCCCCTCGAACCGGCCGATGGGCAGCTTGAACTGGCGCCGCACCCGGGCATAGGCGCCGGCGACGAGGGAGACGTACTTGCCGCCCCCGGTGCTCAGGGCCGGCAGGGAGATGGAACGGCCCGCGGCCAGGCATTCCATGAGCATCTTCCAGCCGTTGCCGGCCTGGGCGGCGCCGCCGATGATCCAGTCCAGGGGAATGAACACGTCCTTGCCCCAGTTGGGCCCCACCTGGAAGGGAATGCCCAGGGCGTTGTGGCGGGTGCCGATGGTGATGCCGGGGGTGCGGGTGGGTACCAGCGCCAGGGTGATGCCCGCGCCGCCCTGGCTGAGCAGGCGGTCCGGGTCGGTGAGCTTGAAGGCCAGCCCCAGGAGGGTGGCCACCGGGCCCAGGGTGATGTACCGCTTCTCCCAGTTGAGGCGGATGCCCACGATCTCCCGCCCTTCGAAGACGCCCTTGCAGACCACGCCGGAATCGGGGATGGAGGCGGCGTCGCTGCCGGCCTCGGGGCCGGTGAGGGCGAAGCAGGGGATCTCCAGGCCCCGGGCCAGGCGCGGCAGGTAATGGTTCTTCTGCTCCTCGGTGCCGTAGTGGTTGAGCAGTTCCGCCGGACCCAGGGAATTGGGCACCATCACCGAGACCACCGCGGTGGTGCTGCGGCTGGCGATCTTCATGACCACCTGGGAGTGGGCCTGGGCGGAAAAGCCCAGCCCGCCGTAGCGCTTGGGGATGATCATGCCCAGGAAGCCCTGGGTCTTGAGGAACTGCCACACGTCCGGCGGCAGGTCGTGGAGCTCGTCCACGATCTTCCAGTCGTCCAGCATGCCGCACAGCTCCTCCACCGGGCCGTCCAGGAAGGCCTGCTCCTCGGGGGTCAGGACGGCCCGGGGCTGGGCCAGCAGGCGGTTCCAGTCCGGATGGCCGCCGAACAGCTCCCCATCCCACCACACGGTGCCCGCCTCCAGCGCCTCCCGCTCGGTGGGGGACAGGGGCGGCAGCTTGGACCGGAACACCCGGGCCAGGGGCCGCATCACCAGGGTCCGGCGCAGGGCCGGCAGGTTCAGGGCCAGGGCCAGGACGGCCCAGGCGCCCCAGGCGGCGCCGGCCCCGGCCGCGCTCCATGGGCTTCCGGAGGCGGCCGCCGTCGCCTGGAGGGCGCCCAGGACGGCCGCCGCGGCCCCGGTCCACGCCAGCAGCCGGGCCCGGAAAAAGGCCAAAGCCCACGCAAGGAAAACCACCCCCGCGGCGATCAACCCCATGCTCATCGATCCTCCGAAAACAAATTTGTTAAAAGACTTTGATTCGATGTCAGTCTACCCTTTTTCCATGCCAAAGCAACCGGAGGCCGGCTCCGGCACCGTGGAGCGCCCCGGGCCGGTCGCTGGGATACTCAAAACAGTTCGGCGAAAAAGTCCTTCATGTGCTGCCCGCTGCGCCGGGCAGCCGCCTCGTTGTCCGCCATGCCCTTGGCGGGGTCGTCCCCGGCCTCCTTCTGGGTGAAGGCATGCACCGCGCCGCTGTAG
>CAWFOJ010000298.1:0-8443 GCA_963816585.1 uncultured Holophagaceae bacterium | reverse complement strand
GGACATCCAGCCCCGCATGCTGGCCGGCCTGGAGCGCCGGCTGGCCAGGCGGGGCCTGGGCGGGCGGGTGGAGGCGCGCCTGGCTGGCCCGGACACCATGCTCCTGGACGGCCTGCAGGGCCGTGTGGACTTCGTCCTGGCCTTCGCGGTGGTGCACGAATTCCCGGCGTCGGGCCCGTTCTTCCAGCAGGTGGCCTCGACCCTGAAGCCAGGTGCCCTCCTGCTGCTGGCGGAGCCGCGGGGACACGTGAGCCGGGCCCGGTTCCAGGAAGAACTGGACGCGGCAGGGCGGGCCGGGCTGGCGGCGCAGCCGGGCCCGAGGGCGCGCCGATCCTGGACGGCGCTCCTGGCCTTGGATCCGCTTCCTGCCGGCGGGTCAGGCGCCTGATCCGGCCGCGGCCGCCAGGCCGGCCACCAGCGGGTGCGGCTCCCCCGGCCGGGACCGGGCCTGGGGCACGTACAGGGTGCCCAGGAAGAACGGGTGCCCGCGCAGCTCCAGGATCCGTTCCCGGCCGTCTTCCCCGAAGCCGCTCACCACCAGGCCGTGGGCCTCCAGCAGGGCCCGGTAGTCCGGGTTCAGGCCGAAATTGCAGTAGAACGGCTCCACGGTGATTTCCGTGCGGTACAGCGCCGCGGCCTGGGTGCCGGGCACCACCCGCACCGGGTGGCTCTGGCCGGCCAGGGAGCAGGTGAGGGGGATGACCGCCAGGCGCGGCGCCGAAGGGTTGGTCTCGGCGTGGTCCGCGTCGACGATGCCCAGGACGTTGCGGGCGAATTCCACGACCATGTGCTGGAACCCGCCGCAGGTGCCCAGGAGGGGGACCCGCCGTTCCCGGGCGTGGCGGATGGCCGCCAGGGCCCCCTCCATGCTGAGGTACGGGCTGCCCGGGGCGATGATCAGGCCCTGGTAGCGGCCCAGGCGGGCCTGGGGATCCGGGGCCACGCTCCCGGTGGGCACCCATTCGAAATCGGCCGGCTGGGCCAGGTGGCCCAGGGCCGCCTCCGTGGCCTGGTGGGTCCGGTTGCCCGGATCCCGGTCGCCGACGATGCCGATCAGGGTGGTCATGGCTGCCTCCGCCGGACGGGGCTCCGTCCGATCCGCCATTCTGGCCCTGGGCTTTCCTCCGAGTCCAATTAAACTATTTGCATGGAACCGTTCAGCGAGGTCTTAACAATCGACGTGCGGCGTCTGCGGGTGCTGCGGGAGTTGCGCCAGCGGGGCACGGTGGGCGCCACCGCCGCCGCCTTGAACCTGACCCCGTCGGCCATCTCCCAGCAGCTGGCGGCCCTGAGCCGGGAGACCGGCGTGCCCCTGCTGGCGCCCCAGGGGCGCCGGGTGCGCCTCACCCCCCAGGCGCTGCTGCTCCTGGACCACGCCGCCGCCATCGAAGCCCAGCTGGAGCGCGCCCGGGCCGACCTGGCGGCGTTCCGCCAGGGCGGCGCCGGACGGGTCAACCTTGGGGCCTTCGCCACCGCCATCGCCGGGATCGTGGCCCCGGCCCTGGAACGCCTGCGCCAGGAACGGCCGGGCCTGGCCCTCTCGGTGGTGGAGACCGAGGCGCCCGAATGCTTCACCCGCCTGGACGCGGGCGACCTGGACCTGGTCATCACCGTGGACCACCGCCACGGCCCCAGCCGGGGCGATCCTCGCTACCGGCGCGTGGAGCTCCTGGACGATCCGCTCCTGGCGGCCCTGCCCGCGAACCACCCCCTGGCCGCCGCCGCCCAGGTCTCCCTCCAGGCCCTGGCCCGGGAGCCCTGGATCCTCGGCGCCCTGCGCGGCCCGTGCCAGGACGTGGCCATGGCCGCCTGCGCCGGCTGCGGGTTCACCCCCGCCATTGCCCACCACGCCAACGACTGGGGCGCGGTCTTCGCCCTGGTGGCCGCCGGGTGCGGGGTGGCCCTGGTGCCGCGCATGGCCACGGGCGCCGGGGCGCCGCCCGGGGTGGTCCTGCGGGTGCCCGCGGGGCCCCACATGCCCGGGCGGCACCTGTACGCGGCGGTGCGGGCGGGTTCAGAGCACCACCCCAGCCTGGCGCCGGTGCTGGCGGCGCTGGAGGCCGTCAGCTCCGCCCGCCCAGGCTGAACCGGCCGTTGCCCCTGGCGGCCATGTAGAGGAACAGGAAACAGTAGACCAGCGCCAGTTCGCCCTTGTTCACCACCGGCAGGAACCGGACGTCCCAGTGCAGCTGCCAGTGGACCTGGATGTAGGCCACCGCCATCTCCCCGCTGGCCAGGAAGGCCGCCCAGCGGGCCCCCAGCCCCAGGGCCATGGCCAGGCCGCAGGTCAGTTCGATGATGCCGGCGAACCACATCTGGCTGAAAGGATGCGCACGGGAACCGCCGAACCAGCCCAGGATCTTCTGCACGCCGTGCAGGCTGAAGCACAGGCCGCTCACCAGCCGCACCAGGGCGTAGGTGATTTCCTGCAGGACACCGGATCCGTTGGATGAGCTCAAGGCCGCCTCCGTTCACAAAGTCTTGTAGCGGTTCCGGTCCGCGTACACGTCCACCGCCCGGAACCCCGGATAGATGTGGGCCTTGTGGAAAGCCCCGGCAGGGATGAAATAGGTGTCGCCCCGGCGGAAGGTGCCGGCCTTGCCGTCGATGGTCAGGTCGATGCGGCCGGCCAGCACCACCCCCCACTGGCAGCCGTGGGTGTGCTCGGGCACGAACATCTCCACCGAGGACTCGTTGAACATCACCTGGCCCGCTTCCCCCTGCAGCAGCCATCCCCGCAGGCTGTCGTAAGGCAGGTCGGCCTTGGGCAGGCTGAGGAGGAAGGGAGGAAAAGGCTGGCTGTCCATGGTCTGTCCCCCGTTTCAGGCAACGCCACCATTCTAGAGCCTCAAAGGCCCGCGGGCGCCTCGGGATTCCCCGGGCCGTCCCCCGCGGGCGCCGGGCCCGCGTGGTTCCGGAACCGCCCCGGCAGGGTCAGCCCCAGCCCCAGGCCCGCCGCGAGGCAGGCGGCCCCCGCCAGCAGGACCGTGCGGGGAATTCCCGCGCGGCTCGCCAGCCATCCTGCGGTGAACCCGCCCAGGGGGTTGGAGCCCTGGAACAGCCAGACGTACATGGACACCACCCGCCCGCGCAGCTCCGGGGGCGCGGACATCTGCAGGAAGGTGTTGCTGGTGGACAGCTGGATCGAGGACATGGACCCCACCAGGAGCATGCACAGGGCCGCCGCCGGCAGGTGGCGCACCAGCCCCAGGGCCAGCAGGCTCATCCCCATGCCGGCCAGGGTGGCGGCGTTCACCACGAAGGCATGCCGGGACGTGGAGGCGGCGGCGGCGGCGAGGGAGCCCAGGATGGCCCCGATGCCGGCGCCGGCCAGCAGCCGCCCGTAGCCCTGGGAGCCGGTGCCCAGCACGTCCCGGGCCAGGGCGGGGGTGAGGGTGTTCACCGACAGGCCCACCGCCGAGGTCATGGCCACCGCCAGCATGACCCGCCGGATGGACCGGGAGCCCCAGGCGTAGCGCATGCCGGCCGCGATGGCGGCGCCCATGGAGCCGCGCCGCGGCCCGATGGCCGCGGCCCCCGTCGCCGGCACCCGGATCAGGATCAGGGTGACCAGCACCGCCACGTAGCTGGCGGCGTTCAGGGCGAAGCACAGCCCCTCTCCCAGGTGGTAGATGAGGATGCCCGCCAGGAACGGCCCCACCATGCGGGCGGAATTGAACGCTGCCGAGTTGAGGGACACGGCGCTCTGCAGGTCCTCCGGCCCCACCAGGTCCATCTGGAAGGTCTGGCGCACGGTCATGTCCATGGAGTCCACGCAGCCCTGCAGGAAGGCCAGGATCAGGATGTGCTCCACCCGCACCAGCCCGGTGAGGGTGAGCACCGCCAGCACCGTGGCCAGCACCAGGCTGGCGGACTGGGTGAGGATCACCAGGGGCTTGCGGGGGAAACGGTCCGCCAGGTGCCCGGACACCGGCGCCACCACCAGGGAGGGAGCGAACCGGGCCACGGTGAGCAGGCCCAGGACCAGGGGCGAGTGGGTCAGGCGGTAGATGAGCCAGGACTGGGCGGTGGTCTGCATCCAGGTGCCGACCACGCTGGTGCCCTGCCCCACCCAGAACAACTGGAAGTTGCGGTGCTTCAGGGCCTTGAAGGCCTGGCGGGCGGCGGCGATGGACAGCATCCAAACACGTTATCGCTCCCGCAACCTGGGGTCCAGGTGATCCCGCAGGGCGTCGCCCACCAGGTTGATGGCGATCACCGACACGGTGATGGCCAGGCCCGGGAACATGGCCAGGTAGGCGTTGGTCATGAAGTAGGTGCGGGCGTCGTTGAGCATGGTGCCCCACTCGGGGGCGGGAGGCTGGGCGCCCAGCCCCAGGAAGCTCAGGGTGGCCGCGGTGACGATGGCGATGCCCAGGCGCAGGGTGGACTGCACCAGGATCGGCCCCATGGCGTTGGGCAGGATGTGCTTGACGGCGATCCGGAAGCCGCCGGCGCCGGCCGCGCGCATGGCCTCCACGAACGGGGCCTCCCGCAGGGACATGAACTGCACGCGCACCAGGCGGGCGAAGACCGGGATGGAGCTGATGCCCACCGTGATCATGGGGGTGTAGATGCCCGGACCGAGGACCATGGACAGGGCCAGGGCCATGAGGATGCCCGGGAAGGCCAGGAGGATGTCGCACGCAAGCATCAGGCCCTTGTCCAGGGCGCCCCCCAGGTAGCCGGCCGGGATGCCCAGGGCCAGGCCTCCCGCCAGGCTCAGCAGCACCGACACGAAGCCGGCGGTGAGGGAGTACTTGGTGCCCCCCAGGATGCGCGCGAGCACGTCCCGGCCGAACTGGTCCGTGCCCATCCAGTGGGCGGCGCTGGGCCGCAGCAGCTGCTGGTCCAGGTTCTGGTCGAAGGGGGAATAGGGCACCAGCCGGGAGGCGAAGGCGCAGGCCAGCACCAGCGCCAGGAGCACCGCCACGCCCACGCAGGCGGAGGGGCTCCGGAAGAACTTGCGCAGCGAACCCAAGGCCGGTCCCCCTTTACAAGCGGATGCGCGGATCCAGCGCCTTGCACGCCAGGTCCGTGAGCAGGTTGAGCACGGCGAAGGTGGCCGCCAGCACCAGGATGCCCCCCTGCACCACCATGTAGTCCCGGGCGTTGAGGGAGTCCACGATCATGCGCCCCAGCCCCGGCCAAACGAACAGCATCTCCGTGACCACCTGGCCGCCCAGCAGGGCGCCCAGCTGCAGGCCGATGATGGTGACGATGGGCGCGGCGGCGTTGCGCAGGGCGTGCACGTGCACCACCCGGAACTCGGACAGGCCCTTGCCCCGGGCGGTGCGCACGTAGTCCTGGCCCAGGGTGTCCAGCATGCTGGCCCGGGTCATGCGGGCGATGTTGGCGGCGATGCCCAGCCCCAGGGTCAGGCTGGGCAGCACGTAGTTGAGCGGTCCCTGGTCCCCGGAGAAGGGGAACAGGTGCAGCTGCACCGAGAAGGCGACGATGAGCAGCATGCCCAGCCAGAAGGAGGGCATGGAGACCCCCACGAAGGAGGCCACCATGGACACCGTGTCCGCAAGCTTGCCCCGTTTGCGGGCGGCGTGGACCCCCAGGGGCACTCCCACCAGGATCGCCACCAGCATGCTGGTGAGGGAGAGCTTGAGGGTGGCCGGCCAGCGGGCCCCGATCTCCTGCGCCACCGGGCGGTGGGAGCGGTACGAGTAGCCCAGGTCGCCCTGGAGCAGGTGCCCCATGTAGGTGGCGAACTGCCGGGGCAGCGGCTTGTCCAGGTCCAGGGACTGGCGCACCGTCGCCACGTCCTCCAGAGCCGCCTGGGGCCCGGCCAAAGCCTCGGCCGGGTCCCCCGGAAGCAGGCGCAGCAGCAGGAACGAGCAGATGGCCGCGCCCAGGAGCACTGCGATGGTGAGGAGGATCTTCTTCAGGACGTACACGGGTCGGGTCTCCCGGGCCCCGGACTATGGCTTGACGGTGCGGGCGAACAGCACGTGCTCGGTGGGCAGCACCTCGATGCCCGTGATCCCGGCCCGGTAGGCCACGCACTGCTTGGGGTAGAGGAGCAGGATCCAGGGAGCGTCGGCCATGATGAGCTTCTGGGCCTGCTTGTACATGGCGGCCCGCCGGGAGGGCTTCACTTCCTTCCGGGCGTCCCGCAGCAGCTGGTCCACGTCGGTGTTCTTGTACAGGGCCCGGTTGGAGTTGGGCGGCCACTGGGTGGACTCGAACACCGGGAACATGGCCTGGTCCGCGTCGGCGCTGGAGGCGCTCCAGCCGAGCAGCACCGAGTCGAACTGGGCCTTCTTCACTTCGGCCATGAGGGCCTGGAAGTCCCAGGTCTGGATCTTCATCTTCACCCCCACCGCCGCCATCTGGGCCTGGAGCGCCTCGGCCAGCTGCTTGTCCATGAGGTAGCGGCCCACCGGGGTCCACAGGGTGAACTCGAACCCGTTGGGGTAGCCGGCCTTGGCCAGGAGGGCGCGGGCCTTGGCCGGGTCATACGGATACGCGCCGATGCTGGCGTAGCCCCACACTCCGGGGGGGATGACCGAATCGGCCACCGTGGCCATGCCGTTCACCACGTCCTTCACCAGGCTGGCGCGGTTCACCGCCAGGTTCAGGGCCAGGCGCACGTTGGGGTCCTTGAGGGGCCCCTTCTGGTTGTTGAGGGCCACGTACATGGTCATGATGGTCGGCGTGGTGATGAGCCCGATGGCCTTGTTGCCCTGCAGGCGGCCGATTTCGGTCACCGGGAGCCGGAAGGCCACGTCGATCTGCCCGGACTCCAGCAGCAGGGCCCGGGTGGAGTCCTCGGGGACGATGCTGTAGGTCAGGTTCCGGAACTTGGGCGCGCCCTCGAAGTAGTGGTCGAAGGCGGTGAACTCCAGGCGCTCGGACGGTTCCCACTTCACCAGCTTGAGCGGGCCGGTGCCGCAGGGGTGCAGCCCGAACTCCTTCACGCCCCACTTGGCCGCGGCGGTGGGGCTGATCATGGCCGCCACCGGGTGGGCCAGCTGGTACAGGAAGGACCCGCAGGGGTAGTCGGTGACGATCTTGACCGTGTAGTCGTTCACCGCCTCCACGGACTTGATCATGGCCAGCACCGACCGGCGGGCCGAGGCGGTCTTGGGATCGAGGATCCGCTCCAGGTCGTACTTCACCGCCGCGGCGTTGAACGGGGTGCCGTCGTGGAAGGTGACGCCCTGGCGCAGGATGAAGGTCCAGGTCAGCCCGTCGCCGGCCAGGTGCCAGTCCGTGGCCAGGTCCGCCACCAGCTTCATGCTGGTGTCGAACCGCACCAGGTTGTTGTAGATGTTCTTGTTGATCACCTCGGTGGCCGAGTCGGTGCACAGTTGCGGATCCAGGGTGGAGGCGTCGGTGCCGATGCCCACCACGATGTCCTTGTACCCGGCCGCCCGGGCCAGGCCGGCGCTGCCCAGGGCCAGGGCCAGGCACAGGACCCCGCGCCCGATTCGGTTGAGCCAATGTCGATGTGCCATGGTGCCTCCTTGAGGAATGGAACGGCGTGAGCTTCACAAGGTCTTGCAGGCGGCCTGCAGGTTCTGGTCGGCGGCGGCCCACCGCTGCCGGTGCCGGTCCAGGTCCGCGGCCAGCTCCCGGCCGCGCCGCTCCTGGGCCTTGACCATGCGCCGCACTTCCGCGGGTGCCGTGCCCCCGAAGGAACTGGCGCCGGGTGACGCTGGTGCGGTTTCGGGCCGCCGCGGCCAGGGTCGCGGGGGCGATGGGCAGGCCGGCGCCGCACACGGTGTGGCTCCACTGGTTGAGCAGTTCGATAGGTCATGGCTTCCGGCCCCTTGCCCTGGGCGAACAGATCCGCCACCGCCCCGCCGACGATCTGGTGGGCGTGCCGGAACGGCAGGCCGCCCTTCCCGCACCAGGGTGTCGGCGATCTCGGTGGTGTTGGTGAAGCCGCGCGCCAATGACTGTTCCATGGCCTCCAGGTGGAAGGTCATCTCCGCCAGGTAGGCCTGGGAGATGCGGCACATGCTGGCGGCCACCACAGGCAGTCGGTGGTCTCCTCCCAGACGATGGTCACGTCCCGGCTGGCCTCGTAGGGCACCGTGCAGGCGGCGAGCATGCCGGCGTAGCGGCCGATCATCAGCCGGGCGTTGGCCCGCACCGCCGCGACGATCACCGGGTTGCGCTTCTGCGGCATGATCGAGCTGGAATCGATGAGGCTGTCCGGCAGATCGGCGAAGCCGGTCTCGTTCAGGCACCACTTGATCACGTCCTCGGCCAGCCGGGCCAGGGTGCTCAGGGCCAGCACCGCCGCGCCGGTGCCCTCCAGCATATAGTCGGCGGCCGAGACGCAGTCCCCGGCATGGTCCAGCACGCCCGGGAAGCCCAGCAGCCGGGCCGTGAGCTCCCGGTCGATGGGATAGCCGGTGCCCGCGGCCGCGGCCGCGCCCAGGGGGCAGTAGTCCAGCCGGCGGATGCAGTCCAGGATCCGCTC
>CAWFOJ010000297.1:0-18580 GCA_963816585.1 uncultured Holophagaceae bacterium | reverse complement strand
ATGTTTGAAGCTGAGTCAAGTTCTCACTGCTAACAGCGGCAAGTAATATCCCGCGATGGCCCATATGCCCGCAGGAATGACGGCCAGCCATGTAAACCCAAAACTGAATTTGGGTAGGACGATTGTTCGCAACATGTTTACCTGATAAGAATAGTGTAATAGGCAATATCAGTTGTTCTACGCAACGTGTTTAGTGCTTTAGATCTTAACAATGGAATCTAAATAAGGAATGAGTGATGCAGACTTACACGGAAGGTGGAAGCACTTCCCGGCTTGGGTGAGGCAATTCCCGGTAACGCCGCTAGAAACGCATGGCGTGAACGATCAGCGCCATGAAATAAAACAGGGATGTTAAAAACTGACAATATAAAAACTCGCGGGCCAGTGTCCGATAAATGCAAGGGCCAAGCCCGCGATTGTAGCGATCAGGCTGATCAATATGGATATGGTGTGTTCACCACGCTCCTTGAGCCGGTCCTCACCGCGCTCGGCGTCACTTCGGACGTGTGGCAGCATTCCATTTCCTTCGCCGTCGGTTTCAGCGCGCTGACGTTTTTGCACATCACGGCGGGCGAACTCGCGCCGTAGTCACTGACGATCCAGAAACCGTTGCCGGTGGCGTTGCGGGTGGCGCGCCCGCTGCACTGGTTTTATCTCGCGTTCTATCCATTCAACCGGCTGCTGAACCTCGCCGCGCGCGCGTTGTTGCGTCAAATGGGAATTGAGCCCGACGCGGAAATCAGCGGCGGGCAGTCGGAGGAGGAATTGCGCCTTTCGCTCGCGTCGGTCTCGCACAGCGGGATGACGTTCGGGCGCAACATCGTTTTGAACGCGCTCGATTTGCGCCGTCGCATCGCGCGCAGGGTCATGCGCCCGCGCCACGAAATCACGAACAGGGGGTTGGCGCCGGTAGGCCTCGGCGCAGGCCACGCAGTCGGCGGTGCCCTTGGCGTCGATCACCAGGTAGCTGAGCGGCGGCACCGGGGTGTGCGGCGGCTCCTTCCTCCAGGGGCAGCAGGGTCAGGTCGCCGGCCGCGGCGACGCTCTCGAACAGCCACATCAGCTCGAATTCCTCGGTCACCAGGCCCATCAACGGGCTGTTGCGGCCTCCGGCGCGTGGTCCACCTGCTTGGCGAACACCAGGGACAGGGCCTGGTCGCTCCAGCGCCAGACGATGCCGGTCTCCTGCAGGGTGTGGAAGGTCCAGGGATCGGGGGTCGGGATCGGCACGCCGCTGGGGAACTGCAGGCGCAGGGTCCAGGTGGCCGGCTGCTCCAGCCACTCCGCCGGTCCACCGCGGCGCCCTCGGGCACCTGCATGAGCAGCGGCTCCACCAGCCCCAGCAGCGCCTGGGCGCGCCAGGCTCCCCGCCGCCCAGACGGTGCCCTTGGGCATCTGCTCCAGGTCCAGGGTGATGTCGCGGATCTTCAGCAGGTCGCGCCAGGCGGGCTCCACCGCCGACTGCAGCGGCGCCCAGGCTGGTGGACACCGGCATCTCCAGGGAGCATTTCCAGCAGGGTCTCCTGCAGGCCCGTCCCCACCAGGTACTGCAGGCGCTCCGCCTGGTGCCGAGGATGGCCGCGCGGTCGCCGTAGCCGCTTTCGGCGTAGCTCTGGATCCAGCGCAGGCTGGAACCCATGGTGCCCATCAGCTCGGCGGTGCGGGTGCAGGATCCGCTGGTAGCGGGCCTTCAGGCGCAGGAACTCGCCCTGGGCCTCGGCCTGGCCCATGGCCCGCTGGGCCAGCTGGATGTGGCGCAGGCCCAGGGCGCCCTGGCGCACGAACGTCTGCAGCACGACCAGGTCGAAGCGGGTGAATGGCTTGCCTTCCCGGCTGCGGTCCAGGTAGAGCACGCCCTGGATGGTCTGGTCGATCTCCATGGGCGCGCACAGGACCGCTCCCCGGTGCAGTTCCAGCAGGCTGGCGCCGCCGAAGCGCGGATCGATCAGGGGCGCGTTGCTGAGGATGCAGGTGCGCTGGGCCAGCACGTAGGCCACCACCGAATGGGACAGGCCCTGGCGGTCCTCCAGGTCGCCGATGCGGTGCAGGCTGCGCCAGCCGCCCCCGGGATCAACCATCACCACGAAGCCCCGGTCCGCCCCCAGCAGCTCCAGGGACTCGGTGAGGATGCGGCGGAACATGGCATTGACGCTGCCCTCCTCCAGCAGGCACTCCGCGGTTTTGTGCAGCCGCCGCAGGGCCTCCAGGAACAGGCGGGAATCCTCCGGGGAGGGCTGTTCGGAGAACAGGTCGCCCACCCCCTCCAGGAAGTTCACCCCGTCCAGGCCGGGGAAGCCCTCGCTGAACACCAGGGTCCAATCCCCCAGGCGGATCTCCTGCCCCTCCAGCAGGGGGGTCAGCTCGCCCGGGGCCAGGCGCAGCCCGTCGATGAGCACGCCGTTGAGGGAAGCCTGGTCCTGGACGCACCAGCGCCCGTCCCGCAGGACCACCTGGGCGTGGACCCGGGATACGGAGGGATCCTGGGGCCTGGACACCGGGCAGGCCACCGGGTCCCGGCCCACCTGGCAGTCTTCGGTGAGCGCATACCGGTGCAGGACGTCGCTTTCGAACCATGACAGAAAGGGCACCCCAACCTCCCTGCTTGGGGGCCCTCGGGAGGCAGAGGCCAGCCGCCGCCCTGGGGCCCTGAGCTTAGGTTATTTGAGGTTAGCAGCTTTCCCGGACCGGAAGCGGGTAGCGGGTGGGATGGGTGCGGCTGGCCCGGTAGACCAGCAGCGTGTGGCCCAGGGTGCGCACCACTTCCAACCCGGGCAGGCGTGCCAGCAGCTGGGCCTGGGCCTGGGCCAGGTCTTCGTGGGCGTTGGCGTTCACCTTGATCTTGACCAGCTCCAGGCTGTCCAGCATCACGTCAAGCTCCTCGCCCAGGGCCTGGGTCACGCCGGCCTTGCCCACATGCACGCTGGCCTTGAGGGGGTGGGCCTGGGCTTTGAGGAACTGGCGTTGGCGCGGGGTCAGCATGGGCGGCCTCATATCCATGGCAGGATAGCCGGGGACCGGCACGGAAGCCATGGCCGCCGGGGCCCGTGTGACGGTAGCATCAAGGGTTCCCCGCTCCAGAACGACGAAAGGCGCCCGCGTGCAGCTGTCCCTCTATCCGCCCGATCCCGACGGTCCCATGCGCCCGCCCCAGCCCGACGGGCTGACCCGGTTCCAGGCGGCCCTGGCGGCCGTTCCGCCCGGGGCCGCCGCCCAGGTCTGGGCCAGGCTGCCCATCCAGCTGGGGGACATGGTGATGGCCCTGCCTTCCCTGTTCTTCGTCAGGGAGGTCTGGAGCCGCCTCGCCCGGGACCGGGGGGTGCGCCTGGACTTCACCCTCTCGGGCCGGCACTCGGCGTCGGTGTTCCAGGAAGCGGTGCCGGAGGTGTTCGCGGCCTGCCACGTGGATGACGAGTTCCCCGCCGCCGGCTCGCCGCTCAAGCTCCTGCGCTACTGGCGGGGAGCCAGGCCGCTGGCGGTGATCAACTACTCCAAGTCGGACCGGATCAAGGTGGCCGCGTGGCTGGCCCGGGTGCCGGTGCGGGCGGGCATCGCCGACGGTTCCAACAACTGGTGCTACCACTTCAGCCATCCGTTCATGAGCTACGCCCACGTGGGCCACCGGCATTTCCGCTACCTGCCCCTCACCCAGTGGCTGGCCGGCCCCCAGGCTTCGGCCCCGCTGCCCCCCCTGGGCGGCCCCGGGTTCGGAGGCACGTCGGTCCTGTCCCTGTTGCGGGACCAGGGCTGGGACGGCGGTCCGTACGTGGTGTTCGGGGTCTATCCCCTGCCCCAGTTCCCGGAGCGGCGCTGGTATCCCCTGGACGAGCCCTGGAAGCGCCTGGCCGCCCTGGCCCGCCAGGACGGCGTCACCCCGGTCCTGGCCGGTGGGCCCGAGAGCCGGGAGCGCCTGGAGCGCCTGGGCGCCGGGAGCGGCAGCCTGTGCCTGGCCGGCCGGACCAGCCTGGCCCAGCTTCTGGCCCTTCTGGCCAACGCCATGGGCACCGTCTCCGTGGACACGGGCATCGCCCACCTGGCCGCGGCCACCGGCAAGCCCACCGTGGTGATCTTCGCCCACGGGCAGGAGGTACTGGGACTTCCCCTGCGGCCCCAAAGTCATCTCCCTGCGCGGCGATCCCGCCGGCGATCCGGTGTACTCCCTTCCGCCCGGCGCCATGGACCGGGTGACCCGCCCGTGGGCCGCCGTCACCAGCGCCATCCCGGCGGCCCGGGCCTGGTCGGTGCTCAAGGTGCTGGCCGCCGAGGGGTGAACCAGGGGACCCCTGTGGCATACTCGGGAGGTGCCCAGGATTGCCGCCCCCACCTTCGCCCATCGCTTGCAGTACGGCCTGTTCAAGGCCGTGGAGAGCCTGGTGTGCGTCCTGCCCTGGCGCACCGCCTGGGCCATGGGGCGCCGGGTGGGCCGCCTCTACTATTGGGTCGACGCCCGGCACCGGCGGGTCGTGCGGGACAACCTGCGCCGGTCGGACCTGGGCCTGGACGAGGTGGCCATCACCGCCTTGTCCCGGGCCTGCTTCCAGCATTTCGGCGCCCTGCTGTTCACCACCCTGCGCCTGCTGCGCACCACCCCCGGGGAACTGCGCCGGTTCACCCGCATCGAAGGGCGGGAGCACCTGGAGGCCGCCTTCGGGGAGGGCAAGGGGGTGATCGGACTCACCGGCCACATGGGCAACTGGGAACTCATGGCCCTGGCCCTGGGCCTGCACGGCTGGAAGGTGGCCGCCATCGGCCGGGCGCTGGACAACCCCCTGCTGGAGGCCCGGCTCCTGGAGTTCCGCATGGCCTTCGGCAACTCGGTGATTCCCAAGGACGGCGCCGTGCGGGGCGCCATCAGGGCCCTCAAGGAGGGCCAGTTCGTGGGCTTCCTCCTGGACCAGGACGCACTGGCCGCCGGCGTGTTCGTGAAGTTCCTGGGCCGCTGGGCCTCCACCTTCCCCACCCCCGGCATCCTGGCCAGCCGCCTCGACCTGCCGATCCTGCCCGTCTTCAGCCGGGTGGATCCGGACGGCACCCTCACGGTGACCGCCCACCCCCCCTTCCACGCGCCCCGTACCGGGGATCCGGGCAAGGACGCCTGGCTGGCCACCCAGCGCATGACCGCCCTGCTGGAGCGGGTGGTGAAGGACAACCCCGCCCAGTGGCTGTGGATGCACCGCCGGTTCAAGACCCAGCCGGGACCCGGCGAACCCCCCCTGCCCCCGGAGGAGTGGCTGGAGGAGGCCCGGGGCCAGGCCGCCGCCCTGGCGAAGGATCCCTGATGCCCTTCCCGCCCTGGAAGAAGAACCGTATCCTGCGCGACCCTTTCCGGTCCGGCTTCGGGCGCAGGGCGCTCATCTGCGGACTGGACCGCCCGTTCCGGAAAGGCGTCCACCTCAAGCACAACAACCTCACCGAGGCCCTGGAGATGGGCCGGGTGCTCCACGAGCTGGGCTACGCGGTGGACGTGATCAACCACGACAGTCCCCTGCCGGTGGACTATTCCGCCTACGAGGTGCTGTTCGGCGCGGGGCTGGCCGTGGAGCGGGCGGTCCTGCAGGACGCCTTCCCGCGCCTGCGCACCGTCCTCTACCTGTGCGGCGCCTACGTGCCCTTTTCCAACCGGTCCAGCCTGGCCCGCCTGGACGACCTGTACCGGCGCCGGGGCGTGTGGCTGCCGCAATCTGCCCGCCTGGGCGCTCCGGGCTGGGGCCTGGAGCGGGTGGCGGACGGGCTCATCGTCCTGGGCAACCGGGTGACCGCCGACCCCTACCGGGCCGTGACGCCCCGCCCCGTGCACGAACTCCCGCTGTTCTTCCTCCCGGTGGTGGACCCGGAGCCGGTGCTGGCGGCCCGGGACCTGCCCCGGGCGCGCACCCATTTCGTGTGGTTCGCCGGCACCGGCCTGGTGCACAAGGGCCTGGACCTGGCGCTGGAGGCCTTCACCCGGCATCCGGACCTGCACCTGCACGTGTACGGGGCCATCCACAACGAACCGGCCTTCGTGGCGGCGTTCCAGCGGGAGCTGCAGCGCACCCCCAACATCCACGTGGAGGGTTTCCTGGGCCTGGACACGCCGGCCTTCCGCCAGGCCCTCCTGGCCAGCGCCTTCATGGTCTCCCCGTCCTGCGCCGAGGCCTGCAACTCCTCGGTGCTGAACATCTGCGGCAACGGAGGCCACGTCCCCCTGCTCACCCGGGTCAATGGCATCGACCTGGAGGATTTCGGCATCCCCATCCAGGACACCACGGTGGAGGCGGTGGAGGCGGCCCTGGTCCAGGCCGCCGCCCTGAGCGACGCCGAACTGGACCGCCGCCTGCGGGCCACCGCCGCCCACATGGCCCGGGAGCACTCCCTGGAGCGCTACCACCAGCGCCTGAAGGACGCGGTGCAGGCCATCCTGGCCCAGCCGGCCGCGGCAGGAGGACGGCCATGATGATCCTGGTCACCGGCGGCGCCGGCTTCATCGGCAGCCACGTGGCGGAGCGCCTCCTGGCCGACGGCCACCGGGTGGCCGTGCTGGACAACCTGCGCAACGGGTCCCTGGACAACCTGCCCCAGGGGGCGGAATTCCTGCCCATGGACCTGCGGGATCCGGCGCTGCAGCGGACCCTGGCCCGCCTGCGCCCCGAAGCCATGGTCCACTGCGCGGCCCAGATCGACGTGCGGGTAAGCTGCCGCGAACCCATCTTCGATGCCCAGGAGAACATCCTGGGCACCCTCGGCCTCATCGAGGCGGGCCTGGAGAGCGGCCTGCGGCGGTTCCTGTTCGCCAGCAGCGGCGGGGCCATCTACGGCGAGGCGGCGGGTCCCCAGGGGGAGGACCATCCGGAATGCCCGGTCAACCCGTACGGCGTCGCCAAGCTCAGCGTCGACAAGTACCTCCACGTCTATGCCGTGCAGCGGGGCCTGGCCGGGTGCAGCCTGCGTTTCGCCAATGTCTACGGACCCCGCCAGGGGGCCAAGGGCGAGGCCGGAGTGGTGGCGGTGTTCTGCCGGCGCCTGGCCCATGGCCTGGCGCCGGCGGTGAACGGCGACGGGCTCCAGACCCGGGATTTCATCTACGTGGCGGACCTGGTGGAGGCCGTGCACCTGGCCCTGGAACGCCAGGCCGCCGGCGTGTTCAACCTGGGCACCGGCCGGGAGACCACGGTCCTGGACCTGGCCCGCCGGCTGTGCCTCGCGGCCGGGGTGAACCCGGCCCGCATCGAGCACCGGCAGGCAATTCCCGGCGAGCAGCGGCGCTCGGTGCTGGATACGGCCAAGGCCGGCGCGGCGCTGGGCTGGCGCCCCGCCACCCCCCTGGACCGGGGGCTGGCCGAGACCTGGGCCTGGTTCCGTGCCCGCCCGGAGCCCGGCCAGTAGCTGGCCCTAAAGCCCCAGGGCGCCCTTCATCCAGGCGATGGTCTTCGCGAGCCCCTGGTCCAGGGTGACCCGGGCTTTCCAGCCGAAGCGCTCCAGGGCCCGGCTGGTGTCCAGCTTGCGCCGGGGCTGGCCGTCAGGGTAGGCCGCGTTGAACGTCAATTCGCCCGGGAACCCGGTCATGGCTCTGATCTTCAGGGCCAGGTCCCGGATGCTCAGCTCCTCCCCGGTGCCCAGGTTCACCGGGTCCGGGTCCTCGTACCTGGCCAGGGCCTCGCAGATGCCCTCGGCCGCGTCCCGCACGTAGAGGAACTCCCGGCTGGCGCTGCCGGTGCCCCACAGTTCCACCGCCGGGGCGCCGGCGGCCCCGGCTTCCAGGAACTTGCGGATGAGCGCCGGGATCACGTGGTTGTTCTCCGGGTCCAGGTGGTCCCCGGGGCCGTACAGGTTCACCGGCAGCAGGAAGACGCCCCGGGTGCCGTACTCCTGGCGGTAGGCCTGGAGCTGGACCAGCAGGGCCTT
Source organism: uncultured Holophagaceae bacterium (assembly GCA_963816585.1). Lineage (GTDB taxonomy): Bacteria > Acidobacteriota > Holophagae > Holophagales > Holophagaceae > Mesoterricola. Next base: position 10,702 of record CAWFOJ010000297.1, on the reverse strand, counting down.
CTTGGCGATGCCGTAGGGGGCGTTGGTCTCCTCGGGGTAACCGTCCCAGAGGCTGTCCTCGCGGAACGGCACCGGGCAGAACTTGGGATAGGCGCACACGGTGCCCAGCACCACCAGCTTGCCGACCCCTTCGGCGCGGCAGGCCTCCACCAGGTGCAGGCCCATGGCCATGTTGGCGTAGAAGAAGGATCCGGGGTGCCTGCGGTTGGCGCCGATCCCGCCGACCCGGGCGGCCATGTGCAGCACTCCGTCCGGACGGTGCTGGCGCAGGAACCGGGCGGCGGCCCCGGGATCCAGCAGGTCGCACTCCTCCTCGTCGGGGGCCAGGACCACCGCGCCCCGGCGGTCCAGTTCGGCCACCACGTGGGGGCCCAGGAAGCCGTTCCCGCCGGTGACCCAGATGCGTTTGCCGGAAAGGGGGAAGGTCTCGGCGGGCATCAGAAGCCTCCCCGGGGCGTCTCGGGATGGCCCGCGTCCCGCAGCACCGCTTCCCGCCGGGCCAGCTGCAGGTCGCTCTCCACCATCATGGCCGCCAGGGCCTCGACGCCGGTCCTGGCTTCCCAGCCGAGCAGGCGCCTGGCCTTGGCCGCATCCCCCTCCAGGTGGTCCACTTCCGCCGGCCGGAAGTAGCGCGGGTCGATCTCCACCCACTCCTTCCAGTCCAGGTCCAGCCGGGCGAACACCAGGTCCAGGAACTGGCGGATGGTCAAGGCCACGCCCGTGGCCACCACGTAGTCGTCCGGCTGGTCCTGCTGGAGCATGCGCCACATGGCTTCCACGTAGTCGCCGGCGAAGCCCCAGTCCCGCCTGGCGTCCAGGTTGCCCAGGTAGAGCCTGTCCTGGAGCCCCAGCTTGATGCGGGTGGCGGCCCGGGTGATCTTGCGGGTGACGAAGGTCTCGCCCCGGCGGGGGCTCTCGTGGTTGAACAGGATGCCGTTGCAGGCGAACATCCCGTAGCTCTCCCGGTAGTTCACCACCTGGTGGTGGGCGTAGACCTTGGCGCAGGCATAGGGCGAGCGGGGCTGGAAGCGGGTGGCCTCGTCCTGGCGCGGCTTGGCGCTGCCGAACATCTCGCTGGAACCCGCCTGGTAGAAGCGCACCTGGCGCTTGCTGGCGTCCTGGTGCGAGCGCAGGGCCTCCAGCATGCGCAGGCATCCCAGCCCCACCACTTCGGCGGTGAATTCCGGCTGGTCGAAGCTCACCCGCACGTGGCTCTGGGCGCCGAGGTTGTAGACTTCATCAGGGTTCACCTGGTCCAGGATGCGCCGCAGCCCGCTGCTGTCGTACAGGTCCCCATAGTGGAGCTGCAGGTGCGGGTGCTTGTGGGGATCCACGTACAGGTGGTCGATGCGGTCCGTGTTGAAGGTGGAAGCCCGGCGGATCACGCCGTGGACCTCGTAGCCCTTGGCCAGCAGCCATTCCGCCAGGTAGCTGCCGTCCTGGCCGGTGATGCCCGTGATGAGTGCGGTGGGTGACATGAAAGGGCTCCTGGGGTTTTAGTTATTATTGTGTTATTCAGCTTGTCCATCTTGACCGGTTGGGGGAGGGCCATTTGAAGGTCACATCGGCGAACCAGGCGAAGCCGTTGCCGACCCGGCCCGCCTCGTACAGTACCGCGTCCTGGCGCTGCCAGGAGGCGCCCATGTCCACGGTGGTGATGTCGTCGGCTTTCCAGGCCAGCACCTGCTGCAGCCCGTTGAAGCGGTTCTTGGCGGCGCTGTAGCCCGGATGGTCCTGGAGCCAGTCCTCCAGGTTGTCCCGGAACGGGCGGAACCCGTGCCAGAGGGTGAGCGCGCCGGTGAACCGGGAGGAGAAGTCCACCTCCACCTTGGCGGTGGTGACGACGAATTCACCGCCCAGGGCATTGCCCAGGGGGTCGCCGTAGTAGTAGAAGCCGGTCAGGTAGGCGCCGTGGGTGAAGGGGCGGAAGGCGCTGGTGGCGGGGTTCACGCAGGCGGAGTATTCCAGCCCGGTCCTGACCCCCGGCCAGTCCACCAGGATGCCCACCGTGTCGTTGGGCAGCCCCTCGCTCGGGGCGGTATAGCGGGAATTGAGGTTCCACAGGTAGCCGATGTTGGGCTGGATGAAGATGTTGTCCAGGTCCTTCTTCACGTCCTTGGCCAAGTACTTGGGGGGATCCTTCAGGACCACCCCCACCGGCCAGACTTCCTGCTTGCTGCCGCGGCTGATGTAGGCGCAGGCCTTCTCGGCCGCCAGGAGCCGGGCCAGGAACGGCATCTGCAGGCGGAACCCCACGTCCATCTCCGACGCGCTCCGGGCGTTGTTCTTGTAACCGTTGAGGCCGTAGCCGGGCTGGGAGAAATCCGTGTTGGCTTCGGCGAAGGTGTCCTTGGTGCCGGTCATGGCCGTGAGGTAGTCGAACGCGCCGTAGCCGGAGGTCATGCCCTTGCCGTTCAGCGTCCCGGACCAGAGGTTGGTGTAGTTGAGGTAGAGCTCCATGAGCGGGCCGAAGGTCGCCTGCACCCGGTAGCCGTTGAACATGGGGGCCTGGGGATCGCCATCCTGGGCGATGAGGCGGGAGCGCACGGACTCATCCTGGATCTCCGGGCTCAGGGCCCGGTGGTTCTCCAGGCGTCCCATGAACGCCTGGAAGCCCCAGCACCCCAGCGGGACCCGCCACAGGTGCAGGTCCACCATGGGGGACTCCACCCGCAGGCGGGGAAAGGGCCGGGCGGCTTCCCCCAGCAGGTAGCCGCCGTTCAGGCCGTAACCCCACACCAGGGGTTCCTGCTCGAACCCGCCCTGCCAGCGCTCCCCCCGGTACCACAGGTGGCTGCGGTACAGGGTCATGTAGGCCTGGCCCTGGGTGTCGCGGTTCCCGAGCAGCTCCGCCGCCACATCCCAGCGGCCGCTGCGGAAGCCGCCTTCCAGATGGAAGCCCCCGCCGGTGATGCTGTTGCCCAGCCCCAGGGAATCGGTCAAGGTGACCGCCGGCCCGTGGTGGTCGCCGGACCACAGCCCAGCCCCGTACCAGAGGGGATCCGCCGGCTGGTCCGCGCCCAGGGCGCGCCTCTGGTTCCAGTCGGGCGGAGCCTGGGCCCAAAGGGGCATCGAAAGCAACAGGAAGGACGCCCAAACGCGCATGTGCGAAATCCCCATTAAATAATCATTCAAATTCGTTCCAGGATACCGTTTCATCCATTTGGGATGAAGGTTTTTGCAACCCATTCCAAGTCATTCCTCCAGGGCCACCAGGGTCGAGCGGAGGCTGACCGGGGTCCCTTCCAGGCGCGCCGGCTCGGGCCCCGCCAACTCCGGCGGGCGGGCCGGGTAGAACAGCCGGGAGCCGCCCCGGGGCGCCGCCCAGGTGCGCAGCAGGGCCTCCAGCACCGTTCCGGGCGGGATGTCCCGCACGCAGTGGGGGCGCTGGAAGCGGCAGTTCCAGGCGCAGCCGTAGCAGGCCAGGGGCAGGCAGACCACGCTGGTGAGCGCAGAGACCGGCATGAAGCGGCCGAAAAAGCCGCCCCCCAGCAGGACCAGGTGGGGCGTTCCCACCGCCCCGGCCAGGTGGGCGAGGCCGGTTTCGGCGCCGAAGCCCAGCCGGCACCGCTCCAGCACCGCCGCCGCCTGGGGCAGGCTGGTGGCCCCGCAGAGGTTGGCCTTGGGTCCCGGCAGGCCGCCCAGGACGGCATCGGCCCAGTCCCGGTCGCCGGCCCCGCCCAGGCAGACCACCCCGGCCTCCGTCCGGTCCCGGAACCCGGCCAGGACGGTCCCGTAGTCGCCGTAGAAACGGATGGGATCCCCGGTGCCGGGGAAGAACGCCAGGCAGGGCGACCCGTCCAGCCCATGCTCCCGCAGCAGGCCCGCCGCCCGCTCCCGATCCGCCCCGGACACCCAGGCGGTGGGCCGGACCTCCCCGGCGATGCCCAGGAAGGCCAGGAAGCGCTGGTGATGGTCCAGTTCGGTGGCGTCAACGGGTCCCGGCTCCACCAGGTGGGTGTAGCCCCGGTCGTTGCGCAGCTTGCGCCGCGGCTTGAGGTTGGCTGCGTCGCCCCGGTGGGCGACCCGGACCGCAGCGCCGCTCATCCGGCACAGCAGGTCCGAGGCGGAATCCCGGGATTGGACGGTGTTCAGGGCCAGGTCCGCCCGGACCAGGCGCAGCCGGGCCGCCAGCCAGAGGCGGTAGGCCGGGTTGCGGTGCAGCCGGCGCTTGTTGAAGGGGATCACCTGGTCCACCCAGGGACAGGCGGCAAACAGGTCCAGCACCAGGTCGGGACAGACGACGGCCAGGCGGGCGCCAGGGAAGCGCTCCCGCACCAGGGGCAGCAGCCCCGAGGCGAGCACGTGGTCGCCGATGCCGTCGGCCCGGACCACCAGGATGCGCCTGGGGGGATGGGGCATGGCCAGGGCCCCGCTCACCGACCGGCGCTCCAGACGCGCCCGGGGCCGGCGCTCCCGGGCACCACCCACACCTCGGCGTCCGGCCGGGGCCCCTGGCCTTCCAGGGGCGGCCAGCCGGCCCGGCCTTCCAGGACACCGTCCACCCGAAGCCCGCCCAGGACCTGGGCGCCGTAGGCCAGGTAGGCGGCCAGCGTCCCGTCCCCGCGCAGGAACACGGAAGCGCCGGCGGGACCGGCCGCCAGGTAGGGCACCAGCAGGGCGCACATCACGTCCCCCGGCAGGCGCTTCAGGGGATGGTCCAGGGGCGGCAGGCCACGCAGCAGCCAGCTCAGGCTCTCCCCCGCGCCCCGCCGGAAGCGGGGCTGGAGGGTGAGGGCACCATCGGGCGCCTGGGCGCGCACGGGCAATCCCAACAGCTGCCCCTGGGCAGGGTCCAGGAATCCGTCCACCCCCCGGCCGCGCCGGAAGCAGGCCCAGGCCAGCCAGAAGCTGTCCGGGCCGGTGCCCTGGATCCACAGCGGGCCCGCCCCGGCGCCGGCGAGCAGCCGATCCGCCCGCACCAGGGCCATGGGAGCGGCCCGGGCCACGTGCGCCCGCGCCCGGGCATCCCCGCCCGCGAACGGGTCCGGCAGCGTCCCGCCCGCGGCCCGGCGCTCCCGGTAGGCCTGGACGATGCTGCGCAGGATGGCCTGCTGCACCCGGCCCGCGCCGCTGGCCAGGAACCGGGAGGCGCCGTGCACCCGGTACTCCATCTGGGGCTGGTGGAGGTGCACCCGCGGACCCAGGGGATCGGCCCGCAGCACGAACAGCACGTCGTCGGCCAGGTCGGAGGCGGAGAACCCGCCCAGCCGGCGCGCCAGTTCCACGGTGGCGGCGAACGGCACGCCGATGGTGTCCACCGAGAAAAGCCGGCGCAGGGGGAACGGGTCCTGGCGCCGGCGCAGCTTGCGCCGCTGGCCGGCCTCGGTGATCTCCCAGTAGTCGCACACGGCCAGGGCCAGGGGGTGGGCCGCCAGGGCCTTGCGGTGGGCCCCCACGAAGCTGGGCAGGAGCCGGTTGTCCGTGTGGATGTAAGAGAAGTGCTCTCCCTTGACGCGCTCCAGCATCCAGTTCAGGCAGGTGCCCGGGTCCATGCGCGCCGGCTCGTGCACGAAATGGATCCGCCCGTCCCGGCAGGACGCCATCACCTGGGGCGTCTCATCCGTGGAATTGTCCAGGATCCACAGCTCCCAGTCCGGATCCTCCTGGGCCAGGACGCTGTCCACGGCTTCAAGGATGAAGCGGGCCTGGTTGAACGAGGGCATGAGCAGGGCGAACGGCATCGGGGTTCCGGGAGCGGCGCAGGAGGGTGCAGCAGTCAGCATACCCCATCTCCCGGCGCGCCCGGGCGCACCGGCCCTCAGGCGTACTTGGCGCGCTTGGCCCGGTGCTCCCCGCGCTTGTGGCGGTACCGCAGGCGCAGCCATTTCCAGGGCGTGAACACCCGGTCTCTGGAGAGCAGGTGCAGGAACGGCTGGCCGCCCCAGGGCAGGGAACCCGCCCACACCAGCCCGGAACGCCGGGCGGCTTCCCCGAAGCCCCGGGCGCTCAGGATGGTGATGTGCTGCCCGCGCTGCAGGTCCAGGTAGTACCAGGCGGGGCCGTGCACACCTTCCCGGTAGAATTCGGTGCTCACCAGCAGCAGTCCGCCTGGAGCCAGCGCATCGCCCAGGCGCCGCAGGGTCGCCACCGGGTCCTGGGTGTGCTCCAGCACCTCGATGGCGGTGACCAGGTGGAAGGGGCCGGCAGGCAGCTGGGTGAGCACCCGCTCCCGGGCGAACGCCGACTGGGGGTAGGGGTCATAGGCCCAGGCATCCAGCCGGTCATCCAGCATGGCCCGCAGCAGCACCCCCTTGCCGGCCCCAAAATCCAGGCACCGGGCGCCGGGGGGAACCAGCCCCAGGCTGGCCAGGCGCCGGATCACCCGCCACACCATCAGGCACCGCTGCAGGTCGCCCGAGTCCGGGTCCGGGCTCACCGCCATGGCGTAGGCGCGCTCCAGCCAGGTGGGCTCCGGCAGCATCAGGCTGCGGCAGTCCCGGCAGACCCCGAAAGCCACCGGCAGTCCGCCCTGGATGGCGCTCTCGAACGCCTTCAGCAGCGGGCCGCCGCAGGCGCGGCACGGCTCGGAGCTGGGATGGGGAGGCAGGTCGGGGGTCATTGGCATCCTTGGCCGGGGGCACGGATCCCAGGTTACCAGGGCGGTCAGCCTTCCTGCGCCAGCGCCCGGGCCAGCGCGTCCCACCGGCGCGCCCGCAGCTGCTCCTGGTCCAGCAGCTCGCCCGCGGGCCCCAGCCGGTGGGCCAGGACGGCCAGGCAGAGCCCGGTGCCGGGCCGCACGAACAGGGCCGGGCCGGTGTAGCCCAGGTGGAACCAGAAGGGCGAGGGCGCCCCGGGCCCGCCTTCCAGAGGCGGGGCGGCCGGGCTCAGGCGGGTCTCTTCGTGCACCAGCACGTGCACGCCGGAGCGATCCGCGGGCAGGGCCGCCAGCAGGGTGCCGAACCGGCCGCTGCCGGTGAGGGCCCGCTGCAGCCCCAGGCCCCACCGGGCGCCATCCTGGGCCCGGGCCGTGTCCACGGCCATGCGCCCGGGCAGGCCCGCGCCCACCCAGCGCTCCAGGCAGCGCGCCAGGCCCTCGGGGAAAGCCCCGTACCCCGCGTGGCCGCGCATGCCGGCCCGGGCGTTGGCGTCGTGGGGCAGGCGCGGGTCCCGGGCCGGGAACGGCAGTCCGGGCTCCGCCAGGGGCCACATGTCCGCATCCGCCCCGGGGGGGGCGAAGGGCGGGGCCACGCTCCAGGGCGCCGGGTCCAGCCCCGAACGCTCCCGCCCCAGGGCGGTGAAGTCCCGCCCGGTCTCCTGTTCCAGCAGGTCCGCCAGGAGCCGGTAGCCCAGGTCCGAGTAGCAGCTGGTGCCCGGCTCCGGGACCGCCAGCTTGGGGTGGGCGCCCGCCGGGAAACCCCGGGCCAGCTGGCGCGCCAGGGGCTCGCCGGTGTACGGGAGCCAGGGCGGCAGCCCGGCGGAATGGGACAGCAGCTGGCGCACCGTCAAGGGCCCGGGGCGGTCCGGGAAGCCCAGCTGGGTCCGGCGGTCCTGGTCCAGGTCCAGGTGCTCCAGGGCCAGGGGCGCCGTGACCAGCGGCTTGGCCAGGGAGGCGAGATCGAAGAACATCGGGAGCTACGCCTGGATCACCAGGTTGGCCAGGCTCTCGGCCACCGAAGCCTGGACCAGGTGGGCCACCTCCATGGCGGCGAAGGCGTCCTGCCAGGGCACCAGGTCCTCCCCCCGGCCCAGGCAGGCCTGGTAGAAGGCCTCCAGTTCCAGCTTCAGGGGTTCGCCCTCCACCACCGCCACCTCCTCCTGGCGCACCTCGGGGCCCTGGGGCCCCACCGCCAGGCGCAGCACTTCCAGTTTCTGGGCGGCGAAATCCAGGCTGGCGTAGGCGTTGGCGCCGAAGGCCCGCAGCACCCGCTCCTTCTTGCGGGCCACCCGGCTGGCGGTGACGGTGGCGAAGGCGCCCCCTTCGAACTTGATGCGGGCGTTCACCAGGTCCGCGTATTTGGTGAGGATGGGCACCCCCACCGCTTCCACCGACACCACCTTGCGGCCCACCAGGGCCAGGAGCAGGTCCAGGTCGTGGATCATCACGTCCATGACCACGTCCACTTCCAGGGAGCGCATGGGAAAGGGCGAAACCCGCACCGCCTCCGCGAAATGGGGGCGGATGCCCATGGTCCGCAGGGCCGTCACCGCCGGATTGAACCGCTCCAGGTGCCCGACGGCGGCCAACAGCCCGGGGCGCGCGGCGCGGGCCCGGTCCAGGGCCGCCAGCAGGTCCCGGCCCTCTTCCAGGGTGGCCGCCAGCGGCTTTTCCATGAGCACGTGCTTGCCCGCCTCCAGCACCGCCAGGCCCAGGGCGCGGTGGCAGCCGGTTGGGGCAGCGATCTGCACCGCGTCCACCCGGTCCAGAACCGCCTCCAGGGCAGGAACCCAGGCCGTGCCGAACTTCCCGGCGATCTCCCGGCCGCGGACCTCGGCCGGATCCACCACCGCCACCAGGTCCGCCGCCTGGGAAGCGGCGGCGATGCGCGCGTGGTGCTGCCCCAGGCTGCCCACTCCGGCCACGGCTACCCGCACTTTCGACATGAGGACTCCTTCCACGGGCGATGGTTCATTGACTTACCGGCCGGCCGGCCATTCCGCCTTCCAGGAACCGCACATAGGCGGCCAGAGCTTCGGGGTAGAGGCGCATTTCCTGGACATAGACCCGTTGCTGGAGCAGCTCCGGAGTGTCCCCGGGCAGCACCGGCACCCGGGCCTGGGCCAGGATGCGGCCATGATCGTACAGGTTGTCCACCAGGTGCACCGTGCAGCCGGATTCGGCCGCTCCGGCGGCCACCACGGCCCGGTGCACGTGCATGCCCCACATCCCCGCGCCCCCGAAGGCGGGCAGGAGGGCCGGGTGGATGTTGAGGATGCGGCTCTCCCACCTGGGCGGCACGTCCAGTCTCTTCAGCCAGCCGCAGAGGGCGATGAGCCCGGCCCCCGCCGCCTCCACCGGGGCGTAGCAGGCCCGGGAGAAGGCGGCGTTGTCCGGGTGGGCCGGGCGCGGGACCACCGTCACCGGGATCCCTTCCGCCTCCAGGCGCGCGATGCCGGGCGCCTCGGGGGTGGAAGCCACCGCCGCCGCCACCTGGGCCGGAACCATCCCCTCCCGGCAGGCCCGCACCAGGTTCAGGGCATTGCCTCCGCTTCCGGAAAGAAAGATCCCCAGACGCATCATGTCTTCATCATGTCAGGTTTCCTGGCCACCAACGGCGGGAACGATTGTTATGATTCATAGAGCCATCTCCATGCCCTACCCCCGGAGGGTTTCATGAAGTTCACCAGCCAGATCGAGGACCAGACAGGCCTGGTCAAACTTGAAGGGCGCTTCACCTTCGAGACCCACCCGGCCTTCAAGTCCTGCACCCAAAATCTCCTGGACAACCCCCGGGTGCGCCGCCTGGTCCTGGACTTGGAGGGGGTGAGCTACATGGACGCCAGTTCCCTGGGCATGGTCCTGCTTTTGCGCGAGGCCGCCGAGAGCCGCCGGCTGGCCCTGGCCCTCAAGCGCCCGTCCGCGTCCGTGCGGCGGCTGCTGGAGATCGTGCAGTTCGAGAAGATCTTCGAGATCCTGGGCTGATGCTGGAGCCCATCCTGGTCAGCGCTACGGTGCGGGTGCCGGGCGCCGCCCTGCAGATGAAGGCGGTGCGGGCCGGGGGGCCCGGCGGGCAGAACGTCAACAAGGTGTCGTCCAAGGTCGAGTTGCGGGTGGACCTGGAACTCATCGAAGGCCTCGACCCCGAGGCCCTGGAGCGGCTGCGCGGGCAGGTGCGCAACCATACCGACGCGGAGGGGCGCTGGGTGCTCACCAGCAGCCGCACCCGGGACCAGGGGGCCAACCTGGAAGACGCGCGGGGCAAGGTGGCCCGGGCAGTGCTTGCGTGCCTCCAGGCCCCGGCGCCCCGCCACCCCACCCGTCCCACCCGGGCCGGCCAGGCCCGCCGGATCGAGGCCAAGAAGCGCACCGGCGCCCGCAAACAATCCCGCACCTCCCGGTCCTGGGATTAGGAGTCTGGGGGGGGGCGGGGGGGGGCGGGTCCCTGGCGGCGGCAGGCCCGGCGTCCGGGTTCCGGGGGGTCGCGCCGCCCCACCGTTGCTCGGCTTCGTCAGCCCGCGCGCAGCGCGGTCTGACGAAGCGCCCGCTGGCTCGTCGTGGCCGACCCGAGAACTTGGGTATCGGCGACTTCGGGGCGACCCGCGGGAATCGCCTTGCCATACTTTGCGGGTCCTTGCACACCTGCCAAGCCAGGCGGACTCGCCAAGTCCCGTCAGCCAGCAAGGACGCTCCCTGACCCGCTCGCAAGCCACCGGACCCGAAGCCCGATGCGGCTCGACGGCCGGTGGCCGTGAATCGGAGTGCGCGCGCAGGCGACAAGGTCCACGCGCACGCACTCCGATTCACGGCCACCAACGGCGGGGCGGCGCGAACCCACGGGACCCGAACGGCGGGCCTGCCGCCGACCGGGACCCGGACGCTAGGTCTGCAGGTACGTGGGCAGGGACCGCAGCTGGGTGAGGAGGGATTTCAGGGCTTCGGAGGCGTCCCCCTGGAGGTTCGGGCGGCGCTTGGTGGGGCCTTCCACCAGCTCGTTGGGATCGTAGTGCACGCTCTTCAGGACGTCGTCCATGGCGTCCCCGGGGATGATCTGCTGCACCTTGAAGTCCTCGTCGTCGTTCACCACCACGTGGGCCTCGGTGA
>CAWFOJ010000296.1:0-4513 GCA_963816585.1 uncultured Holophagaceae bacterium | reverse complement strand
TGATGGCCCCAAACAAGAAACCCGATCACCGCGATCGCCATGGTGGAACACGCCACAATCTTGTAGCCGAAGATTCGCTTCCGGGCAAAGCAGGCGATCACGTCGCTGACCACGCCCATCGAAGGCAGGATCATGATATAGACCGCCGGATGTGAGTAGAACCAGAAGAGGTGTTGGAAGAGCAGCGGATCGCCGCCGAGCGCGGGGTCGAAGATGCCGATGTGTAAGAGCCGTTCCGCACCGATTAACGACAGCGAGATGGCCAGCACCGGCGTGCCCAATACCTGGATGAGACTGGTCGCATACATCGCCCAGACAAACAACGGCAGCCGAAACCACGTCAGGCCCGGCTCCAGGGCCCAGAAGCGCTGGAGCTTCCAGGGGATGATCCGGCCCATGGGATCCTTCTCCTCGTAGCCCTCGGGCGGCTGGGGATAGGCGGGCACGCCCACCTCCTCCCAGGTGGCGCCCCGGTCCGGGGAACGGTGCAGCTTGGCGCCGAATTGCCCGTGGTCCAGGGCCGCGTACCACAGGCCATCCCGGGGATCGGGCAACGCCAAGGTGACGTTGTCCCCCAGGAAGCAGACCCGTTCCACCTGCCAGCGGCCGCGCCCGGAACGGCCCAGGCAGAACAGCCCCTTGCGCGTGGAAACCAGCAACCGGCCGGCCATCTCAACCTCCCGAAAGGGCCTGCATGACCACCACCTCGTCCTGGTCCCCCACCGGGTCCCTCAGGCCTTCCCGGTCCCCGCAGGCCCGTCCGTTCACGAACACCACCATGTGCTTGCGCAGGGCTCCGTGCTCGTCCAGAACGTAGCCCCGCAGGCGGGGATAGCGGGCGAAGGCTGCTTCCAGGGCTTCCCGGGCGGTGTGCCCCGGCACCTGGCATGGGGGGCAGGGCACGTGCCGCTGGAGGTTGGCTGTGAAAAGCACGCGAGCCATCAGGCGGCCAATATGGGGCCTCCCAGGGCGCCAGGGAAGGGGTCCGGATAGACTTGACAGATGAACAAAACCCGTCTGGGCGCCCTGCTGGGCATCACCCTGTCCATCCTGTGGGGGATCTCCTTCCTGAGCATCAAGGTGGCCGTGAGGGAGATCCCGCCCATGACCATGGCCGTGTACCGCTTCGCCATCGCCGCGGCGGTGCTTCCCTTGGTCGCCCGCCTGGGCGGGGAGCGGCTGGGGGTGGCCCGGGCGGACCTGCCAGTGCTGGTGGCCGGCGGCTTGACCGGCGTGACCCTGTATTTCCTGGGGGAGAACCACGGCGTCGCCCTGCTCACCGCTTCCGAGTCCTCCCTGGTGGTGAGCCTCATTCCCGTGGCGGCGGTGCTGGCCGAACGGGTGTTCATGGGCCGGCGGGTGGCGGCCAAGGTGTATCCGGGGCGCCATCCTCTCCACCCTGGGCGTGGCTCTCATGTTCGCCCGTTCCGCCGGCACCCCCAGCTCCCGCCTGGGCTACCTGTACATGCTCCTGGCCTGCGCCGCCTGGGTGGTCTACGGCCTGGTGACCCACCGGGTGGCCAGCCGTTACGGCATCCTGTGCATTTCCTTCTGGCATTGCCTGTTCGGCCTCCTGGGCTGCATTCCCTTCGCCCTCACCGAAGCCTCGGGCTGGCGCGTTCCAGGCATGGTCGCGGTCCTGAACGTCCTGTACCTGGGCCTGGCCTGCTCGGCCCTCGCCTTCTGGCTGTACATCGCCAGCCTGAACTACCTGGGCCCCGCGGTGGCGTCCATCTTCATCAACGTGGTTCCCGTCGTGTCCGTGGCCGCTTCCTACCTGTTCCTGGGGGAGCGCCTGCAGGCCCTGCAGCTGGCGGGCGGGGCCGTGGTGGTGGCCGGGGTGTTCCTGGCCACGGCACCCAGGGGCAGCGCCGGCGTGACCCCGCCGGCCCGGAACCGGGACGCCCGTGCGTGCATCTGACGATTCAACTCAGGTGATGGGCGTCCCGGCCGGCACCGGCTCCTGGGGGCCCAGCAGGACGCAGGTGCTCCCGTCCTGGGTTTCGGCGCACAAGAGCATGCCTTCGGAGACCTGGCCGGCGAACTTGGTGGGCTTGAGGTTGGTGAGCACCACGATGGAGCGGCCCAGGAGCTGGTCCGCACCGTAGTAGGGCACCAGGCTGGTGACGATCTGGATGGGCCGCTCGAAGCCCACGTCCACCTGCAGGCGGTACAGCTTCTCGGTCTTGGGGACCCGCTCCGCCTCCAGCACCCGGCCCACCCGCAGGGCCAGCTTCTTCCAATCGTCGAACAGGATGGTCTCCATGGAGCGCCTCGCCGGATCCGGTGGATGGATCCATCCAACCTATAGTCAAGGGTCTGGCCGGTCAACGGCGGCGGCAATCCTAGCCATGTGCTTCCGGACCCGGTTGCGAGTAACCTGTAGGAGGCAAGTCACCTGCCGTCTTGGCATTCGACCAGCCGGCCGAAAGACGCTTCGCCGCCCCGGGGAGGTCCCATGCATCCGTCCAGCGCTCCTTCCACCGTCATCCAGCGCCACTACCACCTCGGCGACGCGCGACTGTACCTGGCCACCGCCGCCATGGTGCTGGGGAACCTGGCGCTGCCCTACGCGGTGCACCGGGTCCCCGACGCCGGGCCGATGCTGATGCCCATCCTGTTCTTCACCCTCATCGCCGGGTGGCGCTACGGGCTCAGGGCGGCCGTGCTCACGGCGGCCCTCTCCCCCCTGGCCAACCACCTGCTCACCGGCATGCCCCCGGTCCTGGCCCTGCGCGGCCTGATCATCCAGTCGCTGGCGCTGGGCGTCCTGGCCGCCCTGGCGGGCCTGCGGGGCCTGCGCCCGACCCTGGCCAACCTGGGCCTGGTGGTTGCGATCCACCAGGCGATGGTGCTGGCTCCGGTGCTCATCGACACCGGCGCGGCCGCCGCCCTGGCCGGCCTGCGCCTGCACGCGCCGGGGATCCTGCTGCAGATCCTGGGCGGCTGGGCGATGCTCCAGCTGATGGCGCGCAGCCAGGCCGATCCCACCGCGGACTAGCGAGCCTCCCGGAAGTCCGTCGTGCGGTAGGCAGCCAGGGGCACCAGGTAGCAGGCGAAGCCTGCCGCCAGGAGGGCCATGGCCGCCCGGAGGCCCACCAGGTCCGCCAGGGCCGAACCCAGCATGGGGCCCACCATGATGCCCAGGGAAAAGGTGATGTTCAGGAGCGAGAACACCGAGCCATAGGCGGTGCCGCCCTTGCGCTCCACCAGCCGGGACAAGGCGGGGCCGCAGGGGGACATGAGCAGGCTGCAGGTGCTGCCCAGGGCCAGCATGAAGGGGTACACCGCCCCCCGCCCGGGGAGGAACGGCGCCGCCAGCAGCAGGGCCGCGCCCAATACCAGTCCCAGGCGCAGGGGCGGGACGGCGCCCCGGCGATCCACCCAGTGCCCCACCAGGGGCGAGGTGAACATGCTGGCCAGGGCCGCGCTGGCGAAGGCCAGGCCGATGCCCACCGCATCCATGGCCAGGTGCCTGGACAGGTGCAGGGGCAGCACCGCCTCCACCGCCGCGCCCAGGGTGGCGCCCATGCCCATGGCGCCGGCGAACACCCGCACCGCGCCGTCCTTGAGCAGTGCCAGGTAACCCAGGCTGGCCCCCCCCGCCGGAGCCGGGTCCCGGGGCAGCAGGGTCAGGCGGGCCAGGGCGTCCACCAGGGCCAGGCCCGCCACCACCAGGAACGCCCCGTGCGCGCTCCAGACTTTGGACATCCAGCCGGCGTAGGCCGGGCCCAGGAACATGCCCAGGTTGGCGCCGGCGAACACCGCGCTCATGGCCTTGCCCCGCTGCCCGGCGGGGAAATGGTCGGCCAGCAGGGCCATGCCCGCCACCCAGGTGGCGGCGGCGGCCACCCCCTGGAACACCCGGGCCAGCAGGAGCAGGGCGAAACTGCCGGCCCCGGCGAACAGGACCGTGGCCGCGCCCAGGCCCACCAGCCCGCCCAGGAAGGGGCCCCGCCGGCCGCTGCGGTCGGCCCAGGTGCCCAGGGGCAGGGTGGCCAGGAGCAGGGCTCCCGCGTAGCTGCCGAACAACACCCCCAGTTCGGTCTGGCTCAGGCCGTAGATGCGGGCGTACTCCGGCAGCAGGGGCGGCAGCATGGCGTGCACCAGGGAATCGGTGAGGAACGCCAGCCCCACCACCACCAGCGCCGCGGGCTTGGGTGCAAGCACACGATTCATCATTAATAACCTCGATCTACCCCCTCCCCAAAGGATCGGGCCCAGGAAACCCGGCGCGCTTCGGGATGGGAGATCCGTCAATACTTTAGATGGCCGAGCCCGGCGCAGGTTCCCGCCGGCCCCCTCCGGATGAGGTAAAGTAAAAAGGGTGCGGTTTACCCATGCGGGACCGGCGCCTGGAGCGTTCCGGCACCCTCCGACGGAGAGACTTTCACCTTGAGTTGTTCAATCTTTTTTTCCGGTTCCCAGCGATCGCCCAGGCTCTTGCTGGGGTTTCCCTGGTGCTCGGCCTGAGCGGCCGTGGGGCGGGGCCAGGAGGCCATCGCCGCTTATA
>CAWFOJ010000295.1:0-8580 GCA_963816585.1 uncultured Holophagaceae bacterium | reverse complement strand
GCGCTTCGCCGTGCCCATGTTCCCGGACGCGGCGGTGCATTTCGCCCGGCTCCTGGCGGTGCTGTCGGTGGTGGCCATCGTCTACGGGGCGCTGGTGGCCATGGCCCAGACCGACATCAAGAAACTGGTGGCCTACTCCTCGGTGAGCCACATGGGCTTCGTCATGCTGGGGATCGCCTCCATGACCGTGATCGGCACCCAGGGCGCCATGCTGCAGATGCTCAACCACGGCATCTCCACCGGGGCGCTGTTCCTGCTGGTGGGCATGCTCTACGACCGGGCCCACACCCGGCGGATCACCGACTTCGGCGGGGTGGCGCTGCGCATGCCCATCTTCACCGCCTTCTTCGTCATCGTGACCCTGAGCAGCATCGGCCTGCCCCTCACCAACGGCTTCGTGGGCGAGTTCCTGATCCTCAACGGCACGTACGGCTCCGGCTTTTCCTGGGGCCGCGCCCTGGCCTGCGTGGGCACCCTGGGGGTGCTGCTGAGCGCCGTGTACATGCTGTGGATGGTCAAGCGGGTGTTCTGGGGGCCGGCCAACGCCCGGGAGGACAGCGGCACCGCCCACCTGCATGCGGACCTGGATTCCCGGGAGATCGCCGTGATGCTGCCCATCGTGGCGCTGATCTTCTGGATGGGCGTGCACCCCCAGACGTTCCTGGCTTCCAGCGAAGCCCAGGTGGGCCGGATGCTGAGCCTGGCGGGGGCGCCCGCGCCGGCCCCGCCGCCACGCCTGACCGCGGAGGTGCGGCCATGACCCCCACGCCTGCCGAGCTGTCCGCCCTGCTGCCCCTGCTCATCCCGGCCCTGGGGGCGTGCCTGCTGCCCATCGCCGCCCTGGACAAGGACCAGGCCACGGTCAAGTGGATCCGCGGCTCCATGTTCCTCATCGCCCTGCTGGCCCTGGCCGGCGCGTTCCTGTACCTCACCCGCCTGTGGGCCTCGGGCGCCCAGCCCACCTACGGCGCCCTGCGCATGGACCGCCTGGCCCAGTTCGGCGGCATCTTCGTGGTGGTGGCGGCGAGCCTGGCGGTGCTCCAGCTGTGGGACCACCTGCACCAGGAGGGCTGGGTGAAGGGGGAGACCCTCTCCCTGCTGCTGTTCTCGGTGGTGGGCATGATGCTGTTCGCGGCCACCGGGAACCTGCTGCTGCTGTTCCTGGCCCTGGAGCTGCTCTCCCTGCCCCTGTACGCCCTCACCGCCACGGTGCGCCTGCGCGCCCGGGCCCTGGAGGGGGGCATGAAGTACTTCCTCACCGGGGCCGTGGCCTCCGCGTTCTTCCTCATGGGCAGCGTGCTGCTCTACGGCGCCACCGGCAGCCTGGACATCACCGTCATCGGCGCCAGGCTGGGCCAGGCCGGCCCCCTGGATCCCATCGCCCTGGCCGGGGCGGCCCTGCTGCTCCTGGGGTTCCTGTTCAAGATGAGCGTCGTGCCCTTCCACCAGTGGACCCCGGACGTGTACGAGGCGGCGCCCCATCCCATCGCCGGGTTCATGTCCGTGGCCACCAAGGGGGTGGCCCTGCTGGCCCTGCTGCGGGTGCTGGCGGCGGGGCTGCCGGCGGTGGCCCCGCGCCTGCAGTCGGCCCTGGCGGTGCTGGCGGTGCTGACGCTGATCCTGGGCAACCTGGCCGCCCTGGCCCAGGTCAGCGTCAAGCGCATGCTGGCCTATTCCAGCATCAGCCACGCGGGCTACCTGCTCCTGGGCCTGGTGGCGGCCACTCCGGGGGCCTACGCCGGCATGCTGTTCTACCTCCTGGCCTACCTGGCCATGAACATGGGCGCCTTCGGGGTGCTGGCGGCGTTCGGCCTGGTGGGGGACGAAATCACCTTCGACCAGCTGCGGGGCCTGGGGTGGAAGCGCCCGGGGCTGGGCATCGCCGCCACCCTGTGCATGTTCTCCCTGGCGGGCTTGCCGCCCATGGCTGGTTTCTACGGCAAATACATGATCTTCAAGGAATTGATCCTGCAGGGGCACATCGCCCTGGCGGTGCTGGGGGTGCTGGCCAGCCTGGTGTCGGTGTATTACTACCTGGGCCTGCCGGTGGCCCTGTTCCTGGCCAAGCCCACCGAGCGCCAGGAACGGGAGGCGGCCGAACGGCCGGCGGTGGTGGCCCCCCTGGCCGGGGCGACCGTGTTCATCTGCGGATTCCTGGTGCTGGTGCTGGGCCTCATGCCCGGGACCATCGTGGACGGCTTCGCCCGTTCGGCCGCCCAGGAGACCCTGCAGATCCACCCTCCGGGATGGTGACGGGACGCAAAATCCTCCCTCTGGGCTCAACTTTCGGGCGGTTGCCCGTCTCCCTTGACAGAAGGTACGTGAATCACGGTTTTCGGCGCCTGAGGTCAACATGAAACGTTCGCTATGGGCCTGGACCGCGGTGGTCCTGGCCGTCGCCGCCGGCGGCGCCTACCTGGTCCTGCACGGCCGCCGCGATGAGATCAAGTGGCGCACCGCCAAGGTCGACCAGGGCAGCATCACCCAGCGGGTCACCGCCACCGGCACCCTCAACGCCCTGATCCAGGTGGCGGTGGGCACCCAGGTGTCCGGGGTGGTGACGGACCTGATGGCCGACTTCAGCAGCCTGGTGCACAAGGGCCAGGTCATCGCCCAGATCGACCCGACCCCGTGGCTCACCAACCTCAAGGCCGCCGAGGCCGCCCTGGAGTCGGCCAAGGTCACCCAGGCCAACGCCAAGGTGGTCTACCAGCGCAACCTGGCCCTGTGGAAGGCCGAACTCCTGTCCCAGAACGACCTGGACACCGCGGAACTGGCCTCGAAGGTGGCCGACGCCAACCTGGACAAGGCCCAGGCCGACCTGGAGACCGCCCACACCAATCTGGACTACTGCACCATCAAGGCCCCGGTGGACGGGGTGGTGGTGGCCCGCCTGGTGGACGTGGGCCAGACGGTGGCCGCCAGCTTCGCCACCCCCAGCCTGTTCAGCATCGCCCAGGACCTTTCCAAGATGAAGGTCGCCGCGGCCATCGACGAGGCGGACATCGGCCAGGTCAAGGTGGGGCAGCGGGCCTCCTTCACGGTGGAGAGCTACCCGGACAAGCAGTTCAAGGGCGTGGTAAGCGAGGTGCAGCTGAACCCGGTGGTCACCAACAACGTGGTGACCTACAACGTGGTCATGGAGGTGGACAACGAACCCCGCACCGCCTACACCCCGGCCCAGGATCCGGTCCAGCCGGGGCCCACGGGCGGCCGGGAACGGAAGGCGAACCTGGCCTTCGGCCAGGCCGGGACCCTGGAGCACACCACCGCCCGCTACATGCCCCCCGGAAGCCCGGTCTACAGCGGCAACATGGCGCTGTTCCCGGGCATGACCGCCGACTGCTCCATCATCACCAACCGCAAGGAGGGCGTCCTGCGGGTGCCCAGCGCGGCCCTGCGCTTCAACCCGGCGGCCTTCATCCCCATGGCCGAGCTAAAGGCCGCCATGGCCCCGCCCCAGGGGACTGGCCCCCATCCGGCGGCCCCGACCGGTAACGCTTCCCGCGGGGTGGCGGCCCGGGCGGATGAGCGCGTCTGGGTGCTGGAGAGCGGCCAGCTCAAGGCCATCCCGGTGAAAGCCGGCATCACCGACGGGATGTTCACGGAGGTGAGCGGGGACGGGATCGTTCCGGGGCTGGAGGTGGTGACCGGAGTGGGCGAGATGAAGAAATCCATGTCCCAAGGCAACGGCCCCCTGTCGGGGGCGGGCATCCACCACTGAACCAGGAGCGCGCCCATGGCCTTGCTGGAATTCCTGAAGGTGGCGCTGTTCGCCATCACCCGCAACAAGACCCGGGCTTTCCTGACCATGCTCGGGATCATCATCGGGGTGGGGGCAGTGATCGCCATGATCGGCATCGGCGAAGGCTCCCGCAAGGCGTCCATCGACATCATCCAGAACATGGGCTCCAACATGCTCAGCATCTTCAACGGCGGGGGCATGGGCGCCAACACCCGCTTCGGTCCCCTGGGGCTGGGCAGCGTGGCGGTCCTGGAGCCCACGGACGCCAGCCTCATCGAGCGGGACCTGAAGGCCTCCAGCGTCGTGGCGGCGACTCCCCAGGTGCGCACCATGCGGGCGGTGGTCTACCAGAACAACAACTACTACACCGCCATCCAGGGCTCCGGAGTGCAGTTTCCCCAGATCCGGGGCTGGGAAGTGGCCCAGGGCCGCTTCTTCACCGACCAGGAGGTCCGCAGCATGGCCAAGGTGTGCGTCCTGGGCACCACGGTCCGGGACAACCTGTTCCCCGGCGGCCAGGACCCGGTCGGCAGGATCATCCGCATCTCCTCCCTGCCCTTCGAAGTGGTGGGGGTGCTGGAACCCAAGGGCGCCGGCATGCTCGGGGACCAGGACGACGTGGTGGTGGCCCCGTACACCACGGTCATGCACAAGATCCAGGGCGCCGACCGGATCCAGAACATCCTGGTGAGCGCCCAGGAGGGCAAGGCCGACCTGGCGGAGGCGGAGATCACCGCCCTGCTGCGCCAGCGGCTGCGGCTGACCCCCAAGGACGACAACACCTTCATGATCCGCAAGCAGGACGACTGGGTGAAGATGCAGGACCAGCAGGCGGCCGTGCTCACCACCTTCCTGGCCCTGGCCGCCAGCATCTCCCTGGTGGTGGGCGGCATCGGCATCTCCAACATCATGCTGGTGAGCGTCACCGAGCGCACCCGGGAGATCGGCGTGCGCCGGGCCACGGGCGCCACCCGGGGCAACATCCTCTGGCAGTTCCTCACCGAGGCGGTGGTGCTGTCCGTGCTGGGGGGGGTCATCGGCGTGGGCAGCGCCTGGCTCACCATCTGGATCCTGCGCACCTTCACCGAGCTGCCGGCGGTCATCAGCACATGGGCGGTGATGCTGGGGTTGGGGTTCTCCGCCCTGGTGGGCATCGCCGCCGGCTTCCTGCCCGCCCTCAAGGCCGCCAACCTGGACGTGATCGACGCGCTCCGGTATGAATAGTAGTTCATGACTCATTCAGGCGACCCCTACCAGGCCTTGCGCTACCCGGAGTTCCGGAACTTCCTGGGCGGCACCGTCGCCCTGTCCATGGCGACCCAGGTCCAGACCCTGGCCATGGGCTGGCAAGTGTTCCAGATCACCCGGGACCCCCTGTCCCTGGGCCTCATCGGCCTGGCGGAGGCGGTGCCGTTCCTGAGCCTGGCCCTCGTCGGCGGCCACAGCGCCGACCGCATGGACCGGCGCCGACTGTCCCTGCTGGCCCTGGGCGCCCTGCTGCTGGGCGCCCTGCTGCTCCTGGCCCTGAATCTCGGCCGGCTCCCCCGCTTCGCCTGGCCCTTCTACCTGATCCAGGGCCTTTCGGGGGTGGGCCGGGCCTTCTACCGGCCGGCCTCCCAGGCCCTGAGCACCGAGCTGGTGCCCCTGGAGGCGTACCCAGAACGCCGCCACCTGGCGCAGCTCCTCCATGCAGCTGGCCATGGTGCTGGGCCCGGCCCTGGGCGGGCTGATCCTGGGCTTCGCCAGCGCCGCCTGGGCCTACCTGGCGGAGGCCTTGCTCATGGGCTCGGCCCTGGCGGCCATGCTGCGGGTGGCGCCCCGGCCCAGGCCGCCGGGCCCCGCCTCGACGCTGCCCGGCTCCTCCATGCTGCACAGCATGGGGGAGGGGGTGCGTTTCGTGTTCCGGCACCAGCTGCTCCTGGGTTCCATGGCCCTGGACCTGTTCGCGGTGCTGTTCGGCGGCGCCCCGGCCCTGCTGCCGGTGTTCGCCTCCACCATCCTCAAGGTGGGGCCCCAGGGCTTCGGGCTGCTGCGCACCGCCCCGGCGGCCGGCTCGGTGCTCATGGGCCTGTGGCTGGCCCACCACCCGCCCCGGCGCCGGGCCGGGCTGGTGCTGCTGGGCTGCGTGGCCGGGTTCGGCCTGTGCTGGATCGCCTTCGCCCTGTCCACCTGGTTCTTGCCCTCCCTGCTGCTGCTGGCCCTGAGCGGCGCCCTGGACAACGTGAGCGTGGTCCTGCGCAACACCCTGCTCCAGACCCGCACGCCCCCGGAAATGATGGGCCGGGTGCAGGCGGTGGGCGGCTTCTTCATCAGCTCCAGCAACGAGCTGGGGGCCTTCGAGTCGGGCCTGGCGGCCAAGCTCCTGGGGGTGGTGCCGTCGGTGGTGGCCGGCGGGCTCATGACCCTGGGGGTGGTGGGGGCCACCGGGTGGAAGGCGCCGGAGTTGAGGAAGCTGGAGAAGATCTTTCCATGGTGAGCAGCCGTTTCGGACGTTTGATGCGGCAGGGAACGGTGAACGGGAAGTGTTGCCGGCTGGTTGTGGAATGGGTGGACAAAGAAGAATGGCTCCTGGAACCCGTGACGGGCTGCCGCTACGCCGCCGGGGACCGGAAGAAAGGCGGGACCGTTTGACTAAACAGAAGAAGGCCATGAGCTGGGACGAGGTGATCGATGGTGCGGGGGAACTGCCCCAAGGGCATTCCAGGAAGACCTTTGCCGAGCGTGCCGCCGAGGCCGAACGCTGGGCAAAGGAACTGAAAAACGCTCCAGCCGGTCATCCCGTGGTGCGCATGGGCCGGCCACGTGCGGTCGAGCCCGAAGGTAGAGACCGAACTGGTGACCTTCCGCACGGACAGGCTCGAGAAACAAGCCCTGGTAGCCCTGGCCGAGGCCCAGGGGCGCAGCCTGTCCGACCTCCTGCGGGAGGTGACCCATGACCTGGTGGCCACATACAAGGCCGGCGAGAAAGCTGCCCGGGCCAAGGCCAAGGCCTGAAAAGCCTCTGCCGCGAAGCCGGAAGCCGCTTCAGGCTATTTCAGCGCCGCCAGCGCCGCCTCGTAGTTGGGTTCGTGGGCGATCTCGCCCACCAGTTCCGTGTGCAGCACCTTGCCCTTGGGTCCATGACCACCACGGAGCGGGCCAGCAGCCCACGCAGGGGTCCGTCCGTGAGGGTGATGCCGAAGGCCGTCCCGAACTCCGGGGTTGCGGAACACTGAAGCAGGCACCACCTTGTCCAGGCCTTCGGTGGTGCAGAACCGGGCGGCGGCGAACGGCAGGTCGGCGGAGATGCACAGCACCACGGTGTTGGGCACCTTGCCGGCCTGGGCGTTGAAGGTGCGCACCGAGGTGGCGCAGGTGGGCGTGTCGATGCTGGGGAAGATGTTCAGGACCAGGCGCTGGCCCGGGAAATCGGCCGGGGTGATCTCGCTAAGGTCGGTGCGGGTGAGGGTGAAGGCGGGAGCCTGGCTCCCGACCTTGGGCAGATCCCCGCAAGTGTGGAAAGGATTACCTTTAAGCGTCACTTGAGCCATGTTTGCTCCTCCTGGCACGGTGCCCGCGCGGGCGTCACCATTCTACGCGTGATCTTCGTCTCAGTCGGGGCTCCAGGGCGGGACGTACAATCAAGTGTTGGAGGAAACCATGAAATTGTTGCGCATCAATCATCTGGGCATCGCGTCTCCCACCCTGGAGGACGCCATGGGCCGCATGGGCCGCCTGTTCGGAATGGCTGTGGAGCATATCGAAGAGGTGGCCGACCAGAAAGTGAAGACCGCCTTCTTCCCGGTGGGGCCCAGCACGCTGGAGTTTCTGGAAGCCACCGACCCGGCCGGCGCCATCGGCAAGTTCCTGGAGAAGAAGGGGCCCGGCATCCACCACGTGGCCTTCGAAGTGGACGACGTGGACGGGGCGGTGCGGGAACTGCTGGCCAAGGGCGTGCGCATGATCGACCAGCAGCCCCGGCCCGGCGCCCACGGCGCCCGGATCGCCTTCATCCACCCGGCCGAGACCGGCGGCGTGCTCATGGAGCTGTGCCAGTCAGCCCATTAATTCGGACGAACCAGCAGGCTGTAGACCCACCAGAACAGCGGCCCCAGGATCAGCACCGCCAGGATCCACTTCACCAGGCGCATGGGGGTGAGCATGGGCGTCTCGACCGGGCGGCGGCGCCAGTCCGGGCGGGGGCGCCGGTCCTGGGCGGACGGATGCTGGAGGGCGGGGTCCTCTCCCAGCTGGATCTTCACCGTCGGCGCCTGGGGCAGGGACGGGGCCGGGCGCGCCGGGGCACCCCGCCCATCGGCGGCAACGCCCCCGGAGCCGGGTCCGTGGCGAAGGCGGATCCCGGGATCGAGGAAGCGCGCAGCCGGCGCAGGGGCTGGATGTCGCCGGCGTAGTCGTCGTGCCGGAACAGCTCCCGAACCCGTTCCCGGGCGACGGGCGCCATGGGCCAGGCGTCCACCAGGGGCACCAGGAACTCCATCAGGGTCAGGGGCCGTTCGTCCGGATCCTGGGCCAGGGCCTGGCGGAACACCTTGGCCGTGTCCCCGGACATGCCCGGGGGGAACACCGGGGGCTCCATGAGGATGTGGGTGATGACCGAGGCCACGGTGACCCCCGGGTGGGGCATCAGGCCGGTGAGCAGCTCGAAGGCGGTCACCGAGAACGCGTAGCGGTCCGAACTGGGGGTCGGCTCGGCGCCCCGCAGCAGTTCCGGGGCGCTGTAGGCCGGGGAGCCCAGGAACTCGCCCGGCTGGGTGGACTGGGGGGCCATGGTCTTGGCGATGCCGAAATCCATCAGCATGGCCCGGCCGTTTTCCGCCACCAGGATGTTCTCGGGC
>CAWFOJ010000294.1:0-12082 GCA_963816585.1 uncultured Holophagaceae bacterium | reverse complement strand
CCAGCTGGTCCGGGAACTGCACGCCTCCCAGATCCGGGTGAACCTGTTCGTGGACCCCCAGCCCGAACAGCTGAAGATGGCGGCCAAGCTGGAGGCGGACGGAGTGGAGTTCAACACGGGCCCGTACGCGTACCTGAGCCCGGGGTCCGATCCCGCGCTGGAGCTGGGCCGGCTGCGGGAAGCTGCGCGCCTGGGCTCCCGCCTGGGCCTCAAGGTCCTGGCCGGGCATGGACTCGACCTCCACAACGCGGGGGCCGTGGCCGCCATTCCGGAGATGGAGGAACTGAACATCGGCCACAGCATCGTCGGCCGGGCCGTGCTGGTGGGCATGGAGCGGGCGGTGCGGGAGATGCTGGCGGTCCTCCGGGAAAGCCAGCCATGACGGGAATCCGCCGCACCCCGCCGGGAGCCGGATGATGTCGACCCTGCGCGGCAAGCTGCAGAGCATTTCCCTCGTGGACGTGCTGCAGCTCCTGCATGCCAACCGCAAGACCGGCGAGCTGCTGGTCACCAAGGGCAAGCAGAGCGGCGTGCTCTACGTGCAGAACGGCGTGGTGGTGCACGCGGAGACCGCCAAGGCCCAGGGAGAGACCGCCGCCTTCGACATCCTGGAATGGGACCAGGGCGGATTCGAGTTCGTCACCACCCCCATCAAGGCGCCCGTGACCATCAAGCGCTCGGTGCCGGACCTGCTCATGGAAGCCGCCCGCACCACCGACTCCCGCAGGTACTTGTCGGGCATCTTCCCGGACCTTGGCGTCGTGCCCTGGCCCACCGCCAAGGAGCCCAACCTCACCAAGGGCCTGAGGCTGCACGAGGAGGACCGGGGGGTCCTGGCCTACCTGGACGGCTACCGCACCTTCCAGGAGATCATCACCGATTCGGACCTGGGGGACGTGGCGGTGCTGCAGGTGTGCGCGGCGCTCCAGGCCGCCGGGCGGCTCGCACTGCTCCAGCCCACCATCTACGTCTCGGCCGAGGCCGCCAAGACCGGACTGTTCCGTTCGGGCGACCATGTGAAGCTTGACAAGATCCACGAAGCCCACTGGCTGCCCATGGGCCCTTACGGCGCCACGCCCATCGGGCGGGTGCGCCTGGTCTGGGGCCGGAGATCCGTGGTGGCGCCGGTGCGCTTCGTCAAGGGCATGTCCGAACAGACGATTGGTATTTCAAGAGAACTTATGCAATCGTGGGAACTGCTCGAAGGATTAAATGTGGGCGTCCGCCCCATGCTCTGACTTTCCAATTCCTAGGGGGAAACCCATGGACATCGAGGAAACCCTTCCCGCCCCGGAACCGGCTCCCCAGGAAGACGTCCAGCCCGAGGGCCTGCTCAAGGAATTCCGGGACCGCGGCGAAGCCCTGGACCACCGCCTGGACGACCTGCAGGAACTGATCCAGCAGATCCGCTTTGAACTCCAGGACAGTTCCCGGCAGAGCCTGAGCCGCCTGGCCAAGGCCGCCGAGGACATGGCCAACGGCCGGGTGTTCCAGAAGATCGACATCCAGGCCAAGGGCGAACTGGGCGCCCTGGTGGCCAGCCTCAACACCACCATGCAGAACCTCCAGCAATTGGACACCTCAGTGAAGGACCAGACCACCCGGGTGCCGGAACTGGCGGCCCAGCTGGACGCCATCACCGCCGACACGGAGACGGCCACCCAGAACGTCATGAACCGCCTGGACGCCCTCATGGCCGCCAGCGACGCCGCCAACGCGGCGGTGAAAAAGGCCGTGCGGGCGCTGGGCGATCTCCAGGCCTACCAGGCCGACTTCAACGGCCAGATGGACGTCTTCATGGAACGGGCGGGGGAGGGGGCGGATCCCCAGCAATTGGCCCAGGAAATCCTGGAGTACCTGTTCGCCCAGCAATTGGCTCCGGCCCCCCCGCCCGCGGACCTGGACGCCTGCCTCACCCCCCTGGGCACCATTTCCGACGAAGCCTTCGAGATCCTCAATACCCTCCAGTTCCAGGACATCACCCGGCAGAAGGTGGAAAAGGTGGTGCTCCTGCTCAAGCAGTTCAAGGAAGGGCTCAACCGCCTGCTGGACATCTTCCACATCAACCAGCCCGTGGACACCGCCCTCCCGGCCGGGAACGAGGGCAAGGAAATCTTCCAGAAGCGTCCGGCCGCCACCCAGGAGCACATCTTCGAGACCACCCTGGAAGCCGACAAGCAGAAGGAATCGGTGGATGACATCATTGCCCAGTACAAGAACGCCAATCCTTGATGCGGGGCCGGCCACCCGGTTGCTGGTCTTCTGCTGCCTGGGCCTGGTGGCCACCCCTCTGCGGGCGGATGTGCTGTTCGGCGGCCAAGTCGCCGTGGCCGAGCCTCAAGGGGACCTGAACGGCGGCCATTGGCTCCACGGCAATACCGGCATCGGCATCGGGCTGCATGCCCTCCTGTCCCCGGACGGCACCAGCGGGATCCGCCTGCGGGGCGACACCTCCTTCTACCCGCGGGGGCCCATCGTCGTGGAAGCCGACAACGGTTCCTACCCCCTGTTCAACGAGAGCGCCAAGGCGGCCATCCTGGATCTGGCGCTGGATTACAACTGGTTTTTCCGCCAAAACCTGGAAGGGCCTTACGGGATCGCCGGACTGGGCTACTCCCGGGCCCGTTTCTACGGCGTCAGCCTGTCCCCCGAAGACATCGGCGTCTACACCGGCCCCTTGCCCTCGGCCCACCAGTCCTCCGCGATCCTGTACGCCGTGGGCCTGGGCTGGCGGATCTCCGAGCACCTGGGCTGGGAAGCGCGCTTTTCCGAGTCCACCATGCACGACGTGGGCGGCCCCGGCACCTTCACCAGGATCCCCATCTTCACCGCCGCCGTGACCTTTGAATTCTAAGGGTCGGCCGAGCGCACAGGCCCTGGTCACGGGCGGCGGACCTGACGCTGCACGGGCCGTGGACGCTATCATAGGGGTGAACTGGGAGGCGGCATGGCAAGCGATTCACCCCGGGTGGGCATCCTGATGGGTTCCAAGTCCGACTGGGACACCATGAAGGAGGCGGCCCGCACCCTTGAGAGTCTGGGCGTGCCATATGACGCCCACGTGGCCTCCGCCCACCGCACCCCCGACAAGGTGCTGTCCTACTGCCGGGCGGCCGAATCCAGGGGCCTGCGGGTGCTGATCGCCGCGGCGGGGGGCGCCGCCCACCTGGCGGGGGTCTGCGCCAGCCAGACTTTGCTCCCGGTCCTTGGGGTGCCCATGAAGGGCTGGGCCCTGGACGGCATGGACGCCCTCCTGGCCACGGTGCAGATGCCCGCCGGCATCCCGGTGGGCACCTTGGCCATCGGCAAGGCCGGGGCCGTGAACGCCGCCCTCCTGGCCGCGGCCATCCTGGCCCTGGAGGACGCCGCCTTGAAAGGGCGCCTGGAAGCCTTCCGCAAGGCCCAGACCGAGAAGGCCCTGGGCGACGACCAGCTGGTACTCTAGGCTAGGAAACATGCATCAAATAGGTTTCTCCCTTCCTAGGCCCGCCCAGATCCGCCGCGTCGGCCACGTGCTCTACGCCGCCGGGCTGCGCATGCAGCAGGGCATGGCCGCCCACGTGGCGGCCGGCGACCATCCCGACCAGATCCTGATCCTGGAGCACAACCCGGTCTTCACCTTGGGGCGCAACGCCACCCGCCAGGACATCCATGTGACGGACAGCTTCCTGAGGGAGCGGGGCGTGGAGGTGCACCCCACCGACCGGGGGGGGCAGGTCACCTACCACGGCCCCGGCCAGATCGTGGTCTATCCCATCTGCAACCTCAAGGGGGGTCGGGAGGACGTGGGACGCCTGGTGCGGGGGCTGGAGGAGGCCATGATCCGCACCGCGGCGGATTTCGGGGTCACCGCCCAGCGGCTTCAGGGCTGCCCGGGGGTCTGGGTGGACACGGCCCGGGGATGGGAAAAGCTGGGGGCCCTGGGGCTGCACCTGCACCGCTGGGTCACCACCCACGGCATCGCCTTCAACGTGGCCCCGGACCTGGCCCACTTCCGCTGGATCACCCCCTGCGGCATCACCGACAAAGGGGTCTGCTCCCTCCAGTCGCTCCTGGGGAACGGGGCTCCCACCTGGGACCAGGCCGCGGACCGGCTCCAGGCGCACCTGGTCCAGGCGCTGGGCCTCGCCCAAGTGCCGGTGCCGCCTGCCAGCCGCAGCATCTCCGCCCTCACCTGGCGCCAGGGGTCCCAAGGCCCGGAACTCCTGGTGATGCTGCGCACCCCCCAGCACGGACAGTGGTGGTCCAGCGTCACCGGCATGGTGGAGCCCGGGGAGACCCCCGAGCAGGCCGCCCACCGGGAACTGCTGGAGGAGACCGGCCTGCGGGGCACCCTCGTGCCCCTGGATTTCACCCATACCTTCTGGATGGACCCCAGGATCCTGGGGTTCCCTCCGGGGGAACCGCGGTTCAACACGGAAATCTGCTTCCACGTGGAGGTGGCCGCCAGCACTCCGGTGCGCCTGGCGCTGGATGAGCACTCGGAATTCCGCTGGTGCGGGTTCGAGGAAGCCCAGGACCTCATGATGTGGGAAGGCTCCAAATCGGCCCTGGCCCGCCTGGGCCGCCTGCTGTGCCAGCCCGCAGGGTAAACCTTCGGCCTGGCCTCGGGTTCGGTTGTCCTGGATGGCCGGCGGCTGTTTCAAACGTTGATGACAAGGAGTGATGATGGTTCGAGCTTCCATGGTCCCCATGCTTCTGGCGTGCTGTGGTCTGGCTGCCCAGGCGCCGCAGCCCCCGGCTCCGCTCCCGGCTGCGTCCCCGGCTGCGCCCCCGGCCGGGGAGGTCAAGCGCCTGAGCCTTCTGGAAGCCCTCCAGACCTCCCTGCAGTACAACCTCCAGGTGGACATCGCCCAGGAGGCCCGGGAGGTGACCCGGGCCCAGATCCCCATCAACGAAGGCGCCTTCGACTGGAACTTCACCGCCAACCTCCAGGCCCAGCGCCTGGACGAGGCCAGTTTCGCTCCCCTCGCCAAGGGCCAGCCGGCCGTGGGGACAACCTCCACCGTCTACGACCGCACCCTCACCGCCGACCTGGCCCGGGCCTTCGAGTGGGGCGGGAGCCTTGACCTGAACTACAACCCCGTTTACTACAATCAGGTGGGCACGGTCCTGGGCACGCCCTCCATGGGTTTCTCCTATAACGCCCCGTACACTGGCACCTTCAACGCCACCTACACCCAGAGCCTGCTGCAGGGCTTCGGCACCAAGGTGACCACCGCCAACCTGGTGATCGCCCGCAAGAACTCCGACGCCGCCAACTACACGTTCCAGCTGGCCATCATCAACCTCGTGGCCCAGACCGAAACGGACTACTGGGCGGTGGTGTTCGCCCAGCGGGACCTGGCGAACAAGCAGATCTCCCTGGAGCTGGCCCAGAAGCAGCTGAACGAGAACATGATCCGCCTGAAGGTGGGCACCATGGCGCCCCTGGACGTCACCTCGGCCGAGGCCCAGGTGGCCCAGGCGGAGCAGAACATCATCACCTCCGTGGCGAACCTGGCCAACGCCAAGGACACCCTGATCCGCGACCTTTATCCCAACGCCGAGCGCCCCGCCGGCCTGGAGCTCACCGAGTCCCCCAACCTGACCCACATCCAGCTGGACGAGGACGCCGCCGTCAAGATGGCCCTGGACCGCCGGGTGGAGCTGAAGTCCGACCGCATCGCCAAGGAGGTCGGCCAGCTGCAGGTGGACGTGAGCGAGGACAAGATCAGGCCCCAGCTCAACGCCATGGTGGCCTACAACGGCAACACCAACAACTACGACACCTTCAGCCCGGTGAACACGGACCTGGGCCGGGCCACCTACCCCGGCTACACCGTGGGGCTCAAGTTCATCGTGCCCATCCAGAACCGCATCGCCAAAGGCAACCTGTCCGCGGCCAGGGCCAACCTGCGCGGCAGCGAGCTGAACCTGCGCAACGATGAGTTGAGCATCATCAACCAGGTTCGCCAGGCGGTGCGCACCGTCGAAGCCGACCAGAAGGCGGTGGCGGCGGCCGAAAAGACCCGCTACCTGCAGGAGAAGACCCTGGAGGCCGAGCAGAAGAAGTTCGACAACGGCATGTCCACCAACTTCAACGTGCTCCAGGACATGACCAACCTGGACGCGGCCCGCACCGCCGAGGTCCAGGCCCAGATCAACTACGCCAACGCCGTCACCGCCCTGGAGAAGAGCGTGGGCAACCTCCTGGAGGCCCGCAAGTTCACCATCAAGTGAACTCGGCCTTGAGCTGCATGCCCTCGCCGTAATGGTCCAGGGGGTGGAACGGCAGCGGCCGGAGGGTGTCCAGGTCCTGCAGCCGCCGGCGGTAGCGGTCCAGCGTCAGCTGGCGCTCCTGGGGGCAGGCCTTGGCCGGGTTCCAGGCCACGAACGGCGGCAGCACCTGGAAGCCGCAGAAATACAGGATGCCGTGCTGGATGGGGTAGAGGATCCGGTCCATGGAGCCGTTGATGCCCCGTTCCAGGTAGCCCGCCTCCGGCCCGCCGGTGGTGAGGGCGAGCATGGCCCGGCGGCCCCTCAGGCAGCCCTGGTCTGTACCACATGCCGCTCCCGTAGGCGAACCCCATGGTCAGCACCCGGTCCACCCAGCCCTTGAGGATGGCCGGCATGGAGAACCACCACAGGGGGAACTGGAGGATCACCAGGCGGCGGCCAGGACCTTCTGCTGTTCAGCCACGATGTCGCCGGCCAGGGTTCCCAGTTTCCCGCCGATCTGCTCTTCCAGCTGCCGCTTCAGGTAGTTCTGGTCCCGGCGCTCCAGGAAGTCGCTCCCGTCCGCAACCGCCTTGAACGCATCCGGTACAGGTCCGACACCTCCACCGTATGTTCCTGATCCTCCAGGGTTTCCACGGCCATGTTCTTCATGGCGGCGTTGAAGGAGTGGGGCTCTTCGTGGGCGTAGACGATGAGGACGTTCATGGGCCCTCCTGCCAGAACCAGCGCCGGGATGATGGGGATGCAGAAAGGATAGTGGATTCATGGAATTTGTCCATGAATCCATCCTTCCGGCAAGTCAGGTTCCTGAGCAGGACCCTCGAATCGATGGCCCTGCCCTATCCATCCTCTTGAGGCAGATCCTCTGGCCGGTCCACATCCCGCTCCCCGCCCGGGAACGGGACCACCACGACACCCTCGTCCGCCAGCAGCCCCCGGGCGCCCTGGTCGCCCTTCAGGGTCAGCAGCCGGGGCAACCAGCGGGCTGGAAACAGGGCCGGTATCCCCTTCCCGCCTCCGTAGCCGCAGGCCACCACCGACCCGGGACTGGACCGGTGCGCCTGCACCAGCCTGGCCACCAGGTCCTGGTCCACCTCCGGCTGGTCGCACACCAGGAAAAGGGCCGCCGGAACGCTGGGCGGCAAGGCCCGGATCCCGGCCCGGATGCTCGAGGCCATGCCGTCCTTCCACTGGGGATTGGCCACCACCGTCACCGGCAGCCCCGCCAGTTCCGCCGCCATCTCCTCGCCCCGGCAGCCCACCACCACCAGCACCGGCGAGCACCCTCCCAGGGCCGCCCGGACCGCCCGGCGCAGCAACGTCTCTCCGGCCCAGCGCACCCTTTGCTTGGGCCGGCCCAGGCGCCGGGATGCCCCCGCGGCCAGGACGATGGCCGGCACGGCAAGGGGTGGCCCCTCCGGATCAGGCTGGGATGGATGACCGGCCATGAAGATAGCTTAGGCGACGTCGCGGAATAACCATGACTTTTCCTCGCCATTCCGTTATGCCGGGGCCACCTGAAACCCGCAAGGCAACTCCGTTGCCACGGCTTGGCCACTCTGGCACGCCTGTCGCACGTCCCCGGATGCCGTGTCGGGAGTCCGTCGTGCCGCTGAAACGCCTCATCCTGCTGGGAGCCCTGGTGAGCTTGAGCTTCGCGGCGCCGGCCCAGAACGCTCCGGCGGCCCAGCCCACCCCCTCCGAGCGGGAACTGCAGGCGCCCCTGGTCCTGGATGACGGTAAACCGACGCCGGGCTCCGAGCCCAGGAACTCCGGCCCGTCCGGGTGGCGGGCCCTGGGCTCCCTGGTGCTGGTGGCGGGGCTGGCGGGCGGCGGCCTGTGGGCCTTCCGCAAATGGGGCGCCAGCAAGCTGCCCGGCGCCGGCGGATCCCGCCTCAAAGTGGAGGAGACCCTGGCCCTGGGCGACCGGCGCTTCGTCTCCATCCTCAGGGCTGATGATGAGCGTTTCCTGATCGCCATGGGCCCCCAAGGGGCGAGCCTCCTGGCCCGCCTGGAGCCCCTGGAGGCGGACGGCCTCAGCGGGTTCCAGGAGGCCCTGGAGCGGCAGGTGCACCTCACCACCCCCGTTCCGGTACGGGACATGGAAGCCATGCTCAAGCGGGATTCGTCATGACCAGCATGGCCTCGAGGCTCCTGCGCCTGGCCCCGGCACTGGTCCTCCTGGCCTGGGCCTCCGCCGCCCTGCACGCCCAGCAGGCCCCGGCCAGCCTGCCGACGGTGACGGTGGATTTCGGCAAGACGCCCCAGGGCCCGGCCCTCAGCTCCACCCTGCAGGCGGTGCTGCTGCTCACGGTCCTGACCATCGCCCCCACCATCCTGCTCACCACCACCTGCTTCACCCGGATCGTCATCGTCCTGGGCTTCGTGCGCCAGGGCATGGGCACCACCCAGACCCCTTCCAACCAGATCCTCATCAGCCTGGCCCTGGTCCTGACGTTTTTCGTCATGGCCCCGGTGGGGCGGGAAATCAACCAGACCGTGATCCAGCCCCTCAACCGCAACGAGCTCACGGTGGACCAGGCCCTCACCAAGACCGCCGCGCCCCTGAAGGTGTTCATGCTCAAGCACACCCGCAAGCGCGACATCTCCCTGTTCCTGGACATCGCCAAGGCCCCCACCCCCCAGACCAAGGCCGACCTGCCCCTGGAAGTCCTGATGCCGGCCTTCCTCATCTCCGAGCTGAAGACCGCCTTCGAGATCGGCTTCATGATCTTCCTGCCGTTCCTGATCGTGGACATGGTGGTGGCCTCCATCCTCCTGAGCATGGGCATGATGATGCTGCCGCCGGTGGTCATCTCCCTGCCCTTCAAGATCCTGCTGTTCGTGCTGGTGGACGGCTGGTACCTCATCGTCGGCTCCCTGGTGCGGGGCTACGGCGGCTGATCCGGAGGCGGAGATGAACGATGCCATCATCATCAACCTGGCCCGGGAGGCGGTGCGCACCGCCCTGTTCGTGGCGGCGCCGGCCCTGATCGTCTCCATGATCGTGGGCCTGTCCATCTCCATCTTCCAGGTGGTGACCAGCCTCCAGGACCAGACGGTGGCCTTCGTGCCCAAGGTGATGGCGGTGATGGTGGTGGTGGTGCTCAGCTTCCCGTGGATGATGCGGGTGATGCTGGCCTTCACCACGCGCATGTTCACCGAGTTCAACCTGGTCGTCCAGCAGCTCAAGTGACGGCGGCCATGGCCCCTACCGGCAACCTTTCCGGCATCCTGCTCAACCCGTCGGTCTGGGCGCTGACCCAGGCCCGGATCCTGGTGTGGGTGCTGACCCTGGTGCGCATGACCGGCCTGCTGGCGACCCTGCCGGGCCTCGGCCAGACCCAGGTTCCGCTCCTGATCCGGGCCGCGCTGGCCCTGCTGCTCTCCATGATCCTGGCCCCGCTCGTGCCCCCGCCCGCGGCCCTCCCGGACGGCATCCCGGCCCTGGCGGCGGTGATGG
Source organism: uncultured Holophagaceae bacterium (assembly GCA_963816585.1). GTDB lineage: Bacteria > Acidobacteriota > Holophagae > Holophagales > Holophagaceae > Mesoterricola. The sequence goes on along the minus strand of CAWFOJ010000294.1, from coordinate 2,400 downwards.
TGACGGAGCTGGCGGCCGGGCTGGTGATGGGCCTGTGCGTGGCCTGGATCGTCGAGACGGCGGCCTTCGCCGGCCAGCTCATGGATACCCAGATGGGCTACGCCTTCGTCCAGTTCCTGGACCCGGTGAGCGCCCACCCGGTGTCCGTCTCGGGCTCCCTGCTGATCCAGCTGACCATGATCTTCCTGCTGGTCTCGGGCATGCACCACCAGATGATCCGTGCCCTGGTGGAGAGCTACCGGATCCTGCCCATGGGCCAGGGCCTGCCCCTGAAGCCCCTGGCCGTGGTGATGCAGATGGGGCTGATCATGCTGCGGGGGTTCCAGCTGGCCTTCCCGGTCCTGTTCACCTTGTTCCTCATCGACGTGATGGAGGGCATCGCCGGCAAGTTCATGCCCCAGCTCCAGCTCATCCAGCTGAGCTTTCCCATCAAGATCGCCGTGGGCCTGACCGTTTTGGGCGTGGCCCTGAGGGAAGCCGGGGCCTGGCTGGGCCCCCTCCTGGAGGAAGCGCCCCGCACTGCCCTCCGCCTCCTGTCGTGACCCATGGCCGATCCCTCGAGAACCGAGAAAGCCACCCCCAGGCGCCGGAAAAAGGCCCGGGAGGAAGGCTCGATCCTGAAAGTGCCGGACCTGGACGCCACCGTCCTGCTGTGGGGCAACCTGTTCTTGTTCCTGGCCCTGGGGACCTCGACCCTGGCCCTCATGGCCCGCTCCACCGCCTACTTCTTCCGCCGGTCCAGCGAGATCGGCATCCTGGACCTGGCCAACCTGCATGCCCTGGGCCTGTCCATCCTGAACATCCTGGCCCGGGTCCTGCTGCCGTTCCTGGCCGTGAACTGGCTGGTGGCCATCGCCAACCAGGTGGTCCAGCGCGGGGTCCACATCACCTTCAAACCCATGATGCCCAGGTTCACCAAGCTCAACCCCGCCTCGGGGTTCAAGCGGCTGTTCTCGGCCAAGTCGGCGGTGGACCTGCTCAAAAGCCTGGCCAAGCTGGTGATCATCACCTGGATGGCCTACGCCGTGGTGGGCCCGCGGATGCCGGTGATCCTGTCCACCCTGCACCTGTCCATGTCCCAGGCCATGGGCTATCTGCAGGAGACACTGTTCATCCTGTACCGCAACACGCTGATCTTCATGCTGGTGGTGGCCGGCGCGGACTTCCTCTGGCAGCGCCATTCCTACGAAAAAAGCCTGCGCATGACCAAGCAGGAGGTCAAGGACGAAGCCAGGGACACGGAGGGCAACCCGGAAATCAAGGGCCGCCAGAAGTCCCTGCTCCTGGCCAGCGCCATCCGCCGCATCCGCACCCAGGTGCCGAAGGCTTCGGTGGTCATCACCAACCCCACCCATTTCGCGGTGGCCTTGAAGTATGACCGCCAGACCGCCGCGCCGGTGGTGGTGGCCAAGGGGGTCGACCACCTGGCCCTGAAGATCCGGGAACAGGCCAGCACGGCCGGCGTGCCGGTGGTGGAGAATCCGCCCCTGGCCAGGGCCCTTTATCATACGGTGCACCTGGACCGGCCCATCCCGCCCCGGCTGTACCAGGCGGTCGCCCAGGTACTGGCCTACGTCCACCACCTGCGCCGGGGCGCCGCCTGACAGGACGCAAAAAACTATTGGGTAAACGGGCGAACAAGCCGAAAAGTGTATTGTCGCAACTCGAGTTGCCCTTGCCGTCACCCCTCATCCCCCCCCACCTCCCGCCCCAACGCCTCCTGCTGGTGGACGACGATCCCATGCTCCTGGAAACCCTCCAGGGGGTGCTCTCGGTGGAGGGGTTCACCGTGACCTGCGCCGGCTCCGGGGAGGAGGCGGAAGCGATCCTGCGCAAGGCGGCGCCCCCCTACCAGTTGGTGCTCACGGACCTGGTCATGCCCGGACGGACCGGCATGCACGTCCTGCGCACGGCCCTGGACCAGAACCCCAGCTGCACGGTCCTGGTGCTCAGCGGGTACGGCACCTTGAAACAGGCCACCGAGGCCATGGACAAGGGCGCCTACGGCCTGGTGAGCAAGCCCCTGCAACTGGAAGCGTTCCGCCAGACACTGCGGCGCATCGTGGAACGCATCAACCTGATCGCCGAGCGGGATGCCCTCAAGGCCAAGGTGCTCGAACTCGCCAAGCGGGTCGAGGCCATGGAAACCCTGCAGGGGCGCATGGAGATGCTGGCCCAGATCATCGCTCCGGACCCGCCGGGCCGAGCCAGGGATCTGAAGAAGCTGCAAGGGCTGGCGGACCTGCACAGCAAGGGCAAGCTTTCGGACGAAGAATTCGAGTCGGCCAAGAAGACGTTCCTGTCCCAATGGCTATCCTGAGACCTTGTTTCCTCCCCGCGCTGGTGCTGGCTTACGGGATGGCCGGGGCGGTTCCCCAGCCACCGGCCCAGGCCCGGCCG
>CAWFOJ010000293.1:0-6214 GCA_963816585.1 uncultured Holophagaceae bacterium | reverse complement strand
CGCGCCTCTTGGCCCCCGGCGACGCTCCGCTTCCAGCCCCATCGTCCTCTGAACGCGAACGCGTTCAGAGGACGATGGACCGGGGCGGACTGGAGGGACCCGTACGCTAGTAGGCCGGCCCTTCCTCCACCGACCGCGCCGTGACCGGGTCGCGGAACTTCAGGAAGACCCACAGCTGGTAGCCGATCACCACCGGCAGGAAGCACAGCACCACGCCCAGCATGATCTTCAGGGTGAGGGGGCTGGAGGCGCTGTTGAAGGCGGTGAGGCTGGCGGCCGGGTCCAGGCTGGAGGGGAGCAGGTTGGGGAACAGCCCCGCCACGCCGAACAGCACCGCTCCCAGGATCAGGGCGCTGGAGGCGAACCAGGCCTTCCACCAGGCTTCCCGGGCGATCCACACCCGGGCCAGGACCAGCCCGGCCACCGCCACCAGGGGCAGGGGCAGGAGGTACGGCTTGGCCAGGACGTTGCGCCAGAGAGGCGTGCACACCCAGGTGAGGGCCAGGAACAGCACCGCCAGCAGGGCCTCCGCCAGCCACAGGGGGCGGGCCAGGCCGGCGGCCCGGTTCCTGAGGGGATACTCGGCCCGGGCCGCCAGCCAGAGCAGGCCATGCACCGCGAAGATCACCACGAAGGTCAAGCCGCCCACCAGGCCGTAGGGGTTGAGCAACGTGAACAGGTTGCCCTTGAAGGTGCCGGCGGCGTCCAGGGGCAGGCCCTGGAAGATGTTGGCGAAGGCCACGCCCAGCAGCAGCGCCGGCAGGAACGAGCCCAGCACCAGGCAGGTGTCCCAGGTGGAGCGCCAGGCCCGGCTGTCCACCTTGCCCCGGAACTCGAAGGCCACGCCCCGCAGGATCAGGGCGAACAAGAGCAGCATGAGCGGGGTGTAGAGCCCGGAGAACATCACCGCGTAGGTCCGGGGGAAGGCGGCGAAGGTCACCCCCCCGGCGGTGATCAGCCAGACCTCGTTGCCGTCCCAGAATGGCCCCATGGTGTTCACCACGACCCGCTTGTCGGATTCGGTCCTGGCCAGGAAGGGGAACAGGGTGCCCAGGCCCAGGTCGAAGCCGTCCAGCATGAAGTACACGGCCCACGCCACGCCCCAGATGATGAACCAGATCGTCTCGAACATGTCCGCCTCCTCAGCCGATGTTCAGGGAATCAGGGCCCTTGCGGGCGAACTTGAAGAGCAGGTAGAAGTCCGTGACGCCCAGGAGGGCGTACACCAGGAAGAACGCCACCAGGGAAGTGGCCACCTGGACGACGGCCAGGTTGGAGACCGCGTCCCGGGTGCGCATGATGCCGTAGACGATCCAGGGCTGCCGGCCCAGTTCCGAGAGGGTCCAGCCCAGCTGGTTGGCCAGGTACGGCAGGGGGATCATCCAGGGCAGCAGCTTCAGGAAGCGTCTCTGCTCCTCGATGCGGTCCCGGCGCAGCCAGGCGTACAGGCTCAGGGCCAGGAACAGGAAGGCGAAGCCCACCATGGCCCGGAAGGACAGGAACAAGGGCAGCACCGGGGGCCGCTGGTCCCGGGGGAAGTCCCTGAGCCCTTTCACCCGGGTATCCACGGAATAGCCGGCCATGAAGCTCAGGGCGCCGGGCACCGAAAGGGTCTGCACGCTGTTGCGCTCGTGCTCCGCGTCGGGCCAGGCCACCAGGTGGATGGGCGCCTGGGCGGCGGTCTCCCAGTGGGCCTCCATGGCGGCCAGCTTGGCGGGCTGGGCCTCCTGCAGGATCTCCGCGTTCATGTGCCCCTGGGCGATCTCGAACAGGGTGAACACCAGGGTCCAGGTGGCGGCGATGCGGAAGGATTTGCGGAAGAAGGGGGTCTCGTGTCTGCGGACCAGGTGCCAGGCGGAGACGCCCAGCACGAAGATCCCGGCCAGGGTGTAGGCCCCGCCCAGGGTGTGCACGAACTCCAGGATGGCGAACCTCTGGCCCACCACCGCGCCGAAGCTGGCCAGCTCGGCCCGGCCGCCGCGCAGCACAAAGCCCACCGGGTGCTGCATCCAGGCGTTGGCCACCAGGATCCAGAAGGCGCTGATGTTGGAGGCCACGGCCACCAGCCAGATGGTCACGCAGTGGGCCCTGGGGGAGAGCTTCTTCCAGCCGAAGAACCACACGGCGATGAAGGTGGATTCCAGGAAGAAGGCCACCGTGGCCTCCACCGCCAGCAGGGAACCGAAGATGTCGCCCACGTAGGCGGAGTAGCGGCTCCAGTTGGTGCCGAACTGGAACTCCAGGGTGATGCCCGTGACCAGGCCCACGGCGAAGTTGATGAGGAACAGCTTGCCCCAGAACTGGGCCATGCGCTTGTAGTCCCGATCGCCTCTGCGCACGTAGAGGGTCTCCATGATGGCCACCAGGAACGACAGCCCCAGGGTCAGGGGCACGAACAGGAAATGGAAGTAGGTCGCGACCGCGAACTGCAGGCGCGAGAGGGTCAGGACGTCCATAGGAACTCCCTTCGCTCGACGGTTGTTGGGTTCGGCCCCGGGGGGCCGGGAGGGTGTCAGTGAGCTTCTTTATGCAGCTTCAGATGGGCGACCTGGTGCCCGGAGGGTCCGGACGCCAGGGTGGCGAAGGTGGCGGAAGACAGGGCGGATTCCAGGGCCCGGGTGGCCTCGGCCCACACGGACTGCACCGGGCAGGAACCGGCGAACGGGCAGGTGTGGCCCGTTTCCAGGCAGTGGTTGAGGGCGATGGGCCCTTCCATCACCCGCACCAGGTCCAGGAGGGTGATCTGGTCGGCCGGACGGGCCAGGCGGATGCCCCCGTTGGCGCCCCGGCTGCTCACCAGGATCCCCCCCTGCACCAGCTTGCCGATCAGCCGGCGCACGAAGAAGGCCGGCAGCTGGCGCTGGTCGGCGATCCCGGCGATGGAGGCCTGGGCGCCCGGGCCGAGGCACGCCAGGTGCAGCACGATGCGCGCGGCGTAGTCGGTGTGGCGGGCGATCTGGAGCATGGGCGGCCGGAGAAAGGTGATGATGAAGGTATTAATACTAAGATCATCATCTTTGTCAACAAAATATCTTTTTTTGCCTATCCAAGGCCAGAAGCCATCAGTCTTGTTCCACCGTGGATTCTAGAGCGGCCACTTCCCCGCCCCCTCCCGCAGCAGGATCGGCTCGTCGCCGGTGAGGTCCACCACGGTGCTGGCCTGGCCCGCGGGCTGGCCGCAGTCCACCACCAGGTCCAGCTGGTGGCCCAGTTCCTCCTGGATCTCCCAGGCGCTCTGCAGGGGCGGCTCGCCGGCGGCGTTGCAGCTGGTGGTGATGATCGGCTCGCCCACCAGGCGGGTGATCTCCCGGCAGAACACGTGGTCGGGGATGCGCAGGCCCACGGTCTGCTTCTTCTGGAGGTAGCGGGGCACTTCCCGGCTGCAGCCCAGGACGGCGGTGTAGGGGCCCGGGAACATCTGCTTGAGGATGCGGAAGGTGGGCGTGTCCAGGTGGCGGGTGTAGCGGCAGAGCATCTCCAGGTCGCTGCACAGGATGGACATGGGCTTCTTGGGATCGCGCCCCTTCAAGCCCTGGATGCGGTCCACCGCCTTCTTGCGGGAGACCAGGCAGCCCAGGCCGAACAGGGTGTCCGTGGGGTAGGCGATGATCCCGTCCCGCTGGAGCACGTCGGCGATGCGCTCCAGGTGGCGCAGCTGTGGGGTCTCGGGATGGAGCGAGAGGATCATGGCGACTCCAGCTTACTCCACCGGGCCCGCCCTGGGCCCGGGTGCCGGGCCGGGGCCTGGAAGAACCGCTCCGCCAGGGCCGCGTCCAGGGCCCCCGCAACGCCGCTGCGGCGGGCCTGGAGGGCCAGCAGGGCCACCACCGTCAGCACGTCGGTGATCTCCCCGGCGAGCACGCGGGTCAGGCACTGGGCGAAGGGTTCCCGGCACACCGCCAGTTCCTCGTCCGGATCCGGCGCATGGCCTTCCGGAGCCTCCTGCAGGTCCGTGGCCAGGAACAGGAAAGTCTCCTCGTCGGTGCTGGAGTTGCTGTTGTGGGCGAAGGCCAGGGGCTCCCACGCGCCGGCGGTGAGCCCGGCCTCCTCCTGCAGTTCCCGGCGGATGGCCTCGAACGGGGTCTCGTGCTCCTCGCCGCCCCCTTCGGGGATTTCCCAGGAGTACGTCTCCAGGGGATAGCGCCACTGCCCCACCAGCACCACCCGGTCCTGGGGTCCAGCGCCAGAACCCCGCAGGCGGTGCGCCTGAACCCGCATACCGGGTAGCGCCCCTCGGCGCCCCGCCGGTGCCGGAAGCGGTCCTCCCGCAACCGGATCCAGGGCGAATCGAACACCTCCCTCCGGCTGATCACGGCGTAGGGATTGGGATCCCGGGGTGTCGGGAGGGGCGGCAGGGTATCCATGGCCCTTCCAGCGTAAACCGAAACAGCCTCGATGTTCGCGAGTGCGCGGAGCGAAGGCCCCGGCGCGACCAGCGCGCGCCCTGGAGGGACCCGCATCCCCCTCCCCTGAAGAGCCCTACCGCCGGAGCCCCAGGCGCTCGATGAGGGAGGCGTAGCGGGACTTGTCCTTGCGCTTCAGGTAGTCCAGCAGGCGCCGGCGCTGGCCGACCATGATCATGAGGCCGCGTCGGCTGTGGTAGTCCTTGGTGTGCACCTTGAAGTGCTCGGTGAGGTCGTTGATGCGCTTGGTGAGGAGGGCCACCTGCACCTCCGGGGAACCGGTGTCCCCCTCGTGCTGCTTGTAGTCCTCGATGATGATCTTCTTCTGCTCGACGTTCAGGGGCATGGTACGCCTCCTTTTCGGGTTGGCTCCCGTCACCTGTGTGGCCCAGCCCCGTGCCAAGCCATGGTCAAGTCCGGATGCCCCCGGACAGGGCGGGTCCGGAAGGACCGGACCAACGACGATAACGCCCCGGAAGACCCAGGGCGCCTGTCAAGAAGTGGTGCGGATAAAGGGACTCGAACCCCCACGACCGTAAGATCACTAGGACCTGAAACTAGCGCGTCTACCAATTCCGCCATATCCGCTCGGATGCTGGCTCCCGCAAGAGCACATCGCAATGAAAGTCAATCGTAGTGCGGTCCACCTTGGGAATGCAAGGAGAAAAACATTACCTGGGAATCCTCTTACCATTCTTTGTACGGGATGCCGTTGGAGCCGGTTCCAGGGGCCAGGCTGTACACGTCGTAGACGCTGCCGCCCCCCAGCTGGTGCTGGTGGGATCGTCGGTGACCGAGCGCAGGCCCCATTCGGCCTTGTTGGTGAAGGGGTCCACCGGGATCCTCCGCAGGAAGCGCATCTTGGCGGTCTTGCCGGTCATGGTCTCCCCGTCCACCAGGATTTCCAGGGATTCGGGGTAGCCGTTGTTCTCGGGCGGGGGCGGCTTGATCTTCTGCTGATCCACCTGGGCCTTGAAGTTGTCGATGGCCTGGCGCATCTCGCGCAGGTCCCGGTGCAGTTCCAGCTCCTTCTCGCGGCGGATCCCGTTCCGGGCCATGGGCATGACCGCGCTGGCCAGGATGAGGAGCACCGTGGCGGTGACCAGCATCTCCAGCAAGGTGAATCCTGATTGACGTTTCATCTGTGCACGGCCTGGGTCAGTTCACCGTGATCAGGGCGTTGGAAAAGCGCGCCGGGATCGGGTTGGAGCCTACCATGTACTGGCCTCCCTGGATCAGGATGGGGGCCTGGCCGGCGGTGGTGGCCTGGACGTCAAGGGTGGCGAAAGTGCCGCTGTCGGTGGCCCCGGTCTTGCGCTGGAAGGTGAACACCAGGGAGCCGTTCGGGCCCGGCACCCCGCTCAGGCTGCCGCCGTCGGCGGTGAGGAAATCTCCCGCGGCGAAGCCGATGACGGTGAGCTTGGGATCCACCTTCAGCTCCATGGTCCCGCTGGTGAGGCCCTGGGCCCCGCTGGCGAACAGGGTGATCCGCACGGTATTGCCCTTGGGCACTTCCAGGGAGAGGGGATTCATGAAGAAGACCAGGGACCCGCTGGCATCGGCGTCCTGGGCGGAGGCCGCGTTCGCCTGGGGCCCGCCGGGCGCCTGCGGGGGCGACGCCGGGTTCGCGGCCGCATCAGGCTGGGCCGGGCCCGTCTGGGTCGCATCGGGCGGGGCCGCACCGGGTTGGGCCGCTCCGGGTGGAGCTGCGCCGGGCAGGGCCGCGCCGGGCAGGGGCGGGGGCGGTGGGGTTGCAGCCGGCCGGGCGGGAGCGCCCGAGACCGCAGCCGGGGCCGGGGCCGCCTGGGGGC
>CAWFOJ010000292.1:0-7703 GCA_963816585.1 uncultured Holophagaceae bacterium | reverse complement strand
TCTTGATCCTCAACTCCATCTCTATCCCCACTCACTCCATCCACCATCCACCCACTCCTCTCTCTCTCTCTCTCATTCTCTCTCTCTCTCTCATCTCTCTCTCTCTCTCTCTCTCTCTCTCTCTCTCTCTCATCTCACTCTCATCTCTATCTCCTCATCTACTCTCTCTCTCTCTCTCTCTCCCTCTCTCTCTCTCTATCTCCATCTCTCTCTCATCTCTACTCCATCTCTCTCTCTCTCTCTCTCTCTCTCTCTCTCTCTCTCTCTCTCTCTCTCTCTCTCTCTTCTCTCTCTCTCTTCTCTCTCTCTCTCTCTCTCTCTCTCTCTCTCATCTCTCTCTCTCTCATCTCCTCTCTCTCTCTCTCTCATCTCTCATCTCTCCATCTCTCTCTCTCTCTCTCTCTCTCTCTCTCTCTCTCTCTCTCTCTCTCTCTCTCTCTCTCTCATCTCTCTCTCTCTCTCTCTCTCTCTCTCTCTCTCTCTCTCTCTCTCTCTCTCTCTCTCTCTCTCTCTCTCTCTCTCTATCTCTCTCTCTCTCTCTCTCTCTCTCCATCTCTCTCCATCTCTCTCTCTCTCTCCTCTCTCTCTCTCTCCACTCTCTCTCTCTCTCTCTCTCTCTCTCTCTCTCTCTCTCCTCTCTCTCTCTCTCTCTCTCTCGACGCCGCTACGTCGTCGTCGAACACGTAGCTGGTGGTCTGGTAGATGGGCACGGCCCGGGACCGGGTGTCCCGGTCGGGGCGGTGCCCCCCGTGCAGGGCGGTGGTCTCGAAGTGGTAGGTCTGGGTCATGCAAGGCTCCGGGTCAAACCCCCGATTCCGGTGGGGGGTGGTGGTTGGGTGCGCCCTTGTCTCCCCTTGCGGGGCCTCCGGGAGCGTCGAGGGAGTCTTCCGTTCCGCGAGCTTGCGATAGACAAAGGGGGCCCGATGCTGGATCGGGCCCCCTTGCTGCTGTTGTCCTTGTCGAGATTCACATCAGTTCGGCATCTATCCGGCGTTGCCGCCGGCAGGAATTGGCACCTTGCCCAAGGCAGGTTGCCAAGGTTTCACAGGGCCCGTCCCTCCACCTTTCTGGATAGCTCACTATGGAACTGACAAAGAACTCAGAGCCCCCATGTTCGGTGCAATCCTTCCGGTTGTCAATGCGCGATGGGGTACCCTGTTGCCATGCTCACATCCCTGCGCATCCAGAACCTCGCCCTGGTTGAGGACCTGGCGGTCGAACTGAAGCCCGGATTCACCGTCCTCACCGGTGAGACCGGCGCCGGCAAGTCGCTCCTGGTGGATGCCCTGTCCCTCCTGGTGGGCGCCCGGGGGGACGGGGACCTGGTGCGCCAGGGCGCCGAACGGGCCGTGGTGGAATCGGTGGCGGAAGGCGGGTTCGCCGCCTGGGGGGCGTTCCTGGCCGAGCGGGGCCTGCCCGAGGAGCAGCCGGTGGTGCTGCGCCGGGAGATCGCCGCCGGCGGGCGCAGCCGGGCCTGGCTCAACGGCGGCGCCTGCAGCCTGGCCGACCTGCGGGAAGCGGGGCGCATCTGGATGCGCCTGACCAGCCAGCACGACCACCAGTCCCTGCTGGCCGAGGAACGGCACCTGGCCCTGGTGGACGAGGTGCTGGGCATCCGCCCGGACCTGGCCCGGGAGGTGGCGGACGTGCGGGAGGCCCAGGCCCGGCTGGCCGCCCGCAAGCGCAGCGAAGCCCAGCGGGGGGAGCGCCTGGAATGGCTGGAGGAGCAGGTGGCCGACCTGGATCGGCTGGCCCCCCGTCCGGGGGAATGGGCGCAGTTGCGGGAGGAGCGGGAGCCCCTGCGGCACGCGGTGCAGCTGGAACAGGCCTTCCGGGAAGGCGCCGAGGCGCTGGACCAGGCCGGACGGGGGGCCGAGGCCGGGCACCGGGCCCTGGCCCGGGCGGCCGCGGTCCTCCCGGCGGCCCAGGGGGACGTGGACCGCCTGCGGTCGGTGGTCCTGGAACTGGAGGACCTCCTGGCCCAGGCCCGGGACGAGGCGGTGCGCTGGTCCCGGAAGGGGGCGGAGCGCCTGGAGGCGGTGGAGGCCCGCCTGGCCCTGTTCGAGAGGCTGGCCCGCCGCCACCGGTGCGAACCGGACGAACTGCCCCGGCGCCTGGCGGAACTCAAGGAGGAGCGGGCGGAGCTCCAGTCCGGCAGCTCCAGCCTTCAGGAGCTGGGCGCCGCCCTGGCCCGGGCCTGCGAGGCCTACCGGGCCGGGGCCGAGGCCCTGCACCGGCAGCGCCTGCAGCTGGTGCCCCGGCTGGAGAAGGAGGCCCACCAGCGCCTGAAACGGCTGGGCATGGCGGGGTCCCGCCTGCAAGTCCGCCTGGGCCTGGCCGAAGACGGCTCCAGCCCGGTGGAACAGTCCGGACGCCCGGTCCGGCTCGCCTCCCAGGGCTTCTCGTCCCTGGCCATCTGGATCGAGCCCAACGTGGGGGAGGGTTTCCGGCCCCTGGCCAAGATCGCCTCCGGCGGGGAGCTCAGCCGGATCATGCTGGCCCTGCAGGGCGCCGGCATGGCCCTGGGCGGCGACGGGGGGGACCCCCTGGTGCTGGTGCTGGACGAGGTGGACGCCGGCATCGGCGGCGAGACGGCCATCGCCGTGGGGGCCGCGGTGGGCGAGCTGGGCCGGCGCCACCAGGTGCTGGCGGTGACCCACCTGGCCCAGGTGGCGGCCCGGGCCGACCACCACGGGCTGCTGCGCAAGCAGGTCCAGGACGGGCGCACCCGCAGCGGCCTGGCCTGGCTCCAGGGCGAAGGCCGGGTCACCGAGCTGGCGCGGCTGCTCTCCGGCCATCCGGACCGCCCCGAGGCCCTGGCCCACGCCCGCAGCCTCCTGGACCGGCGGTAAAGTGCAATATAGTCCCTTGGACTGGGGGCGGCTTCCGGCCATCCTGAAACCTCGTCCAGGATATTAGGGATGACCCGGTCGTCCGGAAGGGCCCGGCGGCGTCTGTGGAGGTCCAGGGAATGGTGCGAATGGCGAAAAGGATGGGGATGGGCGTGCTGGGGCTCCTGGCCGGGCTGGGGGCTCCCCGCCTGGCGGCCCAGTCCTGGGCGCTGCCGGCCTCGGACCCCGTGGGCATCGCCCGCAGCGGGGCGGGGGTGGCCTATGGCGCCGACCTGGAGGCCACCGCCCTGAACCCGGCCCTGCTGGCCACCCTCCGGGAGCAGGGCGGCATCTATCTGGCGGCCGGCGAGGAGATGCAGTCCTCCGAGGCCACCCTCCAGTCCACGACCCAGACCCTGTACAGCACCGACCGGAACCGCTTCCTGCCCAGCCTGGGGTTCGCCTGGCGGTTCAGCCCGGACCTGGTCATGGGCATGAAGCTCGACCAGCCGTTCCTGCGCCACGCCCAGATGCCCCTGGATTATGCCGGCAGGTTCCAGGGCCAGGCTCTGGACCTCACGACCCGCCGGGTCGAAGTCCAGCTGGGCTGGGCCGCGACCCCCAACTGGGCCTTCGGCGCCAGCCTGGGCGGCACCCGGATCCGGTATTCATGGGACAACATGGTGCGCACGGCGATCCTCGAGCCGGGCACCGCCGCCACCCCCCTGGGCCTCATGGAGACCGACCTGCACCAGGGCGGCACCCGGATCGTCCCTTCCTATTCCCTGGGCTTCAGGTGGGCGGTCAATTCCCGCTGGACCTTCGCCGGAACCTACGTGGGCGCCCTCAAGGGCACCCTGCCCCTGAGCGCCTCCTACGGCTCCGCCCCCACCAGCTACTACTCGCCCACCGGGACCCAGCCGGCCCCCGCCGGCCTGTCCAGCCTGGGCCCCGCCATCCAGTCCGCCAGCCAGCTCCGACCCAGCGGCGGCGGCATCACCCTCCCGGCCAAGGCCGTGCTGGGCCTGCGCCAGCGGGTGAACCAGGTGTTCACCTGGGAGCTGGACGTGCGCTATGTCTTCGGCTCCAGCACCCAGCTTCCGGGCTACCCTTCCTCCACCGCGCCGGGCGGCAGCCCCGTGAGCGGCTCCGGCGAGAGCACGTCCTTCCGCAGCGGCTGGGGCATGAGCCTCATGGGCGAGCTGAACGTGGCCAAGGCCTGGGTGGTGCGCCTGGGCGCGTCCCTGGATCCGGCCCTGCGGGACTACACCGCCGCGGAGCCGCTGGTGGGCGGCGCCAAGACCTCGGGGCTGTCCGCCGGCTTCGGCTACAAGTGCCTGGGCGGGGAGCTGAACGTGGGCTACCAGTACCGCCAGTCCCAGGCGGTGGACACCACGGGCCTGGAAGGGAACTGGACCGCGTCCGGGTACTCCACCACCCCCGCCCAGACCCGGGTGGAAGGCATGGGCCACCTCTGGTCCGTGGGGTACAAGAGGATGTTCTAGTGAAATACCTGGGGCCGCACGCTTGCGAAGAAGCCCTGGAACGGGGCGAACTGCAGACCCTGCGCATCGCTCCCGGCGCCTGGGAGCGCTGCGCCAGGCTGCGCCAGGCGGCCAGGGAGCGCGGGGCCGTGGTGCACCGGGAGCCTCTGGAGAGCCTGGACCGGCGCAGCCAGGGACAGCGCCACCAGGGTGTCCTGGGGGAAGGGGAGGCCGTCGCCCTGGCGCCCCTGGAGGCGCTCCTGGACCGGGTCCGGGAGCGGGGGCCCAAAGCCCTGGTGCTGGCCCTGGACGGCATCAGCGATCCCCACAACTTCGGCGCCATCCTGCGCTCCGCCGCCGGCGCGGGGGTGGACGGCGTGGTCTTTCCCGAGCGGCGCTCGGCCCAGGTGAACGAAACGGTCATCCGGGCCAGCGCCGGAACCGCCGGGCGGATCCCCCTGGTGCGGGTCGTGAACCTGGCCCGGGCCCTGGAACAATTGCAGCAGGCCGGGGCCTGGGTCTACGGGTTGGCGGGGGGCGAGCCCAGCCGGAACTACCTGGATGAACCCTTCGACCGCGCCACCGTGCTGGTGCTGGGCTCCGAAGGGGAAGGGCTGCACCAGAAGATCCGCCAGCACTGTGATGGGCTGCTCCAGATCGAGATGCCCGGCGGCATCGAAAGCTTGAATGTCTCAAGCGCAGCCGCCGTCATGCTGTTCCGGGTCCTGGCCCGGAGGCGGACAGCCCATGCCTGAGTTTGGCTCGCGATCTTTTTTGTTGTGCCCGCCCAATGCCCGTGCTAGCCTTAACGTTCCCTCTCAGGAAAGCTTTGCCTCCCAAGGCTCCTGTCAGGGGGCCCCTATGGGGCGATTGACAACGCCGAGATGGCCGAGTGGTTAATGGCAGCAGACTGTAAATCTGCCGGGCACCGCCCTACGGAGGTTCGAATCCTTCTCTCGGCACCAGTTCTTTCGCGGAAGGCTGGTTGATTGCGGGAATAGCTCAGTTGGTAGAGCGTCAGCCTTCCAAGCTGAATGTCGCGGGTTCGAACCCCGTTTCCCGCTCCAAAAGTACAGGCCCACATAGCTCAGTGGCAGAGCGCGTCCTTGGTAAGGACGAGGTCGGCGGTTCAATCCCGCCTGTGGGCTCCACTTTTTGTCTGAAGCTTCCTCGTGCTATAAACATCTCCCCACCCACCTCCAGGAGGCACCTGTGGCCAAAGAGAAATTCGATCGTTCCAAGCCCCACGTAAATATTGGCACCATCGGCCACATAGACCATGGCAAGACCACCTTGACGGCGGCCATCGCCACGCTGCTCTCCGTCACCCAGGGCGGGCAGGCGAAGTCCTATGAGCAGATCGACTCGGCCCCTGAGGAAAAGGCCCGCGGGATCACGATCAACACCGCCCACGTGGAGTACCAGACCAAGAATCGGCATTACGCGCACGTGGACTGCCCCGGCCACGCCGACTACATCAAGAACATGATCACCGGCGCCGCCCAGATGGACGGAGCCATCCTGGTGGTGGCCGCCACCGACGGGCCCATGCCCCAGACCCGCGAGCACATCCTGCTGGCCCGCCAGGTGGGCGTGCCGTACATCGTCGTGTTCATGAACAAGATCGACATCGCCGACCCGGAACTGAGCGACCTGGTGGAGATGGAGTTGCGGGAACTGCTCACTTTCTACGGCTTCCCCGGCGACGAGATCCCCATCATCCGCGGCTCGGCCAAGCTGGCCATGGACAACTGCACCAACCCCAATGCCCCCGAAGTGAAGTGCATCTATGAGCTGATGGACGCCGTGGATTCCTACATCCCGAATCCGGCCCGGCCCGTCGACAAGCCCTTCATCATGCCGGTGGAGGACGTGTTCACCATCACCGGGCGCGGCACCGTGGTGACCGGCCGCATCGAGGCCGGCGTCGTCAGGGTGGGCGAAGAAGTGGAGATCATCGGCCTGCGCCCGACCGTCAAGCGGGTGGTGACCGGTGTGGAAATGTTCAAGAAGTCCCTGGACCAGGGCCAGGCGGGCGACAACGCGGGCATCCTGCTCCGCGGCGTGGACCGCAAGGACGTGGAGCGCGGCATGGTGCTGGCCAAGCCCGGCAGCATCACTCCCCACACCAAGTTCACCGCCGCCGTTTACGTCCTGAGCAAGGACGAAGGCGGCCGGCACACCCCGTTCTTCAACAAGTACCGCCCGCAGTTCTACTTCCGCACCACCGACGTCACCGGGTCCATCGAGCTGGAAGCCGGCCGCGAGATGGTCATGCCCGGTGACAACGTCACCCTGACCGTCGAGCTCATCCAGCCCATCGCCATGGAAAAGGGCCTCAAGTTCGCCATCCGGGAAGGCGGGCGCACCGTCGGCTCCGGCCGCGTCGACGAGGTCATCGCCTAAAGGATTCCTGCAATGGCTGATATGGTTATCCTTGTCTGCACCGAGTGCAAGCGCAAGAACTACACCACCACCAAGAACAAAAAGACCAACTCGGGCAAGCTTGAGTTCAAGAAGCACTGCCGTTATTGCGGGGGGCACCGCGTCCACCGCGAGGGCAAGTGATAGAATTTTCCCAGCCCCGCCCAGGTGGCGGGGCTTGGAAAGGACGTCATTTGTATAGGGGAGTAGCTCAGCTGGTAGAGCAGCGGACTCCAAATCCGCAGGTCGCGGGTTCGAAACCTGTCTCCCCTGCCATTCTTGCTCCGGCCCCAGTCCTCTGAACTGGGGCCACATTATTGGATACCAACCCGCGGTGGGGGACTCCTTTGATATCAACTATTAAAAAGCAAGCCCGGGAGCTCATGGCCGAGCTCAACCGTGTGGACTGGCCCACCAAGGACAGCGTGCTGAAGTCGACCTACGCGGTCACCGCCGTCTCCGTGTTCGTGGGCTTGTTCCTGTGGAGCGCCGACTGGGTCATCACCTGGGCGATGCAGCTCATCCTCCCTCATCACTAGTCAAGAGGACGCCATGACCGCTGATCCCTTGAGCATCCTCGCCGGTGAGGCGCTGCCGGCGCCGGTCTCCCCTGAACGAAGGCTGGCGTGGTTCATCATCCACACCTATTCGGGCTACGAGGCCAAGGTGATGGAGAGCCTGCGCCAGCGCATCAAGATGGAAGAACGGGAGGAACACTTCGGCGACCTGCAGATCCCAGAGGAGACCTACGAGGAGATGAAGGTCGACGCCAAGTCCGGACGCAAGGAGCGGGTGCTGAAGAAGCGCAAGTCCTTCCCGGGCTATCTCCTGGTCCAGATCGCCGTGACCAAGAAGGGCGCCAACTTCGAGATGGAGGACGCCGATTGGCATCTGGTGCGCAACACGCCCAAGGTCACCAGCTTCGTGGGGGCGAACAAGAAGCGGCCCACACCCCTGACCGAGC
>CAWFOJ010000291.1:0-5745 GCA_963816585.1 uncultured Holophagaceae bacterium | reverse complement strand
TGTGGTCGGCAGTGTCGCCTTCGATGACCTTGAAACCCCCGCAGGGAAACGGGTGAACATCTTGGGCGGTTCCGCCACCTATTTCTCCTTGGCGGCCAGCCGGCTGCACCCGGTCCAGGTGGTGGCCGTGGTGGGGGAAGATTTCGGGCCCGACCAGGATGCCGTGTTCCGGGGCCGGCCCATCGACCTGACCGGGCTGGTGCGCAAGGCCGGGCGGTCGTTCCATTGGCGGGGCGAATACGGGCTGGACCTCAACGAGGCCAGGACCCTGGATACCCAGCTGAACGTGTTCGCGGATTTCCACCCGAAGCTGCCGGAGAGCTATGCCACGCCACCTGCCTCTTCCTGGGCAACATCGATCCGGTCCTGCAGAGGGACGTGGTCCGGCAGATGGCGTCCGCCCGCGGTGGATCGCCCTGGACACCATGAACTTCTGGATCAACGGGCGCCCGGGAGGCGCTGCTCGGGGTGCTGCGGGAGGTGGACATTCTCCTGATCAACGAGGCGGAAGCCCGGAGCCTCACGGGGGAGCGCCACCTGCTCAACGTGTACGAAAAAATCCGGCCCATGGGGCCCCGGATCCTGGTGGTGAAGCGGGGCGAATACGGGGTGGCCCTGTTCACGCCCGACGGCATTTCCTCGGCGCCGGCCTTCCCCTTGAAGGAAGTGGCGGACCCCACCGGCGCCGGCGACACCTTCGCCGGCGGCTTCATGGGCTATCTCGCCGCCACCCGAGAAACCGGCCTGGAAACCTTGAAACGGGCTGCGCTCATGGGCACGGTGCTGGCAAGCTTCACCGTCGAGCAGTTCGGCACCGCCGGGCTGGAATCCCTTACCGACAACGCCCTGCATGGAAGGCTGGCCGCGCTGAGGGACCTCATCCGGGTCCCGCCCCGCTGACGGGCTGCCTTTTCAACCCCAGACGCGCTGGCCCTCCACCCAGGTCCCGACCACCTGGCCTGGGAGGGACCAGCCCTTGAACGGGGTATTGAACGACTTGCTCTGGATGAACGCCCGGTCCACCGTGATCCGGGCAGCCAGGTCCACCAGGATGAAATCCGCCGGAGCGCCAACCTCCAGGGAGCCCAGCCCCAGCCGGTCCAGGTGGAAGACCTTGGCGGGACCGGAGGTGAGCAGTTCCACCGCCCGGGCCAGGCTGATGACCCTGCGGTTCACCAGCAGTTCCAGGGTGAGCGGCAGGGCCGTCTCCAGGCCGATCACTCCGAAGGCGGCGCTGGCCAGCTCCACTTCCTTGTCGTCCCAGGCATGGGGGGCGTGGTCGGTGGCGATGGCATCCACCGTGCCGTCCGCCAGGGCTTCCAGCACCGCGTCCAGGTCGGCCTGGCTGCGCAGGGGCGGGTTCATCTTGTAGTCGGAGTCGAAACGGGTCATCTCCCGGTCGGTGAGGGCGAAGTGGTGGGGCGTGACCTCGCAGGTCACCCGCAGGCCCCGCTGCTTGGCTTCCCGCACCATCCGGAACGAGCCCTTGGTGCTCAGGTGGGCCAGGTGCAGGTGCCCGCCCGTGTGCTCCGCCAGGACGATATCCCGGGCCACCATGGCTTCTTCGGCGGCCGCGGGGATGCCCAGGCAGCCCAGGCCGGCGCTGACGCTGCCTTCGTGCATGTAGCCTTTGCCCACCAGGTTGCAGTCCTCCTCATGGGCGACGATGGGCACGTCCAGCCAGGAGGTGTACTCCAGGGCCCGGCGCATGATGGCGGCGTTCATCACCGGCAGGCCGTCATCACTGAAGGCCACGCAGCCGGCCGCCTTGAGGGTGCCGTAATCGGCCAGTTCCTCGCCCGCCGCGCCCTTGGTGACCGTCCCCAGGGGAGGTACCGGCACAAGCCGGCCTTGCGGGCACGGGCCAGCATCATCTCGGTGATGGCCACCGAGTCGTTCACCGGCCTGGTGTTGGCCATGGCGCAGACGCTGGTGAAGCCGCCCGCCACGGCGGCCCGGGACCCGGTTTCGATGGATTCCTTCCCGGTCTGGCCGGGTTCCCGGAAGTGCACGTGGAGGTCGATCAGCCCCGGGCAGAGCAGCCTGCCCCGGGCATCCAGGACCTCGGCCCCGGCGGCCCTCGGGTCGGCACCAGCCTGGTCCCCCAGGGCGGCCACTTTGCCGTCCACCACCAGCAGGGAGCCGGGACCTTTCCCGCCCCGGGCGGGATCCAGAAGTCGGGCGTTATTCACCAGCAGTGCCATGCAGACCTCGAAGCATACCCCATGTTACCTAAGTGTCCGGGTCATGGTCGTGGCCATGATGGGGATCCGCCTCATGTTCATGCACGAACCGGTGGCTGTGGCTCCCGGCCATCCCCGGCGTTTCGAAGTGGACGGTCACGTGGCGCACCTGGAACCGGTCCGCCAGGACCTCCTGGATGGCGGCCAGGAGCGGCTGGGTGTCTTCCAGGCGCTCGACGGTCACCTGCACGTGGGCCGTGCAGACCACCAGGTGGCTGCAGAGGCGCCAACTGCGGATATCCTCCACCCCCGACACGCCGGGCAGCAGCATGAGCTGGCGCCGGGCCTCCGCGTGGTCGAAGGCCGCCCGGTGCATGAGGATGGCCGTGGCGTCCGACGCCAGGGCGTACGCCCCCCGGACGATGAAGCCGACGATCGCCAGGGCCACCAGGGGGTCCATCCAGCGCCAGCCGGTGAACCGGATGACCAGGGTGCTCCCCAGCAGCGCCAGGCTGGCCAGGGAATCGAAGAAGGCGTGGAGATAGGCGCTCTTGAGGCTGGCGTCCCGCTCCAGGGCTTCCTCCCCCCGGGGCGCAGCGTCAGCGCCGCCACCAGGTTCAAGGCCAGGCCCAGGCAGCAGAACCCCAACACCCATCCGGTCTGGATGGGCGGGGGCGCCTTCAGGCGGTGGACCGCCTCCAGGACCACCGCCGTGGCCAGCGCCAGGAGCATCCCGGCGCCGAGCAGGGTGTTGAAGACCTCAAGGCGGTGCCAGCCGTAGGCGAAGGTGTCGCTGGGCTCCCGCCGGTTGGCCACCAGGAGGCTGGTGAGGCTCAGCAAGGTGGCGATGAGGTCGTTGAGGTTTTCCAGGCTGTCGGAGAGCAGCCCCAGGGATCCGGTCCAGGCGCCGCCAATCCCCTGGAGCGCGGCGCTGACCCCGAAGATGGCCGCGCTCCAGGCCAGGCGCGCCACCGTGCCCAGCCCGTCGGGGACGGGTCCTTGGTGGATAGGGACGGCGTGGGGAAGGTGGCCTTGCTCTGGGCCAGCCGGCCGTCGGTGGGATTCCGCCATGGATCATCCGGGGTTCAGCGTTCAGATTACGCATCCACTTGGATGCGCGCCGTACCGGGGTTGTCGCCGAAAATGTCCTATTCGACTTCCACCAGCTCCAGCAACTCATCGTCCTCTTCGGCGAAGTCTCCTTCCTCCAGAAGAATGTGCTTTACCTTCCCGGACTCGGGGGCGCTTACGTAAAAGGGGGTATGCGTGGAGTCGGTGCCTTCCATGAGCATGAGAGTCTCATCCTCTTCCACTTCCTGCCCTGGGGCGACCAGAACATCCACCACATAACCCGGCCACTCCGCCCGGATGATCATGTCGCCCTCCATAAGTCTTGCAGGAAAGTATGGTAAAGCCAGGATTCGCGCAAGACGCAATCGACAGTTTTCCATTATTTTTGGCGTCGCGGGCGCCACAACAAATTTACCGGATGGATCAACTACCGTACCAACTTTCTGGTTTTTTACTAATGGCAGTTCATGAGTGGCTTGGTGAACGGATGGAGGGTCGCATGCTCAAGGTGGGCGAGGTTGGTTGTCCTTGCCCTGAATGGGCTGCCGGAGGGCTCATGCAGGAGAATTCCTTGCCACCCGTGAAGCCCAGTGCGATACTGGGACGCAAGGCCGAAGAGAACGATGTTGATAATCTTACGTTCAAGTTGTCGAAATCCTTCGAACCGATGAACCAATGTTGACCTCTTCCAGCCATCAAGCTCTCGCGGGATTCGCAATCGGCTCGCTCCTCTCGCTGGCCCTGATCGGTTTAGCGCCGAGGCTCGGCTTCGTCGATAACCCCGACCATAGCCGGAAGACCCATACACGTCCCACAGCGCGCACCGGCGGGATCGTTCTCTGGGCGGCCCTGGTGATGTTTCACGCCATGGGCTGGTTTCCATGGCACCTGCATTGGATCGAATGGTTGGGTCTGCATTCGATGGCCGGCATCGGAGCGCTGGACGACCGTTACAACCTCCGGGCCCGGTACAAAGCCATCGTCGGCCTGGCCGTGGCAGTCCTGCTTGCAACGCACGCCTCAGTGGGGCTGGGCCACGAAGTCAGCCAGGTCAGCTTCCTTTACCTGAGAATTCCGACCGGAATCCTGTACACTGCCCCGATCCTGCTGTTCTGGTTCTGGAGCATCCCCCAGGCCTTTAATCTCATTGACGGCGTCAATGGACTTTCCATGGGCTTCAGCCTGCTAGTGCTGGGAGTTCTCGGCTGGCATTCCGGAGCTTATCCGGCCGCCTTCATGGGGGCCCTGGTCGCCACCTTCGTGCTGAACTTTCCCAGGGCAAAACATTTCCTGGGGGACAGCGGAGCCCTGCTCCTGGGCACTCTCCTCGCGATCCTGGCGGTGCGGCTGGTGGTTCCCTGGTATGCCACCCTCCCCGTGTGGATTTTCGCCTACCCGATCTTCGACGTGAGCCTGGTGGTGGCCATCCGCAAATGGAACGGAGCGTCCCTGGTGCAGGCGGACCGGAACCATCTCCATCACTGGATGATGGACCGGTTTGGCGGCCGGGCGTGGCTGGTGTCTCCGATCCTGCTCGTGCTCGCCAGTATGCCCATGGCCCGGGCCACCAACTTTCCTGGCGCCACGGCCATATCGACCACTGGAGTCCTTGTCCTCGCCATGCTGGCGTCCAAGGCGCTTCTTGACCGCATCCGGCCAAGACCGGAAAGGGCCCCAAGCCAGAAGCGCAGAGAGCTTTCTCTGGGTCCGGGCCCAACCCCGCAGGGATCGTCCAACAGCCAGCGACTGGTTTGATTCCCCAAGCCGGCCTAGCCACCTCATCGGCTTTCTCCATGTGCTAAGATGGCTTGCCGATCGTTTCGCTCCCATCGGCAGCGACCTCTGCAAGAAGCCCACCTCCCCCCATCCCAGCCGGCGGAGGGTTTCATGGAGGGATCGCCATCAGGGAGCCACGTTGGGACGTTGGTCCCAGGAGACCCCATGAACACCCTGAACTTCAACCCCACCACCGTCAGCGTCGACCTGGGTGGGACCCCCATCAGCTTGGAGACCGGCCGCATCGCCAAACAGGCCCATGGCGCCGTCATCGTGCGCCAGGGCGGCACCATGGTCCTGGTGGCCGTGTGCCGGGCCGAGCCCCGGGAAGGCATCGACTTCTTCCCCCTGACCGTGGACTACCGGGAACCCGTATTCGCCGCCGGCAAGATCCCCGGTGGGTGGTTCAAGCGTGAGGGCAAGCAGACTATCAAGGAGACCCTCACCTCCCGGCTCATCGACCGCCCCCTGCGTCCCCTGTTCGAGGAAGGCTACAACGGCGACACCATGATCTCCGTCCAGGTGATCAGCTTCGACGGCGAGCATCAGCCCGACACCCTGGGCATCGTGGGCGCCTCGGCCGCCATGATCATCTCCGACATCCCCTTCCACAACCCCGTGGGCGGGGTGCGGGTGGGCCGCGTCAACGGCCAGTTCGTGGTCAACACCACCGTTTCCCAGCGCCTCGACAGCGACCTGGACCTAATAGTCGCCG
>CAWFOJ010000290.1:0-11561 GCA_963816585.1 uncultured Holophagaceae bacterium | reverse complement strand
TTTTTTTTTTTTTCCATGGCCACCAGGTAGGAGGTGAGCACCCAGGTGGTCTCGTCCACCGTGGCCGAGAGGTTGCCGGCGATGTGCGGCAGGGCCACGTTGGCCACGCTGGTGTCCAGCACTTCCATGAAGGTGGCCAGCATGACCACCATGGCGATGAGCCAGGGATTGATGACCCGGTGCGGGGTCTTGGAATGCATGAAGAGCCTTTCAGCGCCGGGTGGTGATCAGTTCTCGAGCAGGATGGTGGTGTCCACGTTCATGCCGGGGCGCAGCACGACCTTCTGGACGTCGGCCGGGTCCAGCTTGATCTTCACGGGGATCCGCTGCACCACCTTGACGAAGTTGCCCACGGCGTTCTCCGGGGGGAGCAGGCTCATGCGCGAGCCGGTGGAGCCGGCCACCGAGTCCACGGTGCCCTTGAGCACCTGGCCGTTCATGTCCACGCTCACTTCCGCCCGCAGCCCCGGGTGCACCCGGGCCAGCTGGGTCTCCTTGAAGTTGGCCGTGACCCAGGTCTCGGCCAGGGGCACCAGGGTCATGAGCCCCTGGCCCGGCTGGATCACCTGGCCCAGCTCCACGATCTTGCGGGTGACCACGCCGTCCACGGGCGCCTCGATGCGGGTGTAGCCGAGCTGCAGCTTGAGGGCCTCCAGGTTGGCCCGGGCCGCCTCCACCTCGGCCCTGGCCTCGCCCACCTTGGCCCCCTTGGAGAGGGTGTCGGCCCGGCGGATGTCCGCCTCCTGGCGCACGCCCGCCAGGCGCCGCTGGGCGGCCTGCCACTCGCTCTCGGCCACGTCCGCCTGGGCGCGGAAATGGTCCAGTTCCTGGGCGGAGATCTCCTGAAGGTCCGCCAGGGGCTGGGCCCGCTTCAGGTCGGCGCGGGCCCTGTCCAGGGTGGCCTTGGCGGCGTCCAGGTTGGCCTGGGCCACCTGCACCTCGGAGCTCTCGGCCTGTTCCAGGGAGACCTTGGCCTTGCTGTCGTCGGCCACGGAGCTGCTCACCTTGGCCATGGCCTGCTCCAGGGCGGCCGCGGCCTGGTCCACCCTGCTCTGCAGGTCCCGGGCGTCCAGCTGCACGAGGAGGTCCCCGGCCTTCACCGCCTGGTTGTCGTCCACCAGGATCTTCTCCACGCTGCCGTACACCTTGCAGGCCACGTTCACCAGGTGCCCGTCCACCTGGGCGTCGTCGGTGCTGACCCGGTCCTTGTAATGGTAGTACATGACCGCCCCCGGCCACGGCCAGGACGACCACGACGGCGGCCAGGATCAGCCGGCCGCGGCCCTTGGGGGCCTGGGTCCCGCCGTTCTCGATGGGGGTCTCTGGGGTTTCGGGGTTCTCGGTCATCACGGGCTCCATCAGCGAACGTACAGGGATTCCAGCTGCCCCATGGCCCTGGCCAGGTCCACCCGGGACTGGTTGAGGCGGTACAGGGCGTTGATCTTGTTGTCGGCGGCCCGGGCCAGCTCGTCCTGGGCCTGGACCACCTCGATGTTGTTGCTGACCCCCGCCTCGAAGCGGTGGCGGGCCTGCTGCAGGGCTTCGGTGGCCAGGTCCACCGCCTGGGAGGCCACCTCCACCTCGTTGCGCTCAGCGGCGAGCTCCGCCTGGGCCACCTGGATCTCCTGGCCCACCTGCGCCTTGAGGTCCCGCCGCTGCTCCTGGATGCTGGAGATCTCCTCCTGGGCCTTGGCGGTCTGGGCCGAGATCCGTCCGGCGGTGAACAGGGGCACCCGCACCCCCAGGTTGATGGTGTAGGTGGAGGTCCAGGTGCCGTTCTCCAGGCCGGTGCTGCCGTAGCTGGCGGAGGCCACCACCGACGGCAGCCGCAGGTCCTGGGCCGCGTCCTTGAGCTTGCGCTGGGCCTCCTCGCGGGCGTCCAGGGAGGCCAGTTCCGGCCGCTGGCTCAGCCCGGCCTGGTAGGCGTCCTGGAAGGAGAACTGGGGCAGGTCGGGCGCGGCCAGGCTGTCGGTCACCTCCACCCGGGTGCCCGCGGCCAGGTTCAGCAGCCGCACCAGCCCGTACTCCGCGGTCTGCAGCTGGGTGTCGGCCTGGATGAGGTTCTGCTGCTCGTTGCGCAGCTGCACCTGGGCGCGCAGGGTGTCCAGCCGGGTGCCCAGGCCGTTCTTCTGCTGGTCCCGGGCCAGCTGTTCCAGGGCCTGGGCCAGCTCCACCCGCGACTTGGCCGCCTTTAGCGCCTCGGTGGAACGCTGGGCCCTCAAGTACTGCCCCACCACCAGGGCGGCGATCTGTTCCCGCACCTGCCGGGCCTGGGCCATGGCCGAGAGCTCGCCGCTCTTGGAGGCCTTCCAGCGGTCCCAGAGAGTCAGGTCGAACAGGGGCATGGTGGCCTGGACGCCGACGGCGCCCCAGTTGTAGACGGGGATGTTCAGGTAGGCCGGGACGGGTGAGCCGAAGGCGACGTCCAGGTTGGGCCTGGTCCGCTGGCCCTGGGCGTCGGCCTCCAGGGCGGGCATCAGCGACGAACTGGCCACCCGGCGGTCCTCCTGGCTTTGGGCGATGGCCAGCAGCGACCGATGCACATCGGGGTTCTGGTCCAGGGCGGTGCGCAGGGCCTGGGACAAGGTGAGGGCAATGGCCGGGGGCTCGGTGGCGGCCGCCACCATGCCCGCCGCCGCCAGGCCCAGCACCGCCAGCCAGCACCAGCGCAGCACCGCCGTGCCGGTTTCCCGGCCCTGGATGATGCCTTCCACCAGGGCGCCCACGTAGCATCCGCCGCCCTCCAGGGCGCAGCCCGCCCGGTGCAGTTCCGCCAGCAGGCCCCGGCCCGCCTCGTCCACGAACGAGACCATGCGCAGGTCCACCACCGTGCTTCCCGGCGGGATCCGCTCCTGCCACTCGCTCCACACTTTGGCCAGCTCGGCGACCCAGGGGCCCGCCAGCTTGCCCTCCAGGGTGAGGGTCAGGCGGGAGTCCTGTTCCTTGGGAGTGATGCGAAGCATGAATTCCTCCTGCTGAATGCAACATGCAGAATTCATGCCTGTTATATAATTATTAAAAACAAAGAAATTAACAAATTAAATAGAGATAAGTGCCGAAACCAAATGCCGAAATTTAGGCACAGTGCCGAGATAATGGCAGTTGCGAAATCAGTTCTCCGCGTTCCCCGGCGACATCCTCCGCGTCTCCGCGTCCATGGGGTTGCCGGTTCACCTTTGATTGGTTTCCACCGAGACGTCGTTCCCTCGCGGTCCGTGCCGGCGTCAGGGAACCTTCACCCCGCGCACGCCCGGCAGGACCATGTGCCCGGCCTTGGCCGATCCGCTCAGGGTGTCCCCGTCCCGGGTGACCTCCACCTCCAGCAAGGCGTTCATGGGGCGGGGCAGCCTCATGGCCCAGCGCAGGTGCCCGTCCTGGACCGCCGGGTCGACCATGGGGGTGGTCTCGCCACCGGTGCTGGCGGTGCCCTGCAGGGCGCCCCCTTCCGTCCGCAGGTCCAGGCGGAACACTTTGGTCCCCATGGGCGAGGTGACCGTCAGATCCCACCTGCCATCGAAGCTCATCGGAACGCCTCCTGTCCGGAAGGAGCATATCAGGGCTGTGCTTTTTCTCGGGTTGTGTAGTGCCGGCTACAGTCCGGACCGGGGCGCCGGGTGGAGAATGGTCCGAAGCCCGGAGTCCGCCATGCCCGAATCCATCGCCCCGCTTTGCCGCGCCCCCGAGGGCCAGGCGGAAGTGCTGCAGGGAAACATCGCCTTCGCGGTGGGCTGCGTGCGCGGCGGGGTGCACTGCGCCGACGGCTACCCGGGCACCCCGAGCTCGGAGGTCATCGACCGGGGGCTGGCCACGGTGCAGGACCTGATCACCGTGGGCTGGTCGGTGAACGAGGCGGTGGCCTCGGCGGTGGGCCACGGGCACTCCCTGGCCGGCCGGGACTGCGTGGTGACCATGAAGATCCCCGGGCTGTTCCAGGCCGGGGACATCTTCACCAGCGGCGCCGCCTTCACCCAGGAACGGGGCGCGCTGGTGTACTACATCGCCAGCGATTTCACCCCCAGCTCCACCCAGCACCTGGTGGACCCGCGCTACCTGTTCAAGACCTGCTTCGTGCCGGTGCTGGAGCCCCGCAACCACCAGGAGATGCACGAGGCCGGCAACCTGGCGGTGGTGATCGCCCGGCGCTACCGCACCCAGGTTGTGGTCATGCCCAGCGGGGCCCTGTGCCACAGCGAAGGCCTGGTGCGCCTGATGCCCTTGACCCGCCGGGAGCCGGTGGCCATGCCCGCCGACCTGCGGGCCTTCAACGTGCTGCCCAGCCTCACCCGCCAGGCCTACGACACCATCATGGACGAGCGCCTGCCCGCCCTCGCCCGGATGGTGGAGGAAAGCCCCCTGAACCGCTGGCACAAGGGATCCGGAAAGCGCGGCGTGGTCACCTACGGTGTGTGCGACCTGTACCTGCGGGAGGTGATGGGGGCCACGGGGATGGACCTGGACGTGCTCTCCCTTGGGTTCTCCAATCCCCTGCCCATGGAGCTGATCCGCCGCTTCCACGCCTCCATCGACGGCGAGGTGCTGGTGGTGGAGGACGGCTACCGGTTCCTGCAGGAGGCCATGGAACAGGCCGGGCTGAAAGTGCGGGGCAAGGAGCCCTTCAGCAAGGTGACCGAGTGGAGCCCGGGCCTGATCGCCGAGCTCCTGGGGGTGGAGAGCCCGCGCCGGTCCAGTCCGGTGCCGGCGGTGGGACGGCCGCCGGTGATCTGCGCCGGGTGCCCATACCGCCTGTTCGCCCAGGAAGTGGCGGCCATGAAGCGCAAGGGCGAGCTGGACGCCGCCTTCGGGGACATCGGCTGCAACGCCCTGCTGTACTTCATGGACGCCATGGACACGGGCCTGGCCATGGGCGCCAGCGAAGGCCAGCGCATCGGCTACGTGCTGTCCCGTCCTGAGCGGGCCGGGCGCTGCATCAGCATCATCGGCGACAGCACCGAGTGCCACAGCGGCATGGACGCGACCCGCAACGCCGTCTACCGCAACGTGCCCGGCGTGCAGGTGGTCCTGGACAACGAGTGGACCGCCATGACCGGCGGCCAGCCGTCCCCCACCTCCCCCGCCAACCTGGCCCAGGAGCACATCCGCTTCGACCTGCCCACGACCCTGTCCGCCCACGGCGCCAAGGTTCCCATCGTGGGCGCCTACGACCGCAAGGGCATCCGCCAGGCGCTCAGGACCGCCCTCAAGGAGGCGGCCGAGGAAGGCGTCTACACCACCCTCGTGATCCGCGACGGCGCCTGCCTGAGGAAGGCCAGGCCCAGCCTCCAGCGGGTGCAGGTGGCCCCGGACCAGTGCAGGAAGTGCAACCTCTGCCTCGTCTGTCCCGGCCTGGAACTGGGCCCGGATGGCGTCCCGGAGGCCAACAACCTGTGCTCCGGCTGCGGCGGCCACGCCCCCGCCTGCGCCCAGATGTGCCCCACCGGGGTGCTCAAGCCGGTGGACCTGGAGGCCCTGGGGCGCGGCGCCGCGGCCCGCTTCCCCGAGCCGCCCCCGGAGGGCCCCGCGCCCGCCAAGGCCGACTTCCCGCCGCGCCTGTCCCTGGCCATCCGCGGCGTGGGCGGCCAGGGCAACCTGTTCTTCGGCCGGGTGCTGACCCAGCTGGCCCTGCTGGCGGGGTACCAGGAGCGCAACATCATCAAGGGCGACACCCACGGCATGGCCCAGATGGGCGGCCCGGTGATCAGCACCTTCGGCTGCGGGGACGTGTGCAGCCCGGTGCTTCTGCCCGGCACCGCCGATTGCCTGATCGTCATGGAGAAGAGCGAGGTGCTGCGGCCCGGTTTCCTGGACCTGCTCAAGCCCGGGGGCACGGTGCTCATGGCCGCCACCCGGATCCTGCCGGCGGGGCTGGGGGAGGACGCCTATCCCGCCGACGCCGCCCTGAAAGAGCTGCTGGCGCCGTTCCGCCTCCTGGAGGTGGACGTGCTCGGGCGGGCGGTGGAGCTGGGCGATCCCACCGGGCGCATCGCCAACGTCATCCTCATGGGCATCCTCAGCACCCTGGAGCCCTTCGACCGGTTCCCGGTGGAGCTGTGGTGGCAGGCCCTGCGCCGGATCAACCCCAAGCCCCAGGTGTGGGCCGCCAACTATGCCGCCTTCAACGCCGGGCGGGAACCCGCCGGCTCCTGCTCCGGGAACTGATCGTCCGTCTCATTCTTCATCTTCATCGGGCCCGACGGGTGCATCATGGCGCGACTACCCGGGCACTCCGGGGCCGCTCTATAATTTATTAATTTATTAATTAGGTTCCCGAGGGGGCCTGCCGGAATGGGTGACCCGTCCTTCCAGGAAACCGGACCCAGGACGCGGGGCCGCGGAAGCTGCCGGGTTCAACCTTGCCCGTCGAAGCCAGGGCACGGACCACCACCCTTGGTAGTCTGGAACCGTGACCGACCTGGCCCCGTTCCGCATTGCCCACATCCCGATCCAGCCCCCGCTGGTCATGGCCCCCCTGCACGAGATCACCGACCAGCCGTTCCGGCGCATGATCCGGCAGGTGGGCGGGGTGGGGCTCACCGTGTCGGAGATGATCTCCAGCGAGGCGCTCATCCGCCACGCCCGCAAGGCCGAGGCCATGATGGCCGGGGAGGGGGAGCACCCCTTCACCATGCAGCTGGCCGGGGCGGTGCCGGAACACCTGGCGGAGGCGGCGCGGATGGCCGAGGCGGCCGGGGCGGACCTGGTGGACCTGAACATGGGCTGCCCGGCCAGCAACGTCACCAGCGGCGGGGCCGGCTCGGCCCTGCTCAAGGACATCCGCATGGCCGAGGCCTGCGTGGCCGCCATGGTCAAGGCGGTGCGGGTGCCGGTGACCGTGAAGATGCGCGCCGGCTGGGACAGCAGCCAGAAGGAGCGGGCCGACTACCTGGACTTCCTGCGCATGTTCGAGGCCGCCGGGGTGCGCGCCCTGGCCATCCACCCGCGCACCCGGGCCCAGCAGTATTCCGGCGCCGCCGACTGGAGCCTCATCACCCGGGCGGTGGACGCGGGCACCGCCTTCCCCATCATCGGCAATGGCGACGTGGCCACCCCCGACGACGCCCTGCGCATGTTCCGGGAGACCGGGTGCGCCGGGGTCATGATCGGCCGGGCGGCCCTGACCAATCCCTGGATCTTCCGGCAGATCCTGGAGCCGGGGCTGGCGGTCACGGAATTCCAGCGCATCCAGCTGTGCCTGGATTTTTTCCGCCTGCTCATGGATCTGCTGGAGCCCCGGGAGGCCCTGCACAAGATGAAGAAGATCGGCGCCTGGTTCACCAAGGGCATCCGGGGCGGGGTGAGCTTCCGCCAGTGCCTCAACGAATGCCACGAGCCGGAACAGGTGTTCGCGGCGCTGGAGCGGCTGCAGGCGACGGCCTGACCCGGCCCCTGCGCAGGTTGGCGCTGGGACGCCGGTGGGAACCGTGCCAAGATCAGCGATCGAGGTGGCGATGCGGACGATCTTCCTGGGAGCCCTGGCGGGACTGGTGGGCGGGGCCTACGCCTTCTGGTACCTGTTCTTCAACAAGCGCCGGGGCGCCTGGGTGATCTGCCTCAGCCTGTTCTTCCTGTTGGCGCTGCCCCTGCTCATCCTGAAGGCGGTGGTCCAGGGCTCGCACCTGGAAGACCCGGCGGCGATCAAGGTCCTTCTGCGCGCCTGGCTCTATTCCGAGGCGGCCCTGATCCTGGTCTTCCTGGTCTTCTTCCGGTCGCTGAAGCAGCATTTCAAGCGTTAGCCAGGCACCCGGCGCCTCGATCCGGGCTTACGGCCCCACCGGCACGATGGTGGTGTAGAGCGGGTTGAGCGTCACGCCCAACAGCCCGTCCCCGCTCACGTCCAGTTCGTTGGCGATGGTGCCGCAGACGTCCTGGGTGAAGAGCAGGTTCCCGCTGGGATCGTAGATGAGGAGGGCGTCGCCCAGGGTCGCAGAGCCGGTGACGGCGAACAACCGGTCATTCAAGGCCACAGAGACGCTCTTGGGATAGGCATGGCCGCCAGGCAGGGCCGCGACCAGGCCGAAGGTGGTCGGATTCAGGCTGAAATTGTATAGGGAGCACCGAAGGCACAATAGAGCCCGCTGCCGTCGGGGCTCACCGCGACGGCTTGGGCGTTCACAGCCTGGGCAGGGGGGTCGCCGGCCGCCTGGAGCACCACGCTGATCGCCCCGTTGCCGCTGTCGCTGCAGTCCACCCGGAGCTTGCCGAAGGCGATTCCGCCCGGTGTCAGGGTGTAGACGGTATGCCCGTCCCGGGTGGCCGTGAGCAGCCCGCTGGTGGCCAACCCGTGCCCCAGCAGGGTGCCGTCGGAGGCCAGGTAGGCGCTGCCGTCGCCCACCAGGATCACCCCCACACCGTCGGGCTCGATGTACTGGATGCTGGTGCCGGCTGGGACTGGCTGGTAGAGGCTGAACGGGGTGCCGACTGCGCCGGCGTCCAGGTCGACCACCTGGATCGTCCCGCCAAGGATGTCAAGGGCGAAGAGGGCAGAACCGTCCGCGGCGACTGCCATCTTGTCAAGCTGGGCGGCGGTCGTGGTGTAAGTCTGGACCTTGGCCCCAGTGTAAACGTTGACGGCATCGATGGTGCCGGTGCCGCTGTTGAGGTACGCCAGGGGGCGGACTGGATCGGTCGCGACGTGGGCGTAGGTCGAACTGAAGGTGGTGACGCTCGGGGTGACCGACCCGTTCCAGAGGCCGACGGTGATGGTGGCCGGCTGGACCGCGGTGTCCGTGGAGGTGAGGGTGACGGTGGCGTAGCTGGCCGTATCCGCGGGCAGACCCGCAGGATTGGCGGTCAGGTCGAGCCCTGCGCCACCGGTGGTGCCGGAAGGGGTGACGGTGAGCCAGGGCTGGCTGGAGGTCGCCTGCCATTGGGTGGTGAGGCCCAGGCTGTCGGTGATGGAGAGGGAGCGGGTCAGGCTCGACCAGGCGGGAACCTCGGCGAAGGCGACCCCCGGCGCGGCCGGCAGCAGCCTGTGGGCGGCCGGGGCGACTACCGTGAGGGTGTAGGGAATGCTCCAAGGGGAACCCGGATAAGGGGTTCCCACGGTGTCAGTATTCAGTTCCAGGGTGAACGTGCCGGAGTGGGTGCCGGAGGATAGCGACGTGGACGTGCTCAGGCCTATCAGGTACTCGGTCAAGGACCGTTCCGTGACGAAGAAGCCCGGGAGGATCACCCCGACCGGATCGATGAAAACAGGATAGAGCACCTGGGGAATGGTCTTGTTGGAGGTGAAGGTGATGGAGAATGGCTCGCTGATTCCCTGGATGGCGGAGACCGTCAGGGGCGAAGGGGTATAGGTGAGCCAGGAATTGTCCACCGGGCCCGTTGTGGCCGCCGTGCCGCCGCCCGCCCCGCCCCCGCATCCGAGCGCGAATGGCAAGACCGATAACGCAGAGGACAACAGAATCGCCCTCAAAACGCACCTCCAGAGCAAGGCCAATCCCTTGGGGGATCAAACCAGGAAACGCCTTAAGTAGTTTGGATTCATGAAAAGGATGCCGGCGGCTGAAGGCGCCGGCAAGGGGCCGCTGCTGGCCATGGACGACCGCCGCATCAACCAGCGAAGCTGACCTACGGGCACTCGGCCAGAACACGACTGGACCGATGCGGATGCGCTTATGCTTGATAACGCCAGGGTAGGACAGGACCCGGAGGTGGGATCATGCGTGCAGCAAATCGGATCACCGAGGCATCCGGCGGCCGGAATGATCCGGCCGATGCCAACTGCCGACAAGAGCACGGACAGATAGCCTCGGCGCACCCACTTGCAACTCAAGCAGGACACCAGGTCCTCGTAAGAGGTGGCAATGCGTTTGATGCCGCCGTTGCTGTAGCTTCCGCTTTGAATGTTGTGGAGCCCATGATGTCTGGGCTGGGAGGATACGGCACGATTCTGATTTACGACATAAATAAAAAACAAATTCGTTACTTGAACACCAGCGGCAGGTTCCCTCTCAAGTGCAACTCGGACTTGATGCGCAAACCGACGACCGATTACCTGGGGAATAGAACGGGCCCCAAAGCAATTTCCACCCCTGGGAACCTGAATGCATGGAAAGAATTGCATAAAACCTACGGCAAAATGCCATGGTCGGATTTATTTGAAGGCGCCATTGCCTGTGCCGAAAAAGGTTTCAGAATCACTCCACATTGCGCAAAGTGGATTGAGGCCTCCTTTGCCTCTTTTTCTGATTATTCTAGGTCATTCTATGGCATGGATGGACTGCCTTTGAAAGAGGGCGATGTTCTTGTGCAGAATGATCTTGCAGGAACCTATAAATTAATTGCCAAAAAAGGACCTGATCCTTTTTATCATGGTGAAATTGCGGCTCGTGTCCATAAACAAATGGAAGAAATTGGAAGCTTCCTTTCTATTGAAGATTTTATTGGATTTATTGATTATCTGGCCGGCTATGCGATTTTCTTTTCTGCGTTTTATTTGATTCCCGTGGCGCTGGCCGCGTGGTACGTGGGCCGGGCTTTTGCCATGCTCATTTCAGTTTCGAGTGTCACGGTTTCCATTGTGGGCGATTATGCCGCCGGCGCGGCTTATCCCAATTTATTGATCCCCCTTTGGAACGGCTTGATCGCTCTGACCGTTTATTTTGTGGTGGTGAAAATCCTCACCAGCCTTCGGAAATTGCAGGGGAATTGGAAGCCCGCGTGCGCCAGCGAACCACCGCGCTGACGAGTGAAATGGAGCAGCGCGCCCGGCTGAAAAGGAACTCATCGAGGTCAGCGAGCGCGAGCAGCGGCGCATCGGCCACGATTTGCACGACGGCATCTGCCAGCATTGGGCGGCGACGGCCATCGCCGGCCAGGTGCTGGGCGAAAAACTCGCCGCCAAATCGCTGCCGGAAGCGGCCGACGCGCGCGAAGTGGTGAAATTGGTCGAAAACGGGATTACCCTCACCCGCAATCTGGCACACGGCATCGCCCCCCCGGAAATGGAGTCCGAGGGGCTGGTGCGGGCGCTCCAGGAATATGCCGCCAACATTTCCAAGATGTTCAAGATCAACTGCGTGTTTGAATGTGAATCCCCGCCCTGGTGGCGGACACCGAGGCGGCCACTCACTTGTATCGCATCGCCCAGGAGGCGGTCAACAATGCCATCCGCCATGGCAAGCCGCGGCAAATCTTCATCAGTCTCACCAACCGGAAGGGAGTGGTGGAGTTGACCGTGGAGGACGATGGCACCGGGCTTCCCGAGGAGTGGCAAAAACAACGCGGCTTGGGCACCCGCATCATGGCTCACCGTGCGGGGATGATCGGCGGGACCTTTTCCATCGAACCCAATCCGACGGGCGGCACGTTTGTGAAATGTTCCATGCCCACGCCGCCACATCGGCGCTGACCCATGAACGCTGCGGATAAGAAGAGAGTTTCCTGGTGGATGACCATCCGCTCGTTCGCGAGTGGCTCACCAATCTAATCAATCAGCAGCCCAACCTCACGGTTTGCGGCGAAGCCGAAACCGCGCCCGCCGCGCTCTCGGCCGTTGCCGCCAACCAGCCCGATCTGGTCATCGCGGACCTGGACCTGGCCCAATCCTCGGGGATCGAATT
>CAWFOJ010000289.1:0-4008 GCA_963816585.1 uncultured Holophagaceae bacterium | reverse complement strand
AGTTCACAAGGATTGCGACTTGTTGGCCAATTTCATTGGTAATTATGATCCTTACATTCATGCCAGTTGAAATCTCATATTCAATTGTTGTAGCTGGATTAAATGGGTTAGGATAATTATGAGACAAATATGGTGTGTTGGGAATAAGGCCTTTTTTTGTGGCGACGGATGTAATATATCCATAACTGATTCCTGAAATTATTGCCCCTGTTAATTGGTAGTAATCTTCAGTACCCAGTGAGAAATCCATAATTCCAATGCTATCAACGACATCATCCCATACGCCACCATTACCATGGAAAGTCATAACTCTTCTAGACCGGCCCAATACGGTCTTGTCTTGGTCGCCAGTTATAATGGTTGCATAGACATAACTTCCTAGTGTAGTGTATAAGATAGTATCACCCAGTTTCTTTGAAAAATCGTAACGAACAAATTCTGAAGTATCACTTAAGTATTGATAAATTCTTAAACTATCTTTTCTAAAATAAAATATTTGGTCATTAGGTAAAGCTTTCCCATAGGGTTTATAGGTTTGTCTATTCGGCATTAAAGTATCCTTACCAAAGTAGTATGTAATTGTGTCTGTAAAATCTGTAAATGCATTAGAGTGAACATATCCAGGTGGATTCGGGGCCTCCGCCGGCGGAGCCCCCGCTGGCGGAACCTCCGCCGGCGGGGCCCCTGGTGGACCGGTATCACCGCTCAACGGGGCGCACCGCCGACCGGATCTTCCGCCTGGCCACCGGCGCCTGCGCCCTGTCGGTGGCGGCCCTGATCCTGGTGGCGGTGCTGTACCTGGTCCGCGGCTCCGTCCCGGCGTTCCGGGCCAACGGCCTGGGCACCATCCTCTCGCCGGTGTGGGACCCCACCAACCAGAAGTACGGCGCCCTGTCGTTCCTGTTCGGCACCGCGTACACCAGCCTCATCGGCATGGCCATCGCCCTGCCCCTGGGGGTGCTCACCGCGGTGGCGCTGGTGGAGATCCTGCCCAAGGCCCTGTCCCAGGCCATCTCCCTGGCGGTGGAGCTGCTGGCCGCCATCCCCTCGGTGCTGCTGGGGCTGTGGGGCATCTTCGTGCTGGTGCCCCTGGTGCGCACGGTGGAGGTCGCCATCTACAAGTCGCCCCTGGGCCTGAAGAAGCTGCCCATCTTCGCCGGCGCGCCCCTGGGGGTGGGCTACCTGTCCGCGGGGGTGCTCCTGGCCATCATGGCCCTGCCCTTCATCCTCTCGGTGACCCGGGAGGTGATCCTGCAGGTGCCCACGGCCCAGCGGGAAGCGGCCTACGCCCTGGGCGCCACCCGCTGGCAGGCCATCCGGAGGTTCATCCTGCCCTACAGCTGGAAGGGCATCTTTGGCGCCGGCCTCCTGGGGCTGGCCCGGGTGCTGGGGGAGACCATGGCGGTGACCATGGTCATCGGCAACACCCCCCAGATCAAGGCGTCCCTGTTCGCCTCGGGCTACACCCTGGCCTCGGTCATCGCCAACGAGTTCACCGAGGCCCCGTCCGACCTGGCCATCAGCGCCCTCATCAGCCTGGGCCTGATCCTGCTCCTGGTGTCCATCCTGCTCAACGCCGCCGCGCGGTTCATGCTCCTGCGCCTGAACCGCAGCTACGGCACCCCCCAGGAGGCCAAATGAGCGGCTCCCATCGCCTGCGCAAGGTCCAGGGCCGGCTCATGGAAGGGGTCTGCCTCCTGGCCGCCCTGCTGGCCGTGATCCCCCTGGTCGCTTTCATGTGGCACCTGGCCGCCAAGGGCGCCTCGTCCCTCACCCTGAACCTGTTCGCCCAGCTGCCCCTGCCCCCCGGGGAGGCGGGCGGCGGGCTCAAGAACGCCATTGTCGGCTCACTGGTGGTGGTGGGCGTCGCCACCATGGCGGGCATCCCCCTGGGGGTCGGGGCGGCGGGTGTACATGTCCGAGTTCGCCCGGCCGAAGGTGGCGTCGAGCCTGCGCTTCGCCTGCGACGTGCTCTCGGGCATCCCGTCCATCGTCATGGGCCTGCTGGCCTACCAGGTGGTGGTGGTGCGCATGCACCACTTCTCCGCCCTGTCCGGCTCGGTGGCCCTGGCCTTCATCATGCTCCCGGTGGTGGTGATCACCACCCAGGAGATGCTGCGCCTGGTGCCCGACAGCCTGCGGGAGGCCGGGCACGCCCTGGGCATCCCCGCCTGGCGCATCGCCTCCTCCATCTCCCTGCGGGCCGCCGCCCCGGGAGTCCTCACCGGGATGATCCTGGCGGTCTCGCGCGTCGCCGGGGAGACCGCCCCCCTGCTGTTCACCTCCTTCGGCAACCCGTACCTGGCGCCGATCCGCATGCAGCCCATCGCCACCCTGCCCCACACCATCTTCACCTACGCCATCAGCCCCTACGACGACTGGCACCGCCTGGCCTACGGCGGCGCCCTGGTGCTGGTGCTGGGCATCCTGGGATTCGACCCTCCTCAGCCGGTTCATCCTCTGGTGGCACCGGCGCAGTTTGAATTCCTAGAGGCATTTCCATGCTTGCCTGCGAAAACCTGACCATCGAGTTCAACCGCAAGGCGGTGCTGAAGGGCGTGAGCCTCCAGTTCCCGCCCCGCAAGATCTCCGCCATCATCGGGCCCTCCGGCTGCGGCAAGTCCACCCTGCTGCGGTCCTTCAACCGCATGCACGACCTCACCAAGGGCGCCAAGGTGATCGGCTCCGTCACCCTGGACGGGCGCGAGATCTACAACACCAGCGAGGACCCGGTGCTGATCCGCCGGCGCATCGGCATGGTGTTCCAAAAGGCCAACCCCTTCCCCACCCTGTCCCTCTTCGAGAACACCATCGCCGGGCTGCGCCTGGCGGGGGTGACCAACAATTCGGTGCTCAAGGAGGCCGCCGAGAAGGCCCTCCAGGACGCGGCCCTGTGGGACGAGGTGAAGGACCGCCTCAAGAGCAGCCCCATGACCCTCTCCGGCGGACAGCAGCAGCGCCTGTGCATCGCCCGGGCCCTGGCGGTGGACCCGGAGGTGCTGCTCATGGACGAGCCCTGCTCGGCCCTGGACCCCATCGCCACCTCCAAGATCGAGGAACTGATGTTCCGAGCTGCGGGAGCAGCTACACCATCGTCATCGTCACCCACAACATGCAGCAGGCCGCCCGGGTCAGCGACCGCACTGCCTTCCTGTGGATGGGGGAGCTCATCGAAGCTGGGCGAGACCGAAGCCATCTTCACCTCCCCCAAGAAGACCATGACCGAGGACTACATCACCGGGAGGTTCGGCTGATGGCGCGCGCATTCGACGCCGAGCTCAAGGAACTGAAGTTCAGCCTCCTGGACATGGCCGGGCAGGTGGAGGAGATGCTGCACCTGACCCACCAGGCCCTGATGGAGCGGTCCAACCACAAGGCCGAGGTGGTGACCCGCCTGGACCGGAACGTGGACGAGGCGGAGCTGAAGCTGGACCAGGCCTGCATCGACCTGCTGGCCCTGCGGGCGCCGTTCGCCTCGGACCTGCGCCTGATCGCCTCCACACTCAAGCTCGTCCCGGAACTGGAGCGGGTGGGCGACCACTGCTGCAACATCGCCCGGCGGGCCCTGGTGCTGAACCTGCAGCCCCCGGCGCTGGAGAGCGACGGCCTGGAGCGCCTGGGCCGGGACCCAGTCCATGATGCACCGGGCGGTGGACGCCTTCGTGAACGGGGACGCGGCCCAGGCCCGCTCGGTGATCCGGGCCGATGAGCAGGTGAACGCCATCTACCGGGAGATCTACAGCGAGCTGCTCCGCCGTATGCTCGCGGATCCCCTCTGTATCGAGCGGGCCAGCCACCTTATCATCGTCATCAAGAACTGGGAACGCATCGCCGACCAGGCCACCAACATCGCCGAGGAGGTGCTGTTCATCCTCGAAGGCCGCAACGTGAAGCACGCCTACCTCCAGGAAACGACCCAGCCTTGACTCACGGAGTCCCCATGCCCCACCTCCT
Source organism: uncultured Holophagaceae bacterium (assembly GCA_963816585.1). Lineage (GTDB taxonomy): Bacteria > Acidobacteriota > Holophagae > Holophagales > Holophagaceae > Mesoterricola. Next base: position 54 of record CAWFOJ010000289.1, on the reverse strand, counting down.
CCTGCTCGAAGACGACGCGGACATCCGCCTGGGGCTTGAGGAGCAATACATTGC
>CAWFOJ010000288.1:0-3665 GCA_963816585.1 uncultured Holophagaceae bacterium | reverse complement strand
CGTGGGCGTGGGCGCCAGCCGGGTGCGCGACCTGTTCGAGCAGGGCAAGAAGAACGCCCCCTGCATCATCTTCATCGACGAGATCGACGCGGTGGGCCGGCACCGGGGTGCCGGGCTGGGCGGCGGCCACGACGAACGGGAGCAGACCCTCAACCAGCTGCTGGTGGAGATGGACGGCTTCGAGGGCAACGAAGGGGTGATCCTCATCGCCGCCACCAACCGTCCCGACGTGCTGGATCCCGCCCTGCTGCGCCCGGGCCGGTTCGACCGCCGGGTGGTGGTGGACCGTCCCGACCTCAAGGGCCGCTACGAGATCCTCAAGGTGCACACCGCCGACAAGATCCCCCTCTCCCCGGACGTCGACCTGGAGGTCATCGCCAGGGGCACCCCGGGCTTCGCCGGGCGCCGACCTGGCCAACCTGTGCAACGAGGCCGCCCTGTACGCCGCCCGCACCAACAAGAAGTGGGTCGAGATGATCGACTTCGAGCAGGCCAAGGACAAGGTCTACATGGGCTCCGAGCGCAAGAGCATGGTCATGACCGACGAGGACAAGCGGGACACCGCCTACCACGAGGCCGGCCACGCGGTGGTGGCCGCCTCCATCCCCGGGGCGGACCCGGTGCACAAGGTCACCATCATTCCCCGGGGCCGGGCCCTGGGCGTCACCTGGCAGCTGCCCGAGCGGGACCGGTACTCGTCCACCTGCGACCACATGGAGGGCGAGATCGCCATCCTCATGGGCGGCCGGGTGGCCGAGGAGACCTTCTTCGGCCGCTTGTCCACCGGCGCCGCCAACGACATCGAGCGGGCCACCCAGATCGCCCGGCGCATGGTCTGCGACTATGGCATGAGCGAGAAGCTGGGCCCCCTGAGCTTCGGCCAGGGCGAGCACGAGATCTTCCTGGGCAAGGACTTCAGCCAGCGCCGGGACTTCTCCGAAGACACCGCCCGCACCATCGACGAAGAGGTCCACGCCATCGTCATGCGCAACTTCCAGCGGGCCAAGGGCATCATCCAGGAGAAGCGGGAGATCCTCGCCGGCCTGGCGGAAGCCCTGCTGGTGCGGGAGACCCTGGAAGCGGGCGACGTGCTTCTGCTCATGAAGGGGGAGATCCTGCCGCCCAAGCCCGCCACGGGAGAGCCGGTGAAGCCCCGGGACACCCCGCCGGATCCGGGGCTCAAGCCCGCCCTCAGCCCAGCCTAGGAGACCGACCATGGGCAAGGCGTGGCTCACCGGTCTCGGTCCCTTGTCCCTGGAGGAACCCCTGTTCCTGGGAATCCTCAACATCACGCCCGATTCCTTCAGCGACGGGGGCCGCTTCCTGGAGCCCCGGGCCGCCCTGGCCCAGGCCGAGAACCTCGTGGCCCAGGGCGCCCGGGCCCTGGACCTGGGGGCGGAGAGCACCCGTCCCGGCGCCGCGGCCGTGGCTCCGGACCTGGAGTGGGCGCGCCTGAAACCGGTCCTGGACCTGCTGAAGGCCCACCTGCCGGGGGTTCCGGTGAGCCTGGACACCCGGCACGCCCCGGTGGCGGTCCAGGGCCTGGCCCACGGTACCACCATCCTCAACGACGTCTCCGGGTTCCAGGATCCGGCCATGCTGGAGGCTGCGGCGACCGGGACCTGCGGCGTCATCGCCATGCGCAGCATGACGGCGGACGGGGTCTATGCGATGCCGCGCTACGACCAGGCGGACCCGGGCCAGCCGGAAGCGGCCCTGGCGGAACTGCGCGGGATCCGGGACCGGCTGCTGGCGGCCGGGGTGGCCCCGGAGCGCATCCTCCTGGACCCGGGCTTCGGCTTCGGCACCACCTATGCCGGGGACCTGGCCCTGTGGCGGGCCCTGGACCGCCTGCCCGCGGCCCTGGAATGGCCGGTGGAGCGCTTGTGCATCGGCATTTCGCGCAAACGCTTCCTGGCTTGGCGGGCCGGACAGAAGTCCCTGCCCGCCGGCCAGCGGGACGACCTCGCCGCCGCCGCCCACCAGGAAGCCTTGGGCCTGGGTTACCGGGTCTTCCGGACGCACCGGATTTAGGCATCGTCCGGCTTGAAGGCTGACAGGATGCCCGGGCGGCGGGATAATGGCAGCCTCTATCTTGAGAGGCCACATGGATCTACGTTATTTCGGCACGGACGGCGTTCGGGGCAGGGCCTTGGAACCTCCCCTCACCCTGGAGGAAGTTGGCCGCTGGGGCGAGGCCTGGGCCCGGGTCGCCCAGCAGCGGGGCATCCAGGAACTGGTGGTGGGATGGGACCCTCGGCTCAGCTCGGTGCCCCTGGCGGAAGCCTTCGTGGCGGGACTGGACGGCCGCCTGCGCCTGTGCGTCCTGGGGCTGGTGCCCACCCCGGCGGTGGCCCACGCCACCGCCAAGCGCCCCGGCGCCTGGGGACTCATGGTCAGCGCCAGCCACAATCCGCCGGAGGACAACGGCATCAAGGGCTTCGACAGCAATGGCGAGAAACTGGGCGAGGAGGACGAAGCGGCGGTGGAGGCGGAATTCGAGCAGGTGCCGGCCCGGCCCCGGCCCCGGCCGTCCCTGCCGGCCCAGGCGCCGGTGATGGAGGAATACATCCGGCATCTGGGCGGCCTGGACCTGCCGGACCACCTTGCCCTGGTGGTGGACTGCGCCCACGGCGCCACCGCCCCCTGGGCGCCGCGGCTGATCCGCGGCCGGTGCATCCACTGGCGGGGCGTGCCCGCCGACGGCGCCCGGATCAACGTGGGGGTCGGCTCCACCCACCTGCAGGCGCTCACGGACCAGGTGCGCCAGCTCCGGGCCGACGCCGGCATCGCCTTCGACGGTGACGGGGACCGGTGCCTGATGGTGGATCCCGAAGGGGAGCTGGTGGACGGCGACCAGCTGCTCTGGCTGCTGGCCCAGGACCGCCGCCGGCGGTCCCAGCCCCTGCCGGGGGTGGTGGGCACGGTCATGACCAACGGCGGCCTGGAACAGGCCCTGGGGACCCTGCAGGTCCCCTTCGTGCGCACTCCGGTGGGGGACAAGTTCATGCTCCGGGAATTGGCCCGGCGCGGCTGGGACCTGGCCGCGGAGGCCTCCGGGCACCTGGTGCAGAAGGACGTGGGCCCGTCCGGGGACGGCATGGCCACGGCCCTGGCCGTCCTGGGAGCGCTGCTGCGGCGCCCGGCCGCGGAACGGTGGTCCTGGCGGTTCCAGCCCTGGCCCCTGCGCCTGGTGAACCTGCAGGCCCGGGACCGGCGCCCCCTGGAAGCCTGCCTCCGGCTCCAGGAGGCCATGCGCGGCCTGGAGACCCGGCACGGCGCGGACCTGCGCATGGTGGTGCGCTGGTCCGGCACGGAACCCAAGCTAAGGCTCATGGTGGAAGCCCGGGAGACGAGCCTCATGGACCGGGCCCTGGAGGCCCTGGAATCAGCCGCCCGGGCCGATCTGGCCATGGGATGAATTGGTGCTAGCCTAGTGGTGAATCTGCCCAGATCGTTTCAGGAGCCCTCCGTGCCCGTTCGCCTTGGCGTGAACATCGATCATGTGGCCACCCTCCGGCAGGCCCGGGGCGCCCACGAGCCCGAACCGGCGGCCGCGGCCCTCCTGGCCCAGGGCGCCGGGGCCCACGGCATCACCATCCACCTGCGCGCCGACCGCCGGCACATCCAGGAACGGGACGCCCGCCTGCTCAAGGAGGTCCTGG
>CAWFOJ010000287.1:0-17603 GCA_963816585.1 uncultured Holophagaceae bacterium | reverse complement strand
CCACCGTCTTGCCCTTGCCCAGCTCCGAGGCCACCTTCAGGGCCGCGTGGACGATGGCGCCGGTGGAAATGCCCGAGAACAGGCCCTCCTTGCGGGTCAGCAGGCGGGCCACGATGATGGCGTCCTCGTACGAGCACGTCCTCGACCCGGTTGTAGGATTCCCGGTTGAGGATGGAAGGCACGAAGTTGGCGCCGATGCCCTGGATCTTGTTGGGACCGGCGGTGCCCTTGGTGAGCAGGGGGGAGGTCTCGGGTTCCACCGCCACCACCAGGACGCCGGGCTTCTTGCGGGCCAGCACCTCGCCCACGCCGGTGACGGTGCCGCCGGTGCCGATCCCCGCCACGAAAGCGTCCAGTTCCGGCACCTGCTCCAGCACCTCCAGGGCGGTGGTGCGCCGGTGCACCGCCGGGTTGGCGGGGTTGTCGAACTGCCTGGCCAGGAAATACTTGCCCGGCTCGGTCCGGGCCAGTTCCTCGGCCTTTTCCACCGCCCCCTTCATGCCGCCGCTGCCGGGAGTCAGGATCAGTTCCGCGCCATAGGCCTTGAGCAGCGAGCGCCGCTCCAGGGTCATGGTGTCGGGCATCACCAGAGTGATGGCATAGCCTTTGGCGGCCGCCACGAAAGCCAGGCCGATGCCGGTGTTGCCGCTGGTGGCCTCCAGGATCACCTGGCCAGGCTTCAGGGCCCCGGTCGCCTCCCCGTCCTCGATGATGCTCAGGGCGATGCGGTCCTTGACGCTGCCGCCGGGGTTGGCGCTTTCCAGCTTCACGTAGACCGCGGCCGCGCCCTCGGGCACGATCCGGTTGAGGCGCACCACGGGGGTGTAGCCGATGAGTTCGTAGGCGTGTTCGACACGATTGGGTCTGGGCATAGGGGTTACCTCATAGACCCCCAAGATAGGGTTTCCGACAAAACTTATCAAGAATGTTTTTTACTGGTAGAAATCATATTTTTCAGCTATTTTACCAAATCCGTTTAACCTTGAGCCCGTGGCCCAGGGGAAAGCACCGCCAGCCGTGGCCTTCGGGCGCATGTGCGGGCCAGCCGGCAAGGTATGCTGATTCATCCGAAGGGAAACGTACCAATGAAAGGCAGCGTCATCCTCTCCATCACCCTGGACCTCCTGGCAGTCATCACGATCCTGCTGCCGGTGCGATGGTTCACCTGGCTGTCCGGCAACAGCCGGCTGGTGACCAACCTCAAGCGCGCCTGCTCCATCCTGCTGCTCCTGGCGGGCTTCCTCGTCGACCGGTACATCTCCCACCCGGGCTAATCCCAGCCCAGTTCCGCCAGGCGTTCTTCGCCGATGCCGAAGTGATGGGCCACTTCGTGGATGATGGTGCGGGCCACTTCCCGGCGCAGGTCCTCCACGTCCCGGGCGGCCCGCAGATGGGGCTGGCGGAACAGGGTGATGCGCGCCGGCAGTCCGGACTGGTCGGAGCCCCGCTCGGGCAGGGAGGGTCCGGAATAGAGGCCGTACAGGGTCTCCCCCCAGGGCACGCCCAGGTCGTCCAGCAAGTCGTCGCTGGGCTCGGCCTCCACCAGGATGGCCACGTTCTCCAGGTACGGGCGGAATTCCTGGGGAATGAGGTCCAGGGCCTCGGCCACCAGCGCCTCGAACTCCCGGGCGGGCAGCCTCACCGCCCGTAGGTCCCCATGAAGCTGGCCTCCGCCAGCACCTTGCCCTTCATGGCCGCTTCCACCTTCTGGGCGGTGGCCCCGGAATCCAGCCCCAGGGGACCGTCCAGGGCGTACAGCTTGAAGAAGTACCGGTGGGGCCTGCCCGGGGGCGGCGAGGGCCCGTTCCAGCCCAAGCGCGACCAGGAGTTTCTCCCCTGCCGGGCGCCGTTGCCCAGGGCGGCGCTCCGGGGCTGGTTCTGGGACAGGCCGGCGAGATCGCCGGGCAGGTCGTACACCACCCAGTGCACCCACAACCCCACCGGTGCGTCCGGATCGTCCATGACCAGGGCGAAGGCCCGGGTTCCCTGGGGGGCGCCCTGCCAGGCCAGGGCGGGGGAGATGTCGGCGCCGTCCGCCGTGAAAGCGCGGGGAATGGCCGCCCCGGGTGCGATGTCGGGGGACGTGATCTGCATGGTGGCCTCCTGGGTGCCCGCCCGGCCCGGGGGCGCACTGGCGTCCGCCGGGATCGCGGCCAGCAGCACGGGGAAGAACATGAGCCGGACGGGATGCATGGCCAGAAGTCTACTCCCGCGCAACTCCGGCGGTGGGAAAAACCGCCGGAGCCGGGCCGGCGACCCGGTAACCTATGGGTATCGAAGCTTCCCTCCGGAGACCCCATGGAACACGTCCTGACCCAGCTCCAAGGCGAGATCGGCAGCATCACCCTCAACAACCAGGAGCGCCGGAACTGCCTGTCCGAGGCCATGCTGGTGGGCATCGAGCGGTCCATCCAGAGCCTCGTCGAGCAGGGGGCCCGGGCGGTCATCATCCGCGCCGCCAGGGGCAGCAAGGTCTGGAGCGCCGGGTTCGACATCCGGGAACTGCCCGACCCGGGCATCGATCCCCTGGGCTACAACGACGATCTGGCGACAGCCCTGCGGGCGGTGCAGAACTGCCCGGTGCCGGTGATCGCCATGATCGAAGGCAGCGTGTGGGGAGGCGGCTGCGACCTGGCGGTGACCTGCGACCTGGCCATCGGCACCACGGCCGCCACCTTCGCCATCACCCCGGCCAAGCTGGGGGTGCCCTACACCACCACCGGCCTCATGCGCTTCATCGGCGTCATGCCCATGCACATCGTCAAGGAGCTGTTCTTCACCGCCCAGCCCATGACCGCGGAGCGGGCCAAGGAACTGGGCATCCTTAACCACCTGGTGCCGGCGGAGGACCTGGAGCGGTTCACCTTCGAACTGGTCTCGCGCATCATCGAGAACTCGCCCCTGGCCCTGCGGGTGCTGAAGGAGCAGCTGCGGGTGCTGGGCAACTCGTTCCCCATGAGCCCCGAGACCCAGGAGCGCATCCAGGGCCTGCGGCGCATGGTCTACCAGAGCGAGGACTACCGGGAAGGCAAGCGGGCCTTCCTGGACAAGCGCAGGCCTCGTTTCGCCAAGCTCAAGTGGGGTCCGTGACCTGGCCCGCGAAGGCCACCGCCCCGGTCCGGCTGTCCACCAGGGCGAACGCGAACGGCCGGTCCAGGGTCCGCGGCACCGGAGGCTCCCCCACGGAGGTGGGGGCCATTTCCACGCCCGATCCCGCCGCCGCCAGGAGGCCCCTCTCGTCCACCTGGATGCGGGTGCGGTGCACCACCCGGAGCATCACCTCGGGGCGCGTGGCCATGGCCGAGAAGTCCGCCCGGGACGGGTCGAACGCGATGCCCATGCCCAGGGCGGCGAGGGAATCCCGCATGGGGACGGCGCAGGCGAACCCGAACTTGGGCAGGCCCAGGAGCGGGAGCCGGCGCCGCATGTGACGGGACCCGGGCGCCGGCCTCCTTCAGGGCCGCACCAGCGTCCTGACCGCCACCACCAGGGCCACCGCCCCGGCCGCCATCAGGAGGCACATCCACCCGGCGGCGGGATGGGCGAAGTTGAGGGTCCAGCCGATCCCGACCCGCTTCTCCACCCATAGCCTCGGATCCTGGCGGTTCACGTAGAAGACCCCGCACCGGTAATGTTCCGGATTCGCCGTCCGCCTAAGGGCCAGCCAGGTGTCCCGCACCAGGAACACGATGCCCACCACCAGGCAGAAGGCGAAGGCCAGCAGGCCACCGAACAAGGCGGTCAGGCCGTACCTGGGCACCAGCAGGCAGCCGCCCATGACCACGCACATGCCCAGGCCCGCCAGTCCCCGCAAGGCATGGATAGGCACCGCTCCGGCTCTCCCGGGCACCAGGGCGGTCACCGCCCCCACCAGGAACAGGACCCCCCACAGCGCCAGCGGCGGCAGGAACGCCACCAGGGCCAGGCGGGCCTTGGGCGTCCAGCCGTTGGCATGGCCCAGGGCGTTGAAGTGGGTGGGCACCGGGTCCGGCAGCAGGGGCAGGATCTGCTGGTAGAACAGGGCCAGGGCCAGGAACCCGAGCAGGGCGGCCAGGTCCCACCAGGAAATGATCTTCGAGGCTGTTGGGGATTCCATGACTCCATTATGGACCGGCCGGGCCCTGGACGCAGCCGGGTGAACCGTACAATGGATCCGGAAAGGAGGTCCCATGGCCGGGGCGACCCTGCTGGTGGAACACGCGCTCAACTGCATCCGGGCCCATCCGGGCCTGAGGGAGGGGGACCGGGTGCTGGCGGCCATGTCCGGGGGCATCGACAGCTCGGTGATGGCCGCCCTGCTCCACGCGGGGGGCTACGACGTGGTGGGCGTCTCCATGCAGCTGTTCGACAAGACCCAGGACGGGGGCGCCGCCGAGGCGGAGGGCCGGTGCTGCACCCTGGACGATTTCCAGGACGCGCGCCGGGTGGCCTTCCAGAGCGGATTCCCCCACTACGTCATGGACCTGGAGGCGCCGTTCCGGGAGACGGTGATCGAACCCTTCGTGTCGGGCTACCTGCGGGGCGAGACGCCCAGCCCCTGCATCCGCTGCAACCAGTTCCTCAAGTTCCGGTCCCTGCTGGAGGCGGCCGGGGACCTGGGGGCGCGCTTCGTGGCCACCGGCCACTACGCCCGCATCACCCGGGACGGGGCCGGCTACCACCTGCGCAAGGCCTCGGACCCGGCCAAGGACCAGACCTACTTCCTGTTCACCCACACCCAGGAGACCCTGGCCCGGACCCTGTTCCCCCTGGCGGCGCTGGCCAAGCCGGAGGTGCGCCAGCTGGCCCGGGACCTGGGCCTGCACCTGGCGGAGAAGGCCGAGAGCCAGGAGATCTGCTTCGTCCCCGGGCGCTACGACAGCTTCATCGAAACCACCGGCCGGGCGCCGGACCTGGGTTCCAGCGGCCCCATCCGCCACCTGGACGGGCGGGAGCTGGGCCATCACGAGGGCTACTGGCGGTTCACCGTGGGCCAGCGCAAGGGCATCGGGGTGGCCTACGGGGCGCCCCTGTTCGTGGTGCGGGTGGACCCGGACACCAACACGGTCTGGGTGGGCGGCGAGCCGGACCTCCTGGCCCGGGACCTCGCCGCCGGGGCCGTGTCCTGGTGCCTGGGGGCTCCAGCCCGGCCCCTGGCCTGCCGCGCCCGGATCCGCTCCCGGGGGGCGGAAGCCCCGGCCCTGGTGCGGCCCCTGGAACCCGGGCGGGTGGCGGTGACCTTCCAGGAGCCCCAGCGGGCGGTCGCCCCCGGCCAGGCGGTGGTGTTCTACGACGGGGACGAGGTGCTGGGCGGAGGCTGGATCGAACGCCCTTGAGCTTCCAGCCACTCGGCGTAGACCCGGTCCACGGTCTCGCGGTGGCCCCGGATCAGGTCCGCCGCCTCCCGCACCACCGCCGCCAGAGGCTGGGCGTGGGGGCCGCCACGGCGCGCCAGGGCTTCCCGGAACCAATCCAGGAGCAGCTCGTGCTCGAACCGGTGCGGGATCAGTTCCGGAAAGCCCCGGCCCTCCAGGTAATCCTCCTCGGCCTTGAAGTGCTCCACGTTGGCGAGGAAGACCTCCTTGAAACGCTCTTCGGCCCCCGGATCCTCCGGATCCCGCTCCAAGGCGCGCATGGTCTGGGCGAGCAGGGCGTACACCCGCTGATGCTGGCGGTCCAGCAGGTCGACGCCCACCGGCGTCGGGGGCGTGCCTGGGAAGTCGTCCATGGAGCGGTCCTGGGAAGGGAGGGTGAACCTATTTTATCCACCCGGCGCCGCGCGCAGGTGACCAAAGTCCCGATCCACCCGGGAGGGCATGGCCGGGGGGGCCGGGACCGGCCCGGAGATCGGGCGTAAGATGGATCCCATTCTCCTCTCAACCCTACCCAAGGCAGCCCATGTGGATCGTCCGCCTCGCCCTCCGACGCCCGTACACCGTGGCGGTCATGTGCTTCCTGGTGATGCTCCTGGGCTTCCTGTCCATCCGGCGCATGGCGGTGGACATCTTTCCCCAGATCGACATCCCGGTGGTGGCGGTGATCTGGCAGTACAGCGGCCTGGCCCCGGAGGAGATGGAGCGCCGGGTGGTGACCCAGTGCGAGCGGGCCATCTCCAGCAACGTCAACGGCATCCAGCGCCTTGAATCCCAGAGCATCCAGGGCGTCGGCCTGCTGCGCGTCTATTTCCAGCCGGGCCTGGACATCGGTGCCAGCATCGCCCAGATCTCGGCCACCTGCGGCACCATCCTGCGCTGGATGCCGCCCGGGATCACCGCGCCGATCATCGTGCCCTTCAACGCCAGCAACGTCCCGGTGGTGGAGCTCACGGCCCGCAGCGAGACCCTCACCGAGCAGCAGATCTACGACCACGCCACCAACTTCATCCGGCTCAAGCTGTTCACCATCCCGGGGCTGGCCACCCCGGCGCCGTACGGGGGGCGTTCCCGGATGATCGCCGTCGACCTGGACCCGGCCAAGCTGGATGCCCTGGGGCTGAGCCCGGCGGACGTGCTCAACGCCGTCTCCAGCCAGAACGTCATCACCCCCGCCGGCCTGGCGCGCATGGACACCCGGGAGCTGCCGGTGCTCACCAACTCCAGCCCGGACCAGGTGGACAAGCTGCGGCAGATGCCGGTGAAGGTGGTGAACGGGGCCCCGGTCTACCTGGGGGACGTGGCGGACGTGTACGACGGTTTCGCCGACCAGACCAACATCGTGCGGATCAACGGCCGGCGGGCGGTGTACATGGCCATCCTGAAGAAATCGAACGCCTCCACCCTGGCGGTGGTGGACGCCGCCAAGGAAGCCCTGCCCGCCATCCAGGCGGCGGCCCCCGAGGGCCTGGAGCTCAAGTTCGACGTGGACCAGAGCGCCTTCGTGCGGGACGCCATCAGCTCGGTGGGGCGGGAGGCGCTGGTGGCGTCGGTGCTGGTGTCCCTGATGATCTTCATGTTCATCGGCTCCTGGCGCTCCATGATCCTGGTGTGCACCAGCATCCCCCTGGCGATCCTGTTCGGCATCATCGGCCTGAAGGTCTCCGGCCAGACCCTCAACCTCATGACTCTGGGCGGCCTCAGCCTGGCCATCGGCATGCTGGTGGACGACGCCACGGTGGAAGTGGAGAACATCAACCGCAACCAGGCCATGGGCAAGCCCTTGACGGTGGCCATCCTGGACGGCGCGCGCCAGATCGCCGTGCCCGCCATCGTGGCCACCCTGTCCATCTGCATCGTGTTCTTCCCGGTGGTGCTCCTGGAGGGCCCGGCCCGGTTCCTGTTCACGCCCCTGGCCATGGCGGTGGTGTACTCCATGCTGGCGTCCTATTTCCTGTCCCGGACCCTGGTGCCGACCCTGGCCCGCCGCCTGCTGGAGCACGGGGAGCCCGCCGGGGCCTCCTGGACCGGGCGGTTCAACGCCTGGCGGGAGCGCTGGTTCGGGGCCCTGCAGGGCGCCTATGGGAAGGTCCTGGACCAGGTCCTGCACCACCGGCGCTTCACCCTGGCCCTGTCGGCGGTGCTGTTGGCCGGCAGCACCGGGCTGCTGCTGGTCATCGGCCGGGACTTCTTCCCGCCGGTGGACGCCGGCATCATGAAGCTCCACGTGCGCGCCCACGGCGGCCTGCGCCTGGAGGAGACGGAGCGGCGGGTGGCGGAGGTGGAGCAGGCGGTGCGGGACCTGGTGCCGGCCCGGGAACTGTCCTCCATCAATACCAACCTGGGGGTGCCTGTGGGTCCCAACCTGGCCTACATCCCCACCGACAACGTCACCAGCCAGGACGCGGAGATGTTCATCACCCTCCAGCACGGCCACCGGCCCACGGCGGGCTACATGCGCATCCTGCGCGGCGAACTGCGGCGCCGGTTCCCGGACTGCGTGTTCTATTTCCAGCCCGCGGACCTGGTGAGCCAGGTGCTCAACTTCGGCATCCCGGCCCCCATCGACATCCAGGTGGAGGGCCAGGACCTGGAGGTGAGCGCCCGGTTGGCCCGGCGCCTCCAGGACGTGGTGCATAAGGTGCCCGGGGCGGTGGATGTGCGCCTCAAGCAGACCCTGGACGCCCCCGCCTACCGGGTGGACGTGGACCGCTACCAGGCCGCCCGCCTGGGCCTGAGCCAGACTTCGGTGGCCAACGGCCTGCTGGTGGCCCTCTCTGGCAACGGCCAGCTGGCGCCGTCCTTCTTCATCGATCCGGTGAACGGGGTGAACTACACGGTCCAGGTGAAGTCCCCCCTGCGCCGGGTGTCCTCGCCGGAACGGCTCATGTCCCTTCCCTTCAACCCCACCGGCGGCGCCGGCCTGCTCCAGGCCCCGGGGTTCGCCCCGGCCGGCCCGGACGCGCCGGCGCCGGCCACCCCCTTGTCCGGGTTCGCCACCTTGCACCACATAGGGATCCCCAATGAATTGAACCATTACACTGTCATGAGGGTGCTGGACGTCATGGCCGGGGTGGACGGCCGGGACCTGGGCAGCGTGGTGCAGGACATCCAGCGGGGCATCCGGGCCATGGGCCCCCTGCCGGCCCGGACCTCCCTGCGCATCCGGGGCCAGTTCGACGTGATGCTGGACGCCTTCCGGGACATGGGCGGCGGGCTGGTCATCGCCATCGCCCTGGTGTACCTCCTCATGGCCGTGCTGTACCAGAGCTGGCTGGACCCTTTCATCATCATTTTCGCGGTGCCGGGGGCCCTGGTGGGGATCCTGTGGATGCTGGCCGTCACCGGCACCACCCTGAACGTGGAGTCCCTGATGGGGGCCATCATGGCGGTGGGCATCGCCACGTCCAACGCCATCCTGCTGGTGAGCTTCGCCAACGACGTGCGGGTGGCCGAACCGGGCATCAACGCCCTGGATGCCGCCCGCAGGGCCGGCATGGTGCGCCTGCGGCCGGTGATCATGACCGCCCTGGCCATGGTGCTGGGCATGGTGCCCATGGCCCTGGGGCTGGGGGAGGCCGGGAGCCAGAACGCGCCCCTGGGGCGCGCGGTCATCGGCGGGCTGCTGGTGGCCACCCTGGTGACCCTGTTCGTGGTGCCGGTGATCTACAGCCTGTTCCGCGTCAAGCCCCCCACCGCCCACCTCCTGGACCAGCAGTTCCATACTGAACAGCAAGGATCCGAGTCATGAACCAACCCGCCGCCCACTCGCGCTTCCGCCTCGCCGGCATCGCCCTGGTGGTGGTGGTGATGGCTGCCGTGGTGATCCTCAAATCCGCCCAGCTGCACAACCTCGCCGTTGACACCCGGCAGCGGCAGGCCACCCTGGCGGCCGGCTCCTGGGTCCGGACCGCGGTGGTGGGCGGCCGGGACCAGGAGACCGCCCTCACCTTCGAGGGAGAGGCCAACCCGTTGGCGGCCACCACGCTGTATTCCAAGCTCGGCGGCTTCATCCGGGAGATGCGGGTGGACAAGGGCAGCCCGGTGCGCAAGGGGGACCTGCTGGCGATGGTGGAGTCCCCCGAGACCCTGCGCCAGACCCAGGCCCTCCGGTCCACCTACGAAAACCTCCAGCACACCGCCGAACGCATGCAGGAACTGGGCCGCCAGGGCATCGCCAACGCCCAGGACGTGGAAAACGCCGTGAGCGCCGCCCAGGTCGCCAAGGAGAACCTGGCCTCCCAGCTGGAAGTGGAGAACTACAGCCGCATCGTGGCCCCCTTCACCGGCACCGTGGCCGCCCGGTTCGTGGACGTGGGGGCTTTCATCCAGAACGCCACCTCGTCCCTGTCCTCCCAACCCATCCTGTCCTTGGCGGACACCAGCCGGGTGCGGGTGGACTTCTACCTGGACCAGGCCACCGCGGCCCTGGCCCGCGTCGGGCAGCCGGTGGAGGTCAGCCCCGCCGACCGTCCGGACCTGGTGGTCCGGGCCCGCATCGACCGCCTGGCCGGGAGCCTGGACACCCGTTCCCGCACCATGCTGGCCGAGGCGGAGCTGGCCAACCCGGACGGGCATTTCCTGGGCGGGTCCTACGTGAAGGTGGTGCTGCGCCTGCCCACCGCCTCCAGCCGCCTGGAGATCCCGGCCGAGGCGCTGCTCATGCGGGGCGAGAAGGCCTTCGCCGTCGCGGTGGAGTCCGGGCGGGTGCGCATGCTGCCCCTGGTCCTGGGCGAGGACAATGGCAACCGGGTGCGGATCCTGCAGGGGCTGCAAGCCGGCACCCGGGTCATCCTCAACCCCAATCCGGGCCTGGAAAACGGGGATCCGGTCCAGGTCCAGGACTAGCCTGAGTGCTTCTTGACCACGGGGACGTCGGCCGTGGCAGCGGCGTCGCCGGCCTTGGCGCTGCGGAACGAGTGCAGGTTCTCCTTGAGGTAGGCCGCGAGGGTCCTGGCCTGGTGCCCGGCCAGGCGGGGCACGGTGCCCATCACCACGGCGGTGCCGGCGTTGGCCCGGAACTGGTGGAACAAGGTGATCAGGCCGTGGGCGAACCAGGGCGTGAGGCCCAGGTCGATCATGGACGTGTAGGCCGCTTCATCGGGCACGTCCACGAACTTGATGGTCCGGCCCAGCTGGCTGCTGAGTTCGTCGGCGATCCCTTCATAGGTGTACAGTTCGGGACCGGTGATCTCGTAGATCAGGCGGTCGTGGCCCGGGGTGGTCAGGACGGCGGCGGCCACCGCGGCCACGTCCCGGGTGTCCACCAGGGGGATCCGGGCGTCCCCGGCGGGCGCGTAGAAGGTGGCCGTGGTGGCCACCGAGGTGCCGTACATGGGCACCAGGTTCTGCATGAACATGGTCGGGCGCAGGATGGTCCAGGGGATTCCCGAGCCGTCCAGGCGGGCTTCGCACAACCCGTGCAAGCGCAACAGGGGGGACGCGCTGGCCGGGCTGGCCCCGATGGCGGACAAGCGCACCACCCGGCGCACGCCGGCTTGACTGGCGGCGGTAAGGAAGGCCCCTTCCTGGCTCACCTGGTCCGGATGGGGGGTGGTCAGCAGGAAAACCTCCTGGATCCCAGCCAGGGCCGCAACGTACGAGGCGCGCTGGGTGAAGTCGCCCAGGACCGCCTTGATGCCTTTGGCTTCCATGGCCGCCCGGGCGTCCTCCCGACGAACCATGACCTTGAAAGGGGTCTTGTGGCCCTTGAGGTCCTGGACGAGATGCTGGCCGATCTGGCCGGTGGCACCGGTAATTAGAATCATGTGGCCTCCGCTGACAACCCCGGATGGGGGCACAGGGGCATCGGGAGGACCGGAATGTCCTCGTGGATGCAGGGTTGGCTTGCAGCGCGCGGCAGCCGTGACCGGCCTGGAATCTCCATTGGCCACGGCCGTCAGCCGCCGCACGGATGATCCGATCATCTTTCCCCAGCGTTCGGGAAAAGCGGACTCAATTTAAGGAACTCAAGATCTTCTGTCAATGCTTCTGGCCGGAAAGCCAGTTGGGCGGCTATGGAAACACTAAAGCATCTGCAAAGGGGACTTGCGCCGGGGCCGGGCAAATTGACCCTCCAGCTGGCCCAGGTCCTCTTCGGTGAGCGCCAGCCCCAGGGCGGCGTGGTTCCGGCGCAGGTGCTCGGCCCGGGAAGCCTTGGGAATGGCCAGGGTTCCGGGGCGGCGCAGCACCCAGGCCAGGGCCACCTGCCAGGGGGTGGCGCCGAGCCGGGCGGCGATCTGGCCCAGGGCGCCGCCCCCGGGGAGCCGACCCTGCTCCAGGGGGCTGTAGGCCATGAGGGGCATCCGGCGGGCCTCCATCCAGGGCAGCAGGTCCCACTCCGGCCCCCGCCGGGTCAGGTTGTACAGCACCTGGTTCACCGCGCACCGCTCCCCCCCGGCCCGGGCGAACAGCTCCTCCAGGTCGCCCGTGTCGAAGTTGCTCACGCCCCAGTGGCGGATCTTCCCGGCCGCGCGCAGGTCCTCGAAGCCGGCCACGGTCTCCTCCAGGGGCTCGCGCCCCCGCCAGTGGAGCAGGTACAGGTCCAGACGGTCGGTGCGCAGCCGGGCCAGGCTGCCTTCGCAGGCCCGCCGCACCCCCTGGCGGCTGGCGTTGTGGGGATACACCTTGCTCACCAGGAACACCCGGTCCCGCAGCCCGGCCAGGGCCTCCCCCAGGAACGCCTCGGTGCGGCCTTCGCCGTACATCTCGGCGGTGTCCACCACGGCCAGGCCCAGGTCCACGCCCAGGCGGATGACCGCGGTCTCTTCCGGCCGTCGGGCGGAGTCTTCGCCCATCATCCAAGTGCCCATGCCCAGGGCGGGCACCGTCTCCCCTCCGGGCAAGCGCACCGGGTCCATGGCAGCCTCCGTGTCCGCAGGTCAGGTTGCCACAATCCGGATCCTGGCACATGGAGGCCTTGAAAAAACAGATGCGCCGGGGCACCCGGGGGATCCACAATGGAAGCCTCCTCCAGCCCAGCCCAGCCCCGCCCATGGCCATCCAAGCCGACCTTCGCCACGTCATCTACGCCTTGTCCGACGCCCTGGACCTGGTGGGCGTGGATGACCTGGGCCATGGCAAGCGGGTCGGGCTCATGGCCGTGGAATGCGCCCGGACCCTGGGGCTGCCCCGGGAGGAGGCGGGGCTCTTGTTCGACCTGGGCATGCTCCACGACCTCGGAGTGTCTTCCACCCGGACCCGCCGCCGGCTGGTGGACAGCTTCGACTGGGAAGGCTCCCAGGACCACTGCGAGTCCGGGCACAGGCTCCTGGGCCGCTTCCCGCCCCTGGCGGACCTGGCGCCGGCGGTGCGCTGGCACCATACCCGCTGGGACCGGCTGGGGGACTTGGAGGTGGACGCCCGGACCGCTATCCGGACCAACCTGATCTTCCTGCTGGACCGGGTGGACGTGTGCATGTCCGGCCAGTACGGCACCCGCGAGGTGTTCCGCCGGGCCCGGGAGGTGCGCGACCTGGTCCGGGCGCACGCCGGCACCTACTTCGAGCCGGGCCTGGTGGAGGCCTTCCTGGAGACCGCCCAGGCCGAGGCGTTCTGGCTGCTCATGGAGCCCCGGGCCGTCCAGGCCGGCCTCCAGGACCTGCTGCAGCAGGGCCGGCGGTTCCAGGCGGGCATCGCCGACCTGCGCGGCCTGGCGGTGATCTTCGCGGACATCGTGGACGCCAAGAGCCCCTACACCTTCCAGCACTCGGTGGGGGTGGCCCGGGTGGCCCGGCTCCTGGCCCAGAAGCTGGGGGACGACCCGGACACCTGCGACCAGGTGGAGATCGCCGGGCTGCTCCACGATCTGGGCAAACTGCGGGTCCCGGACGAGATCCTGGACAAGCCCGGGAGCCTGGATGCGGATGAGCGCACCGTGATCAACATGCACAGCTTCGAGACGTACCAGATCTTGAGGCGGATCAAGGGCTTCGAGCGGATCACCCCGTGGGCGGCGTTCCACCACGAGCAGCCCGACGGCACCGGCTACCCGTTCCACCTCGGCGGCGAGCAGTTGTCCACCGAGGCGCGCCTCATGCGGGTGGCGGACGTGTTCCAGGCCATGGCCCAGGACCGGCCCTACCGGCGCGGGCTGCGGGCGGACAAGGTGCTGGCGTTCCTGGACCGGATGGGCCGGGACGGGCGCCTGGACCGGGGCATCCTGGCGGTGGCGGCCGGATCCCTGGAAGAGACCATGGCCGCCGCCCAGGTGGCAGGCTAGGTTTTCATGGCCCTGAAGTTCAGGAGCGCCGTCATCATCCGCGGAAACCCGGCCGTGGTGGCGGTCAGGAGGATGGTGTGCTCGATCTCCTCACGGGTGCACCCGGCTTCCAGCGCCCGCTCGACGAGGGAAGCCAGCGCGTACTTGGTACTGGGACGCGGCCGCCACGGCGACCTTGACCAGGTAGCACTCCCGCTCGGTGAGCGGCCCATGCTCGTAGATCGCCTTCCCGAGGGCCTCGTAGGCCCTGAAGGCCTCGGGATGCTTGTCCTTGAAATACTGCCAATTCTCCCTCCGAAGCGCGTCATCCACGGCAACCTCCCACGATCCGGAAAGGTAGCAGCCATTTGTAAACCGTCAATTCGGACTTGCGCTTCCGGCCCCCTAGTCAAAGGGACTGATTGAAATCCGGGCCAACCAAACCATCGTAATGGCAGAATGGTTAACCCCCCCGGTCCGGGCCGCCCGGTGGCCGGCGAATTTGCGAGGACTTGCCATGAGTCCGGAGTTCCAGGTCGGGTTCCTCCTGTTTCCCAACTTGACCCAGCTGGACCTGACGGGGCCCGCCCAGGTGCTCTCCCGGGTGCCGGGGCTCCGGCTCCACTACGCGGCCAGGTCCCTGGATCCACTGCCCACCGACGCCGGGTTCCAGGTGGTGCCGACGGTGACCTTCGCCGCATGCCCGAGCCTGGACGTCATCTGCGTCCCCGGCGGGCCCGGTGTGGGGGACCAGTTGAACGATGCGGAGACCCTGGCCTTCCTGCGCCGCCAAGGGGCCCATGCCAAGTACGTGGCTTCGGTCTGCACCGGCGCGCTGGTGCTGGGCGCCGCGGGGTTGCTGGACGGCTACCAATCGGCCTGCCACTGGCTGTACCGGTCGTACCTGCCTTGTTTCGGCGCCCGGGCGTCCCAGGGCCGGGTGGTGCGGGACCGCAACCGCATCACCGCGGGCGGCGTTACCGCGGGCATCGATTTCGCCCTGGCCCTGACGGCGGAGCTGGTCGGGGAGGAGACCGCCCGGATGGTCCAGCTGACCCTGGAGTACGATCCCCATCCGCCGTTCGACTGCGGCTCGCCGGAGAAGGCCGGCCCGGACCGGGTGGCGCGCCTCCGGTCGTTCCAGGAAGGGCGGATCCGCGCCCTGGAAGCCCAGATCAAGCAGGCCCTGAGGCACTGACCGGGGGCCGGCCCGACGGCCCAGCCCTAAAAACCCCTTGGAAATTGGCCCGAACGACTTTAAATGGGTTCTCTGCGTCAGGGTTCGGGAAGGGGGCGGGCGATGGTCGGCGAGTTCATGGCAGGGATGCGAGTCAGTAGAAAATTCTTCTTCGTGCTGATCCTCCAATCGAGCCTCCTGGCGATCGTCGCTGCCGTGAGCTGGAAGTCCATGCAGGACGCCGGAACCGGCACCGTCCAGCTGGCCTCGAACGTGGTGAAATCGCGCCTGATCGGGCGCGCCCTCAACGATTCCAACGTGGTGCGGATCGTCCACGTGTCCCTGCTGGCCGCCGCCCGGAACAAAGATTATGTGGAGAAGCGCACCAAGCGCCTGGGTGAAGTGGCGAAGATGCTCCAGGACGACGTGGACGCCTTCGGCCGGATCGCCTGGACCGGGGCGGAACAGCCCCTGGTGAGCCAGTCCCTGGAAACCACCAGACGCTACATGGACGGTTTCCCCGGACTGATGGCCAAGGCCGAGGCCGATTCCCGGGACGCCGTTCCGGAATACATGGAAGGCAATGTGGACATCCAGCGGGACGCCCGGGTCGCCCTGGAGAAGCTGCAGGACCTGGTGCTCAAGAAATCGGAAGCGGCCGCGGGCGAGGGGACGAGGATGGGGCACAACCGCCAGCGCCTGATCCTCGGCCTCGCCCTGGCCAGCCTGCTGGCCGGCATGTACTTCATGCGCCTGATGGCGAACCAGATCACCGGCAGCGTGGGCGTCATCCAGCAGGCCATGCGCGGCCTGAAGGGCGGCGACCTCACCGTGACCACCCGGGTCGCGGGACGGGACGAGTTCGCCGACATCAGCCTCAGCCTGAACGAGGCCGCCGTCCAGTTGCGCGAGGACATGCGGGCCCTGGTCCAGATCGCCGAGCAGAACGCCTCCAGCGCCACCGAACTGGCCGCCACCGGTGCGCAGATCAACCAGGCCACCAGCGAGATCAGCCTGGGCGCCGAGCGCCAGCGCGCGGCGGTGGAGCAGTCCACCGCCACCCTGAGTGAAATGGCTGAATCCATCGGCGCCGCCCGGCAGAGCGCCGTCGCCGCCGCCAGACTGGCACAGGGCTCCCTCGAGGCGACCCTCCAGGGGCTGGGGGGCGCGCGGGAGTCGACCCAGGCCATGGACGCCATCCGGGAGAGCTCCGGCAAGGTCGGCCGGATCACCGGGGTGATCGCCGACATCGCCCGGCAGACCAACCTGCTCAGTCTCAACGCCGCCATCGAGGCGGCCAAGGCCGGGCAGCAAGGCAGGGGCTTCGCGGTGGTGGCGGAGGAGATCCGCAAGCTGGCCGAGCGCAGCGGCGCCGCCGCCAAGGAGATCTTCGCCCTGATCGAGGAGAGCGGGAAGCGGGTCCTGGCCGGGGGCGAGGCGGTGGAAGCGGTGGCCCGGAGCCTGGCCTCCATCGAGCAGGACGTGCGCCGGAACGCCGAGCAGATCCAGTCCATCGTCGCGGCCCTGGAGGCCCAGGCCCGGGCCGGCGACCTCGCTGCGGAGGCCATGGGCACCACCATGAGCTACACCGAGCGCAACGTCTCGGCCACCACCCAGCTGGCCTCCGCCATCACCGAGACCGCCCGCACCATCGACGAACTGGCCAACCTGGCCGGGGACATGCGCCAGCGGGTCCTGCGGTTCAAGATCTCCTAGCACGGCCGGACCAGCGGCCGGCCCAGGAAACCCATTCGGCTCCCGGTGCACCCAGGAGCATGGTCATGCGGCTCTCCCTTCCGATGCGCCCCGAAGCCGCCGCGGCGGCTGGGCTTGTTCTGCTGCTCGGCGTCCAGCCCGCTCGGGCCCTCCCGGCGAACCCGCAGACACCGGTGGGCTGGCACCGCAGCGGGGCGCCCATCCCAGCCGGCGCCCTGGCGGACGGCGCCGGCGCCGACCTGGCCGGGGCGTTGTTCTGGCCGGAGGCGGACCTGGACGGCGCCGTGCTGGCCTGGGCCAACCTCACGGACGCGGTGCTGCGCCAGGTTTCCTTGCGGGGGGTCCGGCTGGAGGGCGCGAACCTCACCCGGGCCGATTTCACCGGGGCCCGCCTGGACCAGGACCTGGGCCAGTTCCAGGCGCTGCTGCAGGCAGGCGTCACCGCGGTCAAGTGGGACCCCATCGAGGCAGAGCACCACTTCGGCGCCGGCAACGGCAAGGGCCAGTTCACCCGTTCCCGCGGCAGCCACCCGGCCGTGGCGGAACTGATCCACCGCTGCCTGGCCGACCCGGTCTGTGACCCGATCCTGAGCTGGGACGGCAACGGGCTGGCCATGCGGCGGTTCAACCACGTCATCGGCTACTACTGGGATGCCCGGCCGCCGCGTCGCTGGCGGCCCACCGGCAACCTGGTGGTGGTGGTCTCGCCGGACCAGGAAACCCTGCTCACCGCCTACCCGGTGCGGGAATTCTAGGAACCTGGGCCCTGATCGCCCAACGCAGCTTGGCCGAGGAGGATCTGGGGTTGGCGTGCCGCTCCTGGGGGGTGGGGCGGATGGGGTCCGGCGCGATGTCCCGGTAGAGGCCGTCCCGGTGCCCTTGCTGGAAGGCCTTCTTGACCCGCCGGTCCTCGCCGGAATGGAAGCTGAGGATGGCCACCCTGCCCCCGGGCTTCAGGGCCGCGGGCAGGTGGAAGAGGAACTGCTCCAGGACCTGGAACTCGTCGTTCACGGCGATGCGCAAGGCCTGGAAGGTGCGCTGCAGGGCCTTGCGCAGCTCCACCTGGGCGTCCTCGGGCGGGAAAGCGCCCCGGAGGGCCTCCCGGACCAGCCCGGCGAGCTGGGCGGTGGTGGTGATGGGCCGGGCGTGGAGGGTTCGG
>CAWFOJ010000286.1:0-12868 GCA_963816585.1 uncultured Holophagaceae bacterium | reverse complement strand
GATCGTGCGGATGGTGTAATTGTAGCAATCTGCCACATAAATGTTGCCGGAGGCGTCCAGGGCTATGCCGGTCGGCCCGTAGAAGCTCGCGCCCGGGCCCGAGCCGTCGGAGCTGCCGGCGATGCCCGCCGTGCCCGCCACCGTGCTCACCACTCCCGCGGGCGTGATCCTGCGGACGGTGTTGTTGCCGCTGTCGGTCACATAGAGGTTGGAGGCGCTGTCCATGGCCAGGAAGCTCGGCTGGTAGAAGCTCGCGGCGGCGCCGGTGCCGTCGGCGCTGCCGCGGACGCCTGGCGTTCCCGCGAAGGTGGACACCGCGCCGGCCGGTGAGACCGCGCGGATGGTGTTGTTGCCGAAGTCCGCCACGTAGACGTTCCCGAGACTGTCGACGGCAAGGCCATTGGGACGGTCGAAGCTCGCGGCGGCGCCGGTGCCGTCGGAGCTGCCCACGGTGCCCGGGGTGCCCGCCAGGGTGGTCACCACCCCTCCGGGCGTGATCTTCCGGATGGTGCCGTTCAGGGTATCGGCCACGTAGATGTTGCCTGAGGTATCGACGGCGATGCCGCTGGGCTGGTAGAAACTCGCGGCGGCGCCCGTGCCGTCCGCGCTGCCGGTGGTACCGGCCGTGCCCGCCAGGGTGGATACCTCCACGGCCACCGTGCCGCTGGGCGCGATCTTGCGGATGGTGTTGTTGTTGGAATCCGTCACGTAGACATTGCCGGTGCTGTCCACGGCCACCCCCAGGGGGCCGTCGAAGGTCGCACCCACGCCGGTCCCGTTCGCGCTGCCGTTGGTCCCGGCCGTTCCGGCCACCGTGACCGCCGTGCCGGCCGGCACCACGGTGATGGTGAGGCCCTGGCTGACGGTCGTCACACCGTCCGTACCGGTCACCGTGAGGGTATAGGGTGACGTCACGGACGGCGTGACGCCGGTCACGTCCCCGCTGTTCACGCTGAGGTCGCCCGGCATGATGATGCCGGTCCCGTTGACGAAGATGCCCGTGAGGTTGACCGTTTCGCCGTTGGCGATGGTCGTGGTGTTGGCCAGGAAGCTGGTGATCGCCGGCCCCGGGGTGGAGTTCGACGTGTCATCGCCGTGGCCGCAGGACAGGAGCAGGGCTCCGACGATCGCCGTCGCCATGATCTTGAAGAGGGATCGCATCCGGGTCCTCCTGAATGACGGATCATTCCGCAGCGCATGTAGGGGCATGCAACGATTCTGGTCGTCAAGGCTCATGGGTACACCACCGAAATCTGGAAGGCGCCCGAGTAGGTCCCGGAAGCCTGGCCCTGGGCCATCACCAGCTGGGCCCCCACGTGCAAGGTCAGCCCGGCGCCGGGGAGGAATCCGCTCAGGGCGCGGTCGCACGTGAAGTTCTGGACCGGGATGGGAACGCCGGGCCCCTGCAGGAAGATGGTCTTGGGCAGGAGAATGTCGTACCGCGTGCCGGCGGCGCCAGTCAGCCTTATGGCGGCCGGGTTCGGGGCGCCTTTGACGAGCAATGGGCCGGCCGTCCCGGCCGAGAAGTAGCCGCCGGCGGCATCCACGCTGAACGTGCCCCGGTTCGGGCCGGGTGCCAGGCCGGCGAAATTCAGCTGGTCGAGCACGGCCAGGGTCAGGGGCGAGCGCAGGGTGCAATAGATGGGCAGGACCTGGGTCGCGTCCGGAACGCCGTCGGCGACCATCAGGATGTGGACGTTCGCCGTATACCGGCCCGCGGGCGCCCGGGCCGGGATGTCGAGGGTGCCGCCCAGGTCCAGTTCGGCTTCCCCGGCGCTGTTGAACCTCCCGTACAGGTTGGCCAGCGACGGGTGGAAGGCGGCGAGCTGGACGACCCCGCCCGAGCTGCCCTGGAGGGCCGGGGTTGCGGGATCGAGCCGGATGTGGAAATCGGCTTTGGCAGGGCCCTTCAAGCGGATGCGGCCGTATTCGGCGGGCGGGGACGCGCCGGGGAAGACGCCCACCCCTTCTGGCAGCAGGCTGCCCGCGGCCGTGAGGGTGGCTCGGCCCCCCTTGGGCTGGACCAGAAGGCCTCCGAAGGACAGGGGGGTGATCACCTGGATGCCCGGGGCGGCCGCGGCTGCCCTGGTGCCCTGGGCGAGGGTGCCCAGCTGGTTGCCCGGCGGGGCCGCGGCCGCCCTGATGCCCGCAGGCGCCGCGGCCGCCGGGATGCCCAGGGCGGCCACAGTCAGCTGGATTGCCACCAGCCAAGGGGAGAATCTCATGGGCTGCTCCTTTCGACGGAAGGTTCGGAACTCTCCTCGAGGGGTTCTACGATCAGGTCCGTGCCGTCCAGGGAATGGCGGGACGGCTGGATGAGGATCCGGCGCGGGGCGGAGGGCTTGAGCCCCACCCGGGCGACCTCCTCCGGGGTCACCCGGAGCCGATATTCGCCATAGGGCACATCCCGGAACTCGAAAAAACCGTCATAGGCGCTCCGCGTCACCCCGACGCGCTTGCCGGAGACGTCCAGCAGTTCCACTTCGAGCCCCGGCAGTTCCTCCTGTTTCCCGCCCCGGTGGATCCGGGTGACGCCATTCAGGTCGCCCACCAGGACGACGGGAAATTCCAGGGGTTCCACCTTCCCCGGCCGGGGCACGATGGTGAAGGATTTGATGGACGCCTTCTGGGCAGTATCCTCCAGGCTCGATTCATCCAGGCTCACGTCCAGGGGCTGGAAGGGCGCCAGCTTGGTGATCAAGGTGACCGCGGGATCCTGCACCTGGTTCTCGGCGGCGGTTCCCCCCACCTGGAATTTCGCGCCCTGGATGACCGGCTCCCCCGGATCCCGGACCCCGTTGCCGTTGGTGTCGTGGAAGGCGATGGCCGAGACCGACCCGGACGTGGCCAGGGACTGGGCGTCGCTGACCCACTTGCCGGTGCGGGGCTCCCGCCCGAGGGAGACCTGGAGCTGGAGGTATCCGGAATAGGTTGAGCCGGCTTTCTGGAGGTTGAGCCCGAAGCCCCAGCGGCCCGTCAGACGCTGCACCCCGGCGTTGATCTGCAGGGGCCCCGGCGAGTCCACCGCATAGGTCGAACCCACGGGACCGATCGCGCCGCAGGTGGCAACCGGTACCCCTTCGGCGCATTGAACTGCGCCTGGGCCCCCCAACCGGTCACCCGGTTCTGGTCGTAGTACAGGTTCCCCTGGCAGGACCATTGCGTCTTGAACAGCGTCGCCATGAGGTCCCCCTGCAGGGGGTTCGGCTCCTGGGGAAGGGTCAGCCGGGTGATGGAATTGGCGATGTTCACCCCCCGCGCCTGGGTGGAGAGGACGATCCGCTGCCGGGTCCCTTCGGCGCCCCCCACGTAGTTCTCCTCGTCCACCTGGGCGGAGAGCGAAAGGGGAACCTTGAACGGCTGCGCGGTCCAGTTCAGGTCCACCCCGGTGGCATCCTTGACCTGGTATCCGATGGCGCCGAGGTCGACGGTGTCGTAGATGGAACGCTGGAACCCGTTCATGAACTGGTCCCTGCGCACGGTCAGGGTGGAGTAGGCGTTGCCGGTGCTCAGCACCCATTCCAGGCCGGTCCCGGGCGTCGGATTCGGCCCCTGGTCCTGGGCGGCCGTCATCTGGAGGGCCAGGAACGACCATACCCCGCGCACCCCCATCATCGCGTAGCTGTTGAAGCCGTTCACCTGCTCCATGCCGGCGGCGCCGCCCTGCACGGAGAAGGCCGTGCTGAGCCCATAGTCCGCATGCACCATGTAGCTGGGCTTGACCAGGGAGCTGGCATCCGTGCCGCTTGGGAGCAGGGCGTCGATCTCGTCCGCCCGCGGCTGGACCCCCGCGACGCCGTAATAGAAGGCCCCTGGGGCGGGCTGGTCCTGGCTGATGTCGAGGCGGTAGGTTTCCTCCCGCACCTCGCCCAGGGGGCCGTGGAACACCAGCTTGAACAGGTTGAGGCCGAACCGGAGCGGGACGTCCGGGAACAGGTAGACACCGGTGCTGTTCGGCGGCTGGTAGCCCACCAGGCTGCCGTTCTGGAAGAATTCCACCGACCAGCCCACCGGGAGCGGGCCCCGGAAGGTCTTGGTGGCGAAGCGGACACTGTAGTTCACCGGATAATTGCTGATGTTCAGGCCCCGGCCTTGGGGCAGGGCGCCCACCAGGTCCATGGAGGGGACGGTGTAGAGGTCCCCCAGTTCAAGCCGCCGTGCGTTCATGGGCCCCAGCAGCCCGCCATTGGGGCTCTCCCTGAACAAGGTCCCGCGGGAGCTGCCCCAGCTCCCTTCGGACCGGTCCAGGTAGATGTCCGAGCTCATCCACAGCAGGTCGCCGCCCAGTTCCACGCTCCCTTCCGCACTCGAGGTGGTCGGCTGGGTGTACTGGTCCAGGTCCAGGTAGAGGTCCACCATGGGCAGGTCCAGGAAGGAATACGGAGTGGCATGCGGCTGCCCCTGGGTGGGGGCCTCTTCCTGGTAGTTGCTCATGGGCTCGTTGTGGTACAGGTTCTCCCGCTCCAGGAGGTCCTGGACGGGGACCCGCTCTTTGGCCTTGATGTTGAGCGCGGAGGCCTTGAGGTCCACCGTCACCTCGAGGGGGAACCATTCCCCCAGGCTCCGGGCATCCACGTAGATGTCCCGGGGCATCCGCACCGCACGCCCCAAGGGTGCCCGGCGGCCTTCCACCGTCACGACCCCCTGGTCCAGGTCCAGGCGGAAGGTGCGCTTGGGGCTGATGAAAAAGCCCGCCGCCGAGCGCCGGTCCGGATCGACCCGGATGCCGAAGGCCAGGAGCCGGCAGATCTCTCCCAACGGCACCAGCGTGACCCCCCCGAGTCATAGGCCTCGATTCCGGACCCAAGAGGGGTCCTCTCCAGGAACGGCTGAAGGAGGACCATAT
This sequence comes from uncultured Holophagaceae bacterium, assembly GCA_963816585.1. Taxonomy (GTDB): domain Bacteria; phylum Acidobacteriota; class Holophagae; order Holophagales; family Holophagaceae; genus Mesoterricola. The sequence goes on along the minus strand of CAWFOJ010000286.1, from coordinate 8,022 downwards.
CGGCTTCCGAAAGAGGTGCTTGGCAAAGGGCCGGGACGCAGATGGCACATGCGGCGATGGCGAGGAGGGGTTTGCCCACTAAGGAAGGTCCAGGAAGGCGATCACCGGGGGCTGTTTGATGTCCTTGGGATTGAAGGTCACTTTGAAACGTCCATCCTTCAGGGTCTTTCCTGCGGCATCCGGAAGTTCAAGGCGGACGTTCACGGCATCGACTTCCGGGTAGACGGCCCTGCCTTCCTCGCTGTCGAGGGTGGTGGCGCGGCCAGAGCGGGGGATCCAGTCCACCTTGAATTCACCCATGACGCCCCGGTTGCCGGAGCGGTTCAGGAGGAGGTCCAGGGCGGGCGCCTCCTCCGGCTTGGTGGCGGGCTGGAAGGCGAGACCGGAGAGGGATACGGTGGCGTGCGTATCCCCATGGCGAACGATCACGGGGATGCAGATGCTGACGAGAGTCTGGATGTTGATGGAGACGTTCTCGTCGCCAGCGTCCTCCAGGGGCTTGGCGGGCTCGGCCGGAGGTATTCTCTGGAAGACCAGGTGGGAATGGTATTCGCCGTCCTTGAGCCCTTCCGGTTTGCGGACCTGGATCCGGACCGTCTGCGATTCATTGGGGCCCAGGTCCACCTGGCGGGGCGAGAAGCGAACCAGGTCCGAGGCGTAGAGGGCCCCACCCGTTTTCGCCACTTCTTCCACTTCCCCGGAAGGAAGCATTCTCATTTCCTGAAAGAAGATCCGGTACGAACTGGGCACCGGTCCGGCGTTGCGGAGGATCACTTCCGCACTGCGCTCCCGTCCCTCCAGGACCACCCTGGTGGGAATCACCATGAGATCCCCGAGGTCACCATCGGCTTGGGCGCCCAAAGGGAGGCAAAGGGCAAGGATGATCAGCATCAGGATGGATCGCATGAGGTTCCTCGGGAAAAGGGATCGCCCCCAGGGAAGGCACTGGCATGCCTTGACCACCTGGGGGTTTCACCTGAGGAGGCAGCACTCAGGATCACTTTGCCGTGCCAGCGGCAAAATGGATCAACCTGCTTGAGAATCGGGGCCACAAGCATTCACTTGTGGCCCCTGGCCTGGTGGGCCGGTCCTTTTGGTTCCGTCACCGGTGGTTGGCCCAGGCAGAAAAGCATCCACCTCCGGTCAGGATTGCTGGCCTAGATGTAGGCGCACATCACGTGGATCGTGCCATGCACCTCGCCCAAGGTGCCTTTGGGCATGTGGAGGGTGCCGCCGAGTTTGAAGTCAAAGGAGTCCTTGCCCATGAAGAAGGTGGGCGGGCCGCTGTGGGTGACACGGTCGAGGTAGCAGCCCTTGTTGAATCCAGCGGGGATATAGGCGAAGTACAGCGGCAGCCACTTGGCCTTCGTGCCCTTGACACGGGGAGTCGCGGTCCTGTTGCCCAAAATCGGGACGCACCCCTGGCCGATCTCGCCGCCAAGAGGGAACAAAGTGACCTCCATCTTCTTGTCGCTGGTGGCGATCAGCTTGCCGAAGCACATGGGGCCAGGATCCAGGGTGATGCAGACCGGGCTGAAGACTTCTGCACAGACTGGCACGGTGGCCCAGGCCATGTTGCCGGTGCTCCCATAGGTGAGGGGGGGCGCGGCGAACGCCAGCGAGCCCACGCCCGCGGCCAGGGCGAAGGTAAGGAACTTGTTCATATCTGCCTCCTTGGAGCTAGAGTCCGGGTCCGTTTTGTCGTCCCGAACGATGTTGGGGTTCTGGGTAGTTCTCGTGGAACTCCCGGGTGGACGCGGAAGAAGCCAGACCCAGGTCAACCCCTGGGCTTCTCCCACGCTATTGCCAGACAAGAGGCGAGCGCCTAATGCCGTTTTTCACTGTTTATGCAGTGGACACATAATAAATATCTACTAGCGGTGTTTGAAGTCAACGTTTGGTTTGGTTAATATTTCGTAAGCCGCACCGGTTGTTCCCTTGGTTAAGCGACTGCGTTTCCCAAGGATGGAACGGGCTCGGGGTCGGCGGACCCTGCCCCGATTGGCAAAATGCGTTAAAACAAACCTCATGCCTAGGCCGGCAGGGGGAATTCCGCACCAAACCCAGTGGTGGTGCGAGGGGGGCTGGAAGCTCCGGGTCCCCTATTCGTTCTTTATTGCACTACCCTTTTTTAATTAGGTTATTTAGAAATTCAATTAATCAAAGATTCGATTCCAGCCCTTCCGGGTGGGCCTTCCGCTGCTGTTCCAGGTAGGACGCGGCCGCCGCCGGGCCTTGCCACCGCTCCAGCGCCTTGGCCAGCAGGAGGATGGTCCGGGCATCGCCCGGGTTCCTGGCGAGGATCCGGTCATAGCTGCTCACGGCCTCCGGAAAGTCGCCGCGCTGCTGGTGGATGCGCGCCAGGCCCAGCAGGGCGGGCTTGTCGTGGCCGATGTCCAGGGACCGGTTGAACAACGCTTCCGCCCTGGCCAGCTTGCCCAGCCGGAAGTAGCAGTCCCCGGCCCGGGTGAGCACCTGCTGGTTGCGCGGGTCGGCCCCCAGGATCTCCTCCCAGTAGGGCGCCGCCTCGGCGAACCGCCCCAGGCCCCGGAGGCTGTCGGCCAGGCCGAAGACGGCATGGGGGTTGTGCGGCGCCAGGGCCAGGGCGCGGGTGAAGCACTGCGCCGCCTGCTCGAAATCCAGCTGCTTGCGGTGCATGTGGCCGACCATCGTGAGGATGTTCAAGAGGCCGGGATCGATCTCCAGCAGGCGTTCCCAGGGGACCAGGGCGTCCCGGTAACGCTGGTCCCGGTGGTAGAGGTCACCCAGCCCCATGAGCGCGTGGCGGTTCCGGGGGTCCAGGTCCAGGGCCTTCCGGTAGGCGTCCTCCGCGGGGGCGCGCTGGCCGACCTTCCGATAGGCGTCCGCCAGGCGCGTGAGGGCGGCGGCGTCTCTGGGGTTCCTTTCCAGGTACCGCTGCAGGATCCCGATGGCCTGGCCGGCGTCCTGGGTGCCCCGGTACGCATCCGCCAGTCCCAGGAGCGCCCGCCCATGGTCGGGGTCCTGTTCCAGGGCCTTCCGGTAGTGGAGGATCGCCGCCCGGTAATCCTTGGACTTCCGTTTCGCGTCGCCGAGGTCGACTAGATTGTTTGGTTTCATGGGTACGGTGCCATGGTGGGGTGTGGCGGGGACTCCCGGTCGGCCCCCGGGGCGGCTCCCGGAACCCTCCCTTTCCCGTCGATGGACAACCACCAGAGTGCTGCAGCCGATGACTGGGGGCCATGGTAAATTATTTACGCAACTCCCCTGGTTTTTCCTGGATTGACCATCATGATAATAGTATTCGAAGCAAGGCTCCGTTGAGGTGGTTCCATTGCCTAACCAGGCGCTCAAAGCCGTCGAAGCTCAGGAGGTGTGCCGCCCGGGTGCCACTGCCTTGGTGGTCGAAGACGAAATCGTGACCAGGACCAAGATCGTGAGGACCCTGACCAGGGGGAATTTCCAGGTCGAGGAAGCGAGCACTGGCGAAGAGGCCTTGGCCCTGCTCGAAACCCGGACGTTCGACCTGATCATCCTCGACCTCCTGCTCCCAGGCATCGACGGATTCGAAGTGTGCAAACGGATCCGGGAAAGCGGCAAGGACAGGGGCGTCATCATGCTCACCAAGCTGGGAGACCTGAAGGACGTGGTCCGGGGCCTGGCCACGGGGGCGGACGATTACATCATCAAGCCGTTCCGTCCGGAAGAGCTGGTGGCCAGGGCCAAGGCGGTCCTCAGGCGGGAACGGGAAATGATCATCAATGCATCCATGGTCAAATTCCGGAATCTGCGGATCGAGTTCCAGACGCAGAAATGCTACAAGGACAGTCAAGATCTGAATCTTACGCCAAAAGAATTCATACTGTTGTCGCAGTTGTGCAGCAACATCGGCAGGCCGTTGAGCCGAGCTGAGCTCGTGAGCCATGTGTGGGGCGAGAACCACCACGGCAGCGAAAAGAGCCTGGACGTGTTCATCGCCCGGCTGCGCCGGAAGGTGGAAGACAATCCCAACGAACCTTCCTTCATCCACACGGTGCGGGGGTTCGGCTACGTGTGCGGATAGCCGGGCGGTTCGGCCTGGGTCTCCAGCATGGCGTGGCCGGGTTCAGGGGCGGCAGTCGGACTGGCGAGGCGGGAAACCTGCGGTGGACCGATGTTGACCTTGAACGGAACATCATGGTCATTCGGGATCCCAAGACCAGCGCCACCACGGGGAGCCTGGGCACCCCCTGGGCAGGATCACCGATGCCTCTACCCGCTTGAGCATGGACGGCATCCTGAGCCGTGCCAGTGAGGACTAGGCGCAATGGACCGCCGCCCCATGGGCAACCCGTGGCCTTTCTGCGCCGGCAGACGGGGCAACCCTTCAAAAGGCCTTATTTATCAAGCTCTTTTTTAATAGAAAGTTTTTGATAATCAAAAACTAGTTTTTTGATTATCAAAAACTTTCTTGGATTCCCACGCGCTGTGGGAGATACTTCTGGCAGGAGACGGCTCATGGCGCTTGCAGTACATCCAGGTATTGGGCAGGGGCGGGGGGAGGCCGGCCCCGCCGGGAAGGCGACGTTGAGGTTATGCACCTTCGCCTGTCGCCCGGTTCCGCTGATCGGCTCCGAACCCTGGCGAAAGTGTATGGCATGCCCGCTTGGCATGTGGTGGAGTGGCTGGTGCTGGCGGAGCCGAACCCACAGGCTGACATGGAAGACTTCCTGGCCCTGGCGCCGGAGGTCCGGGAGATCGCAAAGGAGTGCGCGGCCTTCCTGGAGGCCCAGGCGGACCGCCCCGCCGCGGTGAAGGTCCTGCGCCGGGCCTGGAAGCAAGCTCTTGTTCTTGCCCACCACGATTTACGGAAGCGTTGAATCCGCTCCGGGCCATGCCCTGGGGCTCCGCCGTATAACCCCCACCTGGAGATCATGATGGAGATCCTCACCACAACCGATCTCATCACCGTCCCTCGATCCGCCCTTCAAGCCCTTGCCGAATGGGCCGATCCAACGTTCGCCTTGGACCGGGTCAGGGCCAAGTTCCCCCCTGCCCATCCCCGTTGGGTCTCCTGGAACATCCATGACGATCTCCTCCAGTCCCTTGCGCAGGAACGGATGGCCTCCCTCAAGGACATTTTCTGGAGGGCGGAACATGAGGCCAGCAGGCGGGAAAGGGCCTTGGACCCCAGCCGGGGTTTAGGGCATCACCCCTCCCTGGAGACATTCATGGAGTGTGTGGCAGAGATGGATGACCACCATTGGGATGAACCCCTGACTCCAAAGGAGGTGGCGGAGCGGAAAAAGAAGATCAAGGCCAGGCAGGAAGAAGAGGCCCGGCTGGAGCGGGAGGTGGAGCGGAAGACCGAGCCCACCGCCGAGAACCTGGCCGGGGCCGTCCGGGCCATGGCCGCCTTCACCCTGGAATCCCTGGAGTGGGGACTCCGGGCGGAGAGTGACCTGGTGAGAACCGCCGCCAGAGAGGAGACCGAGGCCCTCATGGTGGAACTGGGCACACTCTTGGACAGTTCACAGGCCACGGCATGACCTGACTTCGGCGCGGCAGGGCGTCACCCCCTACAATGCCATCAGCAGCAGGTGTCACCCACACGATTCAGCGAGGAGGCAAACCAGGGCGGGCTGGCTCGCCTGGTGCAGTATGGAAGGAGGCAGGTTTTGGAATCCTGGACCCTCCCTGGACTCTCGGCAAAATCCGAAGGCCGGAGCGGTGCCGGCAATAAACAACCCCCGCCTAGGTCTGACGGGGGTTTCTGTTGGTGCAACCGGCGCGACTCGAACGCGCGACCTTTGGCTTCGGAGGCCAACGCTCTATCCAACTGAGCTACGGCTGCCTGGGTTTCCTGCCGAACACCTTGCTCCGGAAGGACCCGGATCATCCTACCGCAGGCCAGGAGGCATTGGCAACATGGGCCGGGTCTGCCCGGAGGAGCACAAGATGCTCCACCCGTCCCAGTGGGATGGCCGACGTCCTGGCTGCCTCCAGGCCAAGGATCAAACCGGAGATTGGCAGTCTAGAGGAAGAATTTGAGCTACGGCTGCACGGTGACCGTGACGGTGGCGGTGGCGCTGCCGTAGGGGCCTTCCACCACCAGGGTGTAGGTCGTGGTGGCCGCGGGGCTCACCACGATGCTGGCGCCCCGCACCGGCCCGGGCCCCGGGTTGAGGAAGTACCCGGGCGGCCTCTGTGGCGCTCCAGGCCAGGGTGCTGGAACTGCCGGGGGCGATGGCTGCCGGGGTGGCGGTGAAGCTCTGGATGGCCGGTGCCGGCCCGGCCGGCACCGAGGTGACGATGCTGCCGGTGGTCACCAGCTCCAGGTCGGCGCCGGTGACCTGGCCGAGGGTGTGCAGGTCGTCGTTGTCCCAGCGGGGATCCGGAGCGCCGCCCAGATACCAGGCGGAGCCGTTGTCGGCCACGATCATGCCGTAGGTCTGGAGGGCCTTGAGCACGACCTGGGCCTGGGGCGAGAAACCGGAGATGTCGTACAAGGCTTTGAGGCGGAACCGGGCGCCCATGGGCGGCGCGCTGGGGTCGGTGACGCTGCTGGCCCAGTGGGTGGCGGGCAGGATCCAGGCCTCCCGGGTCACCGGCACCGTGAGCCGGAGGGCATGCCGGATGGCGCCCGCGGCCACTTCGTCGTACTTGGCCAGGCCCGGGAAGATGGCCAGGCCGGCGGCGTCGGCGCTGGTCCAGCCCAGGGGCCGCTGGTCGTCCAGGGTCACGTCCCAGACCGCCCCGCTGCCCGCGGTCCAACTGCCGTCGGCCTGCAGCTGGGCGCCGTAGAGCTCGTAGAGCCAGCCGTTGTCCCGGTCCAGCACCAGCACGTGGCGGTCGCCGGAGGTGTCGGTGGGGGCGACGCCCTCGTAGGGCGGCGGTGAGGGCACCGGGAAGGGGCCGGGGTCGCTCTCGTCGCCGTAGGCGTTGTAGACCACCGCCACCCGGGCCTGATCGCCGGCCACCACCGCGTAGGGGATGCCGATGGGGGCGCCGTCATAGAGCCCGGAGCCGAAGTCCGGGTGCAGGGTCGTGGCGGCGCCGACGTAGCTGATGACGTCGCCGCTGTTCGGATCCACCTGGGCGGCGGAGACGTCCAGGTTCCAGGGGTTGTCCGCCGGGAAGGGCAGCCAGCCGTTGAGCGGGGCGTCAATGCCCAGGCCCGGGACGCCGGCGGCCGGGAGGGTGACCGTGACCGGCGCCTGGGCGGTGACCGCAAGGTTGGCGCTCAGGGCCGCCAGGACGTGGTAGGTCCCGGCGGCGGCGGGCGGGGTGTACAGGCCGGTGGCGTCGATGCCGCCGCCTCCGGGCTCGACCACGCTCCAGGCGACCGCGGTGGTGGCGGCGCCGTCCAGGGTGGCGCTGAAGGCCTGGGTCTGGCTGGTCTGGATGCTGGCCTGGGCCGGCACCACGGCAAGGACCTGCGCCGCCGGCGGAGTGACGCCGCCTCCCCCGCCGCCGCAGGCCGGCAGCAGCAGGAGCGCGAAACCCAGGGCAGGGTGGAAGTGGCGCATGGGATCTCCCGGGCAGGGCCGGAGCCATGCTAACCATCCTCCGGCGGAAGCGCCAGACTCCAGTGCCCGGGCCTTTGGGCATTGCCGATCCCTGCCCGCCGGGTCATCCTGGATCACCCCCCTTCCCATGCCCCGGAGGTGAATGATCGGTCAACCGGCCTCCGGCGGAAACCGGCATGTCCCTGGCCCAGGTGGAAACGCCCGCCCTGCTCCTGGACCTGGACGCCTTCGAGCGCAACCTGGCCCGTCTGGCCGGGGCGGCCTCGCGCCTGGGCATGCGCCTGCGGCCCCACGCCAAGAGCCACAAGTGCCCGGAGATCGCCCTGCGCCAGATGGCCGCCGGGGCGGTGGGCGTGTGCTGCCAGAAGGTGGGCGAGGCGGAGGCGCTGGTGGCCGGCGGGGTGGGCAACGTGCTGGTGAGCAACGAGATCGTCGCCCCCGCCAAGATCGAGCGGCTGGCCGCCCTGGAGCGGGAAGCCTGGGTGGGGGTGTGCGTGGACGACGCCGGCAACGTGGAGCAGCTGAGCGACGCGTC
>CAWFOJ010000285.1:0-9518 GCA_963816585.1 uncultured Holophagaceae bacterium | reverse complement strand
CCCCGGCTCCTGGGCCTGGACCCCAGCCGCCAGGCGGTGATCGACCGCCTGATGATCGAGCTGGACGGCACGCCCAACAAGGGGAAGTTCGGGGCCAACGCCATCCTGGGCGTTTCCATGGCCGTCGCCCGCGCCGCCGCCGAGGCCGCGAGCCTGCCCCTCTACGCCTACCTGGGCGGCACCGGGGCCGTGCGCCTGCCGGTGCCCATGATGAACATCCTCAACGGCGGCAAGCACGCCGACAACAGCGTGGACTTCCAGGAATTCATGGTGATGCCCATCGGCGCGCCGAGCTTCGCCGAGGCCCTGCGCTACGGCGCCGAGACCTTCCACGCCCTGAAGGGCATCCTGCACAAGAAGGGCTAGCCACCGGCGTGGGCGACGAGGGCGGCTTCGCCCCCAACCTCGAGAGCAACGAGGAGGCCTGCGAGGTGATCGTCGAGGCCATCCAGGCGGCCGGCTACAAGCCCGGCAAGGACGTGGCCATCGCCCTGGACCCCGCGGCCAGCTCGTTCTTCGAAGGCGGCGCCTACGAGCTAACCAAGTCGGGCCAGGGGCAGCAAGACCAGCGCGGAGATGATCAAGCTCTACCAGGACTGGGTCGCCAGGTTCCCCATCGTGTCCATCGAGGACGGGCTGGACGAGAACGACTGGGACGGCTTCCGGGACCAGACCCGGCAGATGGGAGCGGCCATCCAGATCGTCGGAGACGACATCTTCGTCACCAACCCACAGTTCATCCAGAGGGGCATCGCTGAGAAATCCGCCAATTCGGTCCTGATCAAGCTGAACCAGATCGGCACCGTGTCCGAGACCATCGAGGCCATCGACCTGTGCCGGAAGGCCGGCTGGGGCTTCGTGGTGTCCCACCGCTCCGGGGAGACCGAGGACACCTTCCTTGCCGACTTCGCCGTGGCCATGGGCGGCGGCCAGATCAAGACCGGCTCCGCCTGCCGCAGCGAACGCATCGGGAAATACAACCGCCTGATGGAAATCGAATACGAACTGGGCTCCTCGGCGCGGTTCGGGAACCCGATCGCCCGGCCCTAGGGCAACGGTACCGGTCCCTTCATTTCGTCCTGGGTCATCGCCCTCTGAACGCGTTCGCGTTCAGAGGACGATGGACCGAAACCGTTTCCAGAGAATGGCCCCGGAAGGGCCGATGGGCCCAGGGCCGCACGAGGATCAAATGAGCCTGAAATACCTTCTGGATACCTTGCCGGCCGACCAGCGCGCCTTCGTGGTGGCGGAGTGTTCCTGGTCCTGCCCCGACGCGGCGGTGGCCAAGGCCTTTGCGGAGAGCCTCGCCGCGTCAGGGCGCGAAGCCGTGGACGAGGTGCTCGGGACCTTGCCCGGAGCCGCCCGGGCCGAACTTGAAGCGGCGCTGGTGGGCCTTCCCATGGGCCAAGGCCATGCGGAGCTGCCCCCGATCCTGGCCGCCAGCGTCGACCGGGCGGTGGCGACCTACGCCGCCGCGATGGCGCTGTCGGTTGCGCTGAAGGAGCGGGCCCGCACCATGCGGAGCCTGCTCAAGGCCAATTTCGACGAGCTGGAGGGCTGCATCACCGACCAGGGGATGGGCGTACCCTTCCCCTGGAACCAAGCCGGCCGATCCGGAAGCGGCCGGGATCCGGCTGCCGCCGCCGGACCAGGGCACCCTGCGTCACGACTCCCTGTTCGAAGCAATCGCCAGGCGGCACAGCGAGCGGATTTGGGCCCCGGGTTCCATCTCCCTGCCGGAGCTCTCGTTCCTGCTCTGGGCTACCCAGGGTCTGCGGGGCGGGCGGGCCAACCTGCGCACGGTGCCCTCGGGGGGGGCGCGCCATCCGTTCGAGACCTATCTGGCGGTGCGGGAGGTGGACGGGGTGGAGCCCGGCATCTGGCGCTACCGGGCCCTCGAACACGACCTGGTGCTGGTATCCCGGCGGGACGACCTCAAGCGCGCCCTGACCGAGGCTTCCATGGACCAGGCCTTCGTCGGGAGCGCTCCCCTCGCCTTCGTCTGGACCGCGATCCCGGCCCGGACCGAATGGCGTTACTGCGTGGCCGCGCCCAAGATCATCCTCCAGGATTCGGGCCACCTCTGCCAGAACCTCTATCTGGCCGCGGGGGCGGTCGGCTGCGGCACCTGCGCCATCGGTGCCTACCACCAGGCGAAAATGGACGCCCTGGTGGGGGTGGACGGCACCGACGAATTCGTCGTCTACGCCGCTCCGGTCGGGCGCCTGGCAAGCGTGTAGGTCCCCCCGACCGCCCTGCAATCCCGTTTGCCTTGCGCCAGCCGTTCGACCACTGCCTGCCCCCGGCCAAGCCCCGCCTGGCGGTCTACGATGACTTGGGCGTTAAAATTCACGGACTGCCCAGTACTTGATGGGCAGACAGGAGCAGACCCATGGCTGAACTGCCGCCCCAACCCACGGGAAACTACAAGGCGCTGGCCGACTTCGCGCCCGAGCTGGTGCGCATCACCGACGACGTGCTGTTCGGGCACGTGTGGGAACGGCCCGCCCTGGCCAAACGGGACCGCAGCCTCGCCACCATCGCGGCGCTGGTCGCCCTGCGCGCCGCCGAGCAGCTCCCGGTGCACCTCAAGCGCGGGCTGGCCAACGGCCTGACCCGGGAAGAGATCGTGGAGGCCATCACCCACCTGGCCTTCTACTCCGGCTGGCCGAGCGCCATGACGGCCATGAACGTGGCCAGGACGGTCTTCGAGGAGACGCCGCCGCCCCGGAACCAGGACCGGCGGTGAATGGCTTCAGGTCCGCCGCAACGCGAAAGTTGGCCGGAAATGCGCTTTACTCGAGGTGCCGGCGACCCCATCCTTGGGTCGATCTAGGCAGGTCCCAGCTTCTTGCGGGGGCCTGCCGGAGGAGTCGCCATGGGTTGCCCTCCTTGCAGGCATGGTGCCGCAATCCGGCCGGAGCGGCACTTCCGGGGGCCGAGGTCACCGGGGCTGCCCCGCCTTCGGTACATCTCCCGCCGGATCCTGGCTGCGGGCCTGCTGGCCGGGGCCTCGGCCGCGTGTCCCAGCTGGTTGCGGGGCCAGGATGAAATCAGCTTCGGATTCGTCTGCGCGGCGACCGGCCCGGGCCCGGACGAGACCCGATGCGCCAGGTACGCGGTGGAGGACCAGGTCGCGGAGATCAACGCCCAAGGCGGGATCTGCGGCAGGAAGATCAACCTGGCGGTCTACGACCCGGAAGACGATGCGCAGGGGGTGATCCCCGGCGCCGCGCGCCTGATCGACGAGGACCACGTCGTGGGGATCATCACCCCGGAAGGGTCGGGCTCGGGCCTCCGGGTGGAGCCCATCGCCGATCTCCATGCGGTCCCGGTCGTCGCTACCGCCCCGACCTACTTCCAGTTCGCCCGGGACGAGGAGGGGCGGGTCGTGGAGGGGCAGGTGAACCCGTACCTGTTCCGGGTCGGCGTCGCCGGTCCATACCAGCCCAGGGTGGCCGCTGACTATGCCGTCCAGGACCTGGGGAAATGCCGGGCCGCCTTCATCTATGACCAGTCCGACCATGCCTGCACAGGCTACGTGGCCGCCTGTTGGAACGAGTTCGTCGAGCTCGGGGGCGTGGTGGCGGCCAGGGAATACTACACCTACGGGGAGAGGGAATTCCGGTACAAGCTCAGGCGGATCGCCAAGAGCTCGCCGGACTGCCTGTTCATCGCCGCGACCTGCGGCCTGGATGCCGCCCGGATCGCCAAGCAGGCCTCCCAGCTCGGCCTGAAAATCCAGTTCCTGGGCAATGAGACATGGGCGGTGGATGACGTGCTGGCCCTGGCGGGCAAGGAGCTCGAAGGCAGCTGCCTGACCACCGGGGTTTTCTCCGGGGATCTGGAGGTCGCTGATTTCAACGCCAACTTCATCCTGTCACACGGCATGACCTGCCAACCCGCCGCCTACTATGCCCTGGACGCCATCATGGCCCTGGAATACGCGGCCCAGGCATCCCTGGAGAGGACCGGGAGGGTGGACGGCACGACCATGAAGAATGCCCTGGAGAGAATGCAGGAGGTGCCGGTGTTCACCGGTACCTTGACCATGGACCCGGAGACCCACGTTCCCCTCGCCAGGCCCGTGGTCGTGCAGGCCATCTGGGACGGAGGGTGGCAGGAAGCCAAGACCTTCCATCCCGAGTAGCTGTGTCCTCCCGAGGAGGCCGCTGCGGCTCCTGGACCAGCCGCTCAGAGGCTGAACCCCGGCTTCATGACCACCCCGCAGTTCCTCCGCCCGTTCAGGGCGATCTGCAGCGGCTCGGGGAAGGCCAGGTGGCGCAGGTGCTCCGTCTCCGATTCGGCCGGCTGGCTCTCCATCCACTCGTAGTCCAGCAGGTCCTCCCGGCCCCGGGCCTCCACCGTCAGGTAGCCGATGCCGAAGGCCATGATGTTCTGGAAGAAGTGGGTGCCCTGGGAGGGATCCACCCGCAGCTCCTCCACCATGTCCGTTTCGATGATGCAGCTCACGCCGGCGATCTGGGCCCAGGTCACGGGGATGCCCAGCCAGGGGTCCGAACTGCCCCAGCGGCCGGGGCCCACCAGCAGGTAGGGCCGCCGCCCGGCCTTGAGGCGGGCGTTGAGCTGCCCCACTTCCCCGGCGATGGCCTGGGTGAGGGCGCGCTTGAAGTTCCCGGGCCGCACGTAGACCAGGTCCCGGACGCCCTCCAGGAACCCGTTGCCCATGACCATCCGGGCGGTGCAGAGGGCCTGCTCCCGCACCAGGGCGTCCATGGGGATGTCCTGGGCGTCCGAGCCCATGACCATGGGCCGGATCTGCAGGAAATCGAACTCATGCGGCTGGTCCGGCCGTTCCGCGAGGGTGACGGCGAATTCCATCTCCACCGGGCAGGAATTGGCGGTCTCGCCCATCTTCAGGAGCAGGCACAGCACTTCCCCGAGGGGGAACACCTGGCCCTTGAACACCCCGGCCATGGTCACCAGGGGGACGCCGGGACGGCCGACGCCGTCGTAGATGGCGTTGTTGTCCGGCGAATAGGTGCCCCCCACCGGATACAGGGTCCGGTGCTCGGCCGCGTCGCGCAGGTTCAGGGTGGAGAGGTTGAGCATGGCGCCGCCCGAGACCGGGTCGGCGTCGCCCCCTTCCAGGTCCAGGGCGAAGAACTCCCGCTGGGCGTTCTCCAGGTAGTCCTCCGGGGCGAACCACTGCAGGGGCTTGCTGGGCTGGGCCGGGCAGAAGCGGGCGCAGCGCCCGCCGTCCACCACGGTCTTGCCCAGGCCCAGGGCCACCGAGGCGATCCCTTCCTCCGGCTTCATGCCCGGCATGGGGTAGAAGTTCAGGGACCGGGCGACGCCGGCGAAATTGGGATACAGGTAGCGTCCGTAACGCCGGCCCGCCAGCTGCTGGACCACCACCGCCATCTTCTCCTCCTCCAGGCGGTTGGGCGTGGGCTGGATGTAGGCCTTGGCGTCCGCGTGGTAGGTGGAGGCGTAGACCATCTTGACGGCCTCGGCGAGCCGGGCCAGGCGCACCTCCGGGTCGTCCGCGTTGTTGGGGATCATGTACGTCTCGTAGATCCCCGCGAACGGCTGGTAGGAGGCGTCCTCCAGGAGGCTGGAGGACCGCACCGCCAGGGGATAGCGCACCCAGTCCAGGAAGGTCCAGAGGTCGTCCATCACGTCCCGGGGCAGGTCGGCCGCCAGGAAGGCCCGGGTGATCTTCTCGTCGTCCGTCTCCCGCAGGGCGAACTCGGTGAGCCCGTTGGCGGCCATGAAGCGGTCGAAGACGCTGGTGGTCAGCACCAGGGTCGGCGGGACCCCGATGCTCAGGCCCGGGAACCGGCCCTCCAGGCGGTACGAAGTGAGCAGCGAGTTGATGAAGGCAAGGCCCCGGCCCTTCCCCCCCAGGGAGCCGGTGCCCACCCGCACGAACCGGCTGGCCGCCTCGAAGTCCGCCGGCGAGAATTCCGCCACCACCCCGGCCCGGGTCACCGCCCGGTGCGCCGACAGGGCCTCCAGCATCCGCCGGCGCAGATCCCCGGGGGCCGGCCCGGAGGCGACGATGCGGTCCAGGGTCTCGCCCAGCCGGAATTCGGTCCGGGCCCGCAGCCAACGGGAGAAGTCGCCCCGCCGGGCGTGGTAGTCCAGGCACTCGTCCGGGACCGCCTGGATGGCCCACTCCAGGCTGCGCAGGTCGCCGGCCTTGGACACGAACCGGCCGTCGGGATGCCGGAACACGAACTCGCCGAACCCCAGGTGCTCCTGCAGGAAGGCCAGCAGCCCCGCCTGCAGGTCCGGGGCGTCCTTGTGCAGGAAGGTCGCCCGGGGCCCGGCCTCGGCCTCCCAGCCCCCGGACCGGGACTGGACCAGGATGGGCAGGGCCGGCGTGCGCTCCGCCACGTGGCGGGCGAAGGCCAGGCCCGCCCCCGGGTCGGTCCGGCCGTTCCGGGGGAACTCCGTGTCCAGGACCAGGCCCGCCAGGTCCGCGCCGAACTGCCCGTAGCATTCCATGGCCTCTTCGAAGGTGTGGGCCAGGAGGATCTTGGGCCGGGCCCGCCGCCGGATGATGCGCTGGGTCTGGTTCACCCCGTCGGCCATGATGGCCACGGTCTGGTTCATGATCTCGGTGTAGAGCACCGGCAGGTTGGCGGAGTAGAACGGGACGTTGTCCTCCACCACCAGGATGCCCTTGACCCCCGCCAGCGTGGCGTCATGCCGGATGTTCAGGCGGTCTTCCACGCACTTGATCATGGCCAGGAACAGCCCCACGTCCCCCAGCCAGACGAACACCTCCCGGATCCCCTTCAGGTCCTGCAGGGGCCCCAGCTGGTTCAGCTCCCGCAGGCTGCTGGCCAGGAGGATCACCGGCAGGTCCGGGGCCCGTTCCTGGACCGCGGCCCCGAACTCGCGGACGTTCATGGCGCCCACCCGGGGCATGGAGATGACCAGGTCGAACGGTTCCCGCTGGATCGCCTCCAGGGCTTCCTGGGCCGTGGACACCCGCTGGATCTGGGGCGAGTGCTGCAGGTTGAGCCCCCGGAACTCGCCCAGGAACATCTCCGAGAGGCGGCCGTCCTCCATGAAGGTGTAGCTGTCGTACAGGCTGGTGACCAGCAGCAGCTTGTTGACCCGCCGGGGCATGAGGGAATCGAAGGGGACCTCGGTCTGTTCCGGGGCGCCCAGGAGGTCGTCCAGTATCCGGTCTCTCATGGCGTGTTCCGTGGGACCAGGTCGGTCCGGGCAAGAGGTGTGCGGGATTTCCGCGATCATAACAGCAAACTTCAGGCAGAATGGAGCCGACCCAGCCCATCGATCCAAGCAGCACGCGTGCCGTTCGTCATGGGAGGACGTGGCATGAGCCAGGCGACCCAGGAAGGCAATCCCAATCTGAACCGCGACGGCGCCCATCCGGTCCGCTTCCGGGACCTGCTCCACCGGCTGTTCTCCATGGGCAACCAGAATTTCCTGCGCCTGGAGTTCCTGCAGATGGCCTGCGGGGCCATCCTGGAGTTCATCGCCTGCGACCTCCTGGAAGTGCGCCTGGAGGAAGGCGGCAAGGTCTACCGCTGCCGGGCCAGCGTCGGCAAGGGGGTGTCCCGTTTCATCTGCGCCGGCCCAACCCTGGGCCAGGAGCCCGGGCTGCCCCTGGAAGCGGATCCCGCCGGGCCCGCCCTGGGCGACCAGATCATGGATTCGGTCCTGGCGGGCCGGATCCTGGCCGCCTCGCCGTTCTCCACCCGCGCCGGCAGCTTCTGGACGCCGGACGCCACCCGTCCGGTCCTGCTCCGGGACCGGCAGGACGGCCAGGCCCGGTCCCTGCTCATCGGCGGGGACTACCCTTGCCTGGCCTTCGTGCCCGTGCCGGTGGACGAGCGCCTGCGCGGGGTGCTGCACCTGGGCAGCCGGAAGGCGGGGGCCTTCGCCCGGGAGGACATCCATTTCTTCGAGACGGTTGGCGAGACCCTGGGCGTGGCCATCGCCTTCCAGGCCTCCCAGTGGGCGCTCCGGGAGCGGGTCAAGGAGCTGGACTGCCTGTACGGCATCGCCCAGGTGATCCAGCGCGCCGGCGGATCCCTGGAGGAGCTCCTGGGGGAGATCGTGGAACGGCTGCCCCCCGGCTGGCAGTACCCGGAGCTCACCGAGGCGCGGATCCTGCTGGACGGGCACGCCTACGCCACCCCCGGCTTCCGGGAGACCCCCTGGGTCCAGGAGGCGGTCCTGCGCACCGGGGACCGGGTCCGGGGCAAAGTTCAGGTGGCCTACAGCCGGGAGATGCCGCTGTTCGACGAAGGGCCGTTCCTGCGCGAAGAGCGCAGCCTCATCGACGAGGTGGCCCGGCAGGTGGGCCTGGCGGCGGGGCGGCGCTAGAATGCTCTTCCCGGACCGGCGACCGGGTCCGGGGCGGGCCGAGGAGACACCCATGTACGTCATCCATGTTCATGTCCACGTGAAACCCGGGGCCGTGGAGGCCTTCAAGGCCGCCACCCTGGCCAACGCCCGCGCCAGCGTCCAGGAACCGGGCATCGCCCGCTTCGACGTGGTCCAGCAACTGGACGACCCGACCCGGTTCGTCCTGGCGGAGGCCTACCGCACGCCCGAGGACCAGGGGCGGCACCGGCAGACCGCCCATTACGCCGCCTGGGCCGCGGCGGTGGCCGACCTGATGGCCGAGCCCCGGTCGGCGGTGAAGTTCGCCAACGTGTTCCCGGGCGACGGCGGATGGTGAGCCGGTTCGAATTCGCCACCGCCCAGCGGGTCGTGTTCGGCCCCGGGGTGGTGGGGGAAGCGGGCGCCCTGGCCGCGGCCCTGGGCCGCCGGCCGCTGGTGGTGACCGGGCGGGACCCCGGGCGCGCCCGGCCGGTGCTGGAACAATTGCGGGCGCAGGGGCTGCGCCCGGCGCTGGTGGCCGCCGCCGGCGAACCCACGGTGGAGCAGGCCCGCCGGGGCACGGCCCTGGCCCGGGCGGAGCAGGCGGACCTGGTGCTGGCCTGCGGCGGCGGCAGCGCCCTGGACCTGGGCAAGGCCATCGCCGCCCTGGCCGCCCAGGAGGGCGACCTCATGGACTACCTGGAGGTGGTGGGCCGGGGCCGGCCCCTGGAGCGGGCGGCCCTGCCCATGATCGCCGTTCCCACCACCGCCGGCACCGGCTCCGAGGCCACCCGCAACGCCGTCCTGGCCTCCGGGGCGCACGGGGTGAAGGCGAGCCTGCGCCACGCCTCCATGCTGCCCCGGGTGGCGCTGGTGGATCCGGAACTCACCCTGGGGCTGCCCCCGGAACTCACCGCCAACACCGGGCTGGACGCCCTCACCCAGCTCATCGAGCCCTACCTTTCGAACCGGTCCAACCCGCTCACCGATGCCCTGTGCCTGGAAGGCGTCCGGCGCTCGGCGCGGTCCCTGGAGCGGGCCTGGGCCTCCGGCCAGGACCTGGAGGCCCGGTGCGACCTGGCCCTGGCCAGCCTGCTGGGCGGCATGGCCCTGGCCAACGCCGGGCTGGGCGCCGTGCACGGATTGGCGGCGCCCCTGGGCGGCCGGTTCCCGGTGCCCCACGGGGC
>CAWFOJ010000284.1:0-5018 GCA_963816585.1 uncultured Holophagaceae bacterium | reverse complement strand
AACAACATGCTGATCTACGGCATCGGCGGCATCCTGCTGCCCTTCGTCTTCATCAAGCTGATCGACATGCTGCTGGTGGCCGTCCACCTCGCGCGGTAACCCGAGCCCCCTCCCTCAAGAAAACCACGACCATGCTAAAGCTCATCCTCCAGTCCATCCGGCAGACCCTCATCTGGACCCTCGTCACGGGCGCCGCCTATCCCCTGGCCATCCGCCATCGCGCAGGTGGCCTTCAGGGACCCGGCGAACGGCAGCCTCATCCTGCGCGACGGCAAGCTCGTGGGCTCGGAGCTCCTCGCCCAGCAGTTCACCGGGCCAACTATTTCTGGCCGCGTCCGTCCGCCGGCACCTATGCGACGGCGCCCTCGGGGGCGAGCAACCTCGGCCGACGAGCGCGGCGTTCAGACCAACGTGGCGAACGCCCTGAAGGCGCTCCGCCAGGCGCACAAGCTTCCGGCGGATGCGCCGGTGCCGGCGGACCTTGTGTTCACCTCGGCGAGCGGCCTCGACCCCCACATCAGCCCCGAGGGCGCCCGCTTCCAGATCGGCCGCGTGGCCGAGGCCCGCGGCGCCCCGGCGGAGAAGGTGAGGGAGCTCGTCGCCTCGTCATCGATGACCTGCTTCTTCTTGACCATGTCCAGGCCCTTGTACCCGGGCAGCGGCACCTGGGGGGCCACGTCGAACTGGGCGTTGAACTTGCCGTCGCTGCCCTCCTGCAGGTCCACTTTGTCCAGGGGCCGGACGGGAAATGGGCCGGGCCCGGCGGCAGTGGCGGCCGCGACCAAATGTCGTCCACCAGGGCTTCCGCCACTTCGGACTTGATCTCCCGGTCGAAGCGGGACAGGAGCACCGACTTGGGGGCCTTGCCCGGGCGGAACCCGGGATCTTCACCTTGGGTGTCAGCTTGGCGATCACTTTGCTGAATTCCTCGTTCACCTCCGAGGCGGGGACGACAAAATCGAGGGATTTCCGCGTGGCGGTGTGGTGGTTGAGGCTGGACTGCATGGGCGCTCCTGCTGCGGGTTGGAAGAGAGGACTGGGGGCCGGTAGGGTGGTGCGAATGGCGGGACTCGAACCCGCATGGTTGTGAACCGCTGGAACCTAAATCCAGTGCGTCTACCAGTTCCGCCACATTCGCATAAATTGCCAGTGATCCTCGTGGTGCGCCCGGAGCGATTCGAACGCCCGACCCCCAGGTTCGAAGCCTGATGCTCTATCCAGCTGAGCTACGGGCGCACTACGAAACCGCTATTTTGCCATGAAAGAGGCCGGAAATCACGCGTCATTCCCGGTCCCGCCCCATCTGCAGGCACCAGGCGTCCGCGTCCCCGTGGACCCGCACGGCCCTCAACTCGTCCACCGTCAGCCCCAGGCCCTGGGCCTGGGCCCATTCCCCGGGCAGGGTGCAGGGAATCACGCCGGGATCGTCGGTGCCCAGGGCGCAGCGCACCCCCGCCCGGAGCAGCCGGGGCAGGGGATGGTCCCCCAGGTCCGGCACCAGGGCCCGGTTGGAGGTGATGCAGATGTCGAGAGGTATGCGCCGCTCGGCCAGCAGGGCGACGATGTCCGGGAAGGCGGCGGCGCGCACCCCGTGGACGATGCGCTCCACCCCCGCATCCAGGATGGCGTCCCGCACGTTGGTCCCGGGCCCGTTCTCCCCGGCGTGGGCGGCCAGGCGCAACCCGGCCTGGCGGGCCCGGTCGAACACTTGCGCCCACTGGCGGAACGGCACCCCCTCCAGGCCGCCGGTGGAGAACCCCACCACCCAGGAAGGCCGTCCGGGCAGCACCAGGTCCAGCACCTCGTGCCCGTGCTCGATGCCGAAATGGTTCACCGCGTCGATGATGACCGCCACCGGGACGCCCTGGCGGCGGGCCTCCTGGATGCCCTGGTCCAGCCCTTCCCACAGGGCGTCCAGGGTCAGGAAGCGTCCCTGCTTCACCAGGAAATGGGGCGAGACCCACAGGTCGATGCCCCGGGGCGTGCCCGGCGCCGGCGGAGGCAGGCGCCCCACGGCCGCCAGGACGGCCGCGCGTACCGCCTCGGCCCCCCGCAGGAATCCGCATCCGAAGAAGAACGCCTCGATGAATCCTTCGAACGGCACGGGCTCATGGCGCCACAGGGCCTCCAGCGCCGCGGGCGGGACCAGGCCTTCCTCCTGGGCGCGCCTGCGCACCCAGGCCGGATCGAGGCTGCCCTCCAGGTGGGCATGCCGGTCCACGGCGGGACACGGGACAGGGACGCCGGCGCGGGTCATTCGTCGTAGTCGTCCATCTGCAGGTCACCCGGATCCACCCCCTCGGCGCGGGCTCCGGAAATGCCCAGGCTCTCCTCCAGGGTGTCCTCGCCGCCGGCGTCCGCATCCGGCTCCGGCACGAAGTCATCATCGATCTGCAGCACCACTTTCTCTTTTTTCAGTGCCTTCGGCTTGGCGGGCGCCTCTTTCTGGTTGGCCCCGCACTTCGGGCAGACGGCTTCCGGCTTGGCAAAGTCATAAAACTTGGCCGCGCAACTAAAACATGTCCATTTCTTGCCCAAATTCGCCATGGCTCCCTCAATCCCGTCAAAGGATCAAGGATTTACCATGTTTTCATGCAGTTGTCACGGGGGTAGACAAATGTTTTTCCAATGGCTGGGGACCCTAGTGCGCCGCCCAGGGAGCGGGTCCCAGGCGCGCCGGGTCTCCAGCGCAGAGCTGCTGTACGACGGTCTTGTAGAAAATCTGGTGCTGGTTTTCCAGCTCGGTTCCGTACCGGTCCACGAACGAGGCCCGGCTACGATCCAATTCGTCTTTCATGGCAGCGTACAGGTTGCCCTGGGCCTGCCCCTGGGCCAACTTGGCGGGAAAATAAAGTTCCATATCGCTCACCAGGACCCGGGCGCTGCGCTCGGCGTTGCCGCGCACGACCGGGTCCAGGGCCTGGGCGGGTTCGGCGATGGGGTCGGGGATGCGCTGGGTGAGGACCGAAGGCTGGGCCTCCGCCGGGGCCGGGCGCTCCTCCTCCCGGGCCGCGGCCAGCCAGGAGAGCCGGGCTTCAGCTCCCAGCACCAGGGCCCGCAGCTGGTTGGGATGGGCCAGACGCTCCCGGGCGCCGCTGTCCGCCAGGAGCAGGGCCACGGTCCTGCGGCGCAGGCGCAGGGGGATGACGCGCGCGGCGGCGGCCTTGGGGCAGCCCAGGGGGGCCAGTAGGGCCTCATAGGCGGGGCCTGGGGTGTCGATGATCGCACCATGGCCTTGCACCAACGGTTCCAGGGCCGGGGGAGGCACCACAGGCACCCCCGCCCTGGGGTGGGCGGCCTCGAAGCCCCGGTGGGCATAGAGGCTGGCGATCCCCTGCTTGATCACGAACAAGGCGCCGCGCTCGGCGAACCGGGTGGCGCCTTCAATGAGTCGCTTAAGCGTTTCGCTCTGGGTGCCCGCCTGGGCCAGGTGGTCCAGGGCGGCGCCCAGGACCTCGTCCGGATTATCCTCCTCAGGTGCGGTGGCCATAAGACATTCCTGGATGCGCATGGCCAGCTCATCGTCGGGCCGGAACGCCTCCAGGGCCGTGATCCAGGCCTGGGCCACCTGGTCCCGGAACACCTGCTGGCGCTCGCCTAGCCAGTGCTGAAGCAAGGTCGTCAGGTTGGCTTGGGTGCTGGCATCCATGTAGGGCCCGGGTTTTTCTAGAATTCTAGCCGATGTTCCGGGGGGAAGGGCCACGGCTGGCAATTCTTTCGGGGGAGCGCTAGGATTCAGCGTGGGCTGAGGGCGCTCGAATGGCCGATCTTTCGATCCAAGTGCGGGAAGTGGACGGGGTCTCCGTGTTGCTGGCGGAAGGCTTCGTCAACGCCCACACGGTCCGCCAGTTCGAAGGGGCCCTGGAAGGCCTGGTCCGGGAGGGGAAGTTCACCATCCTGCTGGACTGCCGGCTGCTGAACTACATCAGCTCGGCCGGGCTGGGAGCCATCATGGGCCAGGTGGAGACGGTGCGCGCCAACGGCGGCGACATCCTCTTGTGCAACCTCCAGAAGAACGTGTTCGAGATCTTCGATACCCTGGGCTTCAACCAGCTCTACCGCGTGTTCGCGACCGAAGAAGAAGCATTGCGATCCTTGAAGGGGAATTCCTGAGTGCGCAGCCCGGCCGAACCCGAATCCTTCCGCCTGGTCATCCCCAGCCAGACCCGCTACCTGAACCTGGTGACCGGGCTGGCCAAGCGGGCCGCCCTGGTGGCGGGAATGGACGACGCCACCTCGGCGAAGATCTCCATCGCCGTGGACGAGGCGGTGACCAACGTGATCGTCCACGCCTACAAGGGCGAGGGGGACCACCTGGTGGACCTGGAGCTGCGCTTCATGCCCCAGTGCCTTGAGGTGCACATCCAGCACACCGGGCAGGGGCTGCGGGAGGGCGAGGTGGTCCTGCCCGATCCCCGGGAATACGTCAGGCACCCCCGCAAGGGCGGTCTGGGGCTGCTCCTGATGAGCCGATTTATGGACGAAATCCGTTTCATCGAAACCGGCGAGGGATGCGAGTGCTTCATGATGAAAAGGGTCGTTTAGGCCCGCCCCCAGGCCAGGCCCCCCCGGATCCCAACGTCTCCTTCCAGCGCCTGCGGGAACTGGCCATGCGGATTCCCGAGGGGACCCAGGAACTGCTGCCCATCATCGATTTCCTGGAGACGTTCCCGGAGCAGGTGACTGAGGAGGCGCTCATCCACCTGGTGGGGGTCACCGCCCTGGGCATCGCCAAGTCCTCCCAGGGGGGCCTCTGGGACGGCCGGCGCTGGCTGTTCCTGCGGGGCAACGCCGCCCCGTTCCCCACCCATCCCGGGCCCGGCTGGGCCAGCCTGCCCTGGACCTTCGGAGAGGACTTGTACGGGCACCTGGTGGTGCGCACGCCCCAGGTGCCGGCGGCCCTGGTTCTGCTGCTCTCCATCTCCGCGCCGCTCCTGGCCTGGCGCCGGCTGGAGTCCAACCGCAGCGAGCAGAACCGCGCCCTGGCCCTGCAGATTTCCCGCCTGAGCACCCTGTTA
>CAWFOJ010000283.1:0-4227 GCA_963816585.1 uncultured Holophagaceae bacterium | reverse complement strand
GTCATAGTCGGCCCCCTGGAAGCCCCAGGGGCCGGTGGCCCGGCGGTAATACCCGGCCTGGGGATGGTACAGGGCCAGGGCCATCACCTCCGCGGCCGGCACCGGGCCCGCCTGCCGGCGGGCCTCCAGCAGGTCCCGCAGCGGATTCACGGTCGGCCTTCCAGGATGGGCCACCGCTGCAGCAGCCAGGGCAGCACCCACTGGGTCACCACCAGGGCCAGGGCCACGCCCCCCAGGGACGCCAGGCCCAGGCCCCGCAGGCCCCGGTAGCCGCTGAACACCAGGCCGCCGAAGCCGGCCAGGGTGGTGCCGGCGCACACGGCGTTGACCCGGGCCACCCGGGCCGCCGCTTCGGGCTCCAGGCGGGAGCGGTGGAGCAGGTTCATGGCGGTGTCCACGCTCACCCCCAGGGAAATGGGGATGGCCACCAGGGACAGGAAGGTGAGGGGCTCGCCGGTCCACCCCAGGATCCCGAGGACGCCGATCTGGCTGGCCGCCAGGGGCACCAGGGCCAGGACCAGGAAGCGCGGCCGCCGGCCGAACAGGGCCACCACCGCCAGCACCGCCGCCAGCGCCAGCAGGATGATCTGGCGCAGGGCGTCCCGGGCCACCGTCTTGATGGCCCGGAACAGGGGCCGGGTGCCCACCATGCGGGCGCCGGCGTCCTCGATGGCGCCCTGGACCCGCTCCTGGGCCAGCTCCCCAAGGCGCAGGGGCAGGGTGAAGGTGTCCGGGGCCTGGGACGCCGGGGGCGGGGGCCGCCGGATCCCCTCCAGGAGGCTCCACCGGGGCCGCTCGGGGACGGCCTTGACCGGGGGCATCAGGGCCTGGAGGGCCCGGGGCACCGCCAGGGGGTCCCCGGCGCTGGCCCGCAGGGCGGCCAGGGGGCGCTCCAGGGCCACCGGGTCCAACCCCGCGTCCCCGGCTTCCTCCAGCACCCGCCCGTACCAGGTGTCCGAGCCCAGGACCATGCGCAGGTCCGGGTCAAGGTCCGCCCACCTGGGCATGGGCAGCCCTTCCTTGCGCAGGGGCGGGACCACCCGGTTCCACATGGCCGGAAGCTGGTCCGGGTCGTCCAGGGGGAACTGCACCGCCAGGGGCTGCAGCCCGGCCCCCAGGGCGTGGCCCAGGGTCTCCTGCAGGGCCAGGGCCGGGTTCCCCTTCAGGCGGAACCGGCGCAGGTCCTCCTCCCAGGTCAGGCCCCGGATGCCCCACAGGCCCGCCAGGACCAGCCCCAGCGCAGCCAGGGGTTTCCAGAGCGGGATCCCGGCGGCCGGGGGGGTCCGGCGCGCCAGGGGGGCGAAGGTGCCCTTGCCCCGGTCCAGGCCCAGCAGCAGAGCGGGCAGCACCAGGAAGGAGGATGTCATGCACGCCAACAGCCCCAGCCCGGCGGTGAGGCCCAGGTCCCGGAACCCCGGGAAGGGGGCGGCGATGCACGCCAGGAAGGCGCAGGCGGTGGCCAGCCCCCCGGCCACCACCCCGGGTCCGGTGGCCAGGAGCGCCGCCCGCAGGGCCCAGGCCTTGCCCCGCCCGGCCCGGCGCTCGTCCCGGTAGCGGCTGAACAGCAGGATGCCCACATCGTCGCCGATGCCCAGGAGCACCGCCCCGAAGGCCGCGGCCATGAGGTTCAGCCGCCCCAGGATCCACCCGGTCAGGCCAAGGGCCCAGAACATGCCCAGGAGCAGGGGCGCCACCACGAACCCGTACCCGGCCAGGGTGCGGAACCCGATCCAGTACACCAGGCCGATGAGCACGAAGCTCAAGGCCAGGCTCATGAGGATCTCCCGGCCCAGCCGGTACGATTCCCAGTAGGCGATGGCGTGGGCGCCGGTGGCCTGGATGGGGAAGGGGCGCCCGGCATGGGCCGCCAGGGCGCGCTCCACCTGGGCGTGGGACACTTTGGGCGACCAGGGGCCGCTGGCGCCCCAGCCCAGCCAGTGCAGCACCCTGGCGGTGGCCGCCGCGTCGCCGCTGGGGAAGTCCAGCACCAGCGGCAGCAGCACGAACCGGCCGTCCTTTGTCTCCAGGTAGCCGGTGCGCAGGACCAGGGGGAAGGCCTTGGCGGACTTGGTGACCCGCGCCAGGGTGCTGTCGCCTTTGGGGAACAGGTCCAGCAGGTGCAGGGGGTCCAGCTGGGCCAGCTTGGCCTTGGCCGGATCCGGGGAAGCCAGGGCCTTGGCGGTCAGGCGCAGGCGCCGCTGCACCTCGGCCGGGTCCCGCAGGGGTTCCAGGCGGTCGCCCAGGAGCATGGGCGCCAGGGCGTAGGCCTTCTCGGTCACCAACCGCCCCACCGCCCCGTCGCCCTCCAGGAAGCTGCCCGCCGCCAGCAGGGGCGGCCACACGGACGCCCCTTTCGCGTCCGGCACGGGCATGGGCGGAGCGATGCGCCCCTCCTCGTCCAGGCCGTTCAGAGGTGCCCCGGACCGGGTGAGCAGCGCGTCCACCAGGTGCTCCGCCCAGTCCTCCCGCTCCTCCAGGTCCTGGCCCGTGCCCTCGGCGGCGAGCCAGAGCAGTTCCTGCTGGCCCACCCCCGCCTCGATGCTGGCGCGGACCACCGGGTTGTCGGTGGGCAGCAGGCTCATGAGGTCCAGGCGCCGTTCCACCCGCAGGGCCCCCAGGCCCAGCACCAGGGTCAGCCCGCCCAGGACCAGCCACAATCCCGCGGGACGGCGCAGGTGCAGGCGCAGGAGGGCCCGCAGGATCCTGTCCATGCCTTAGCCGGTGCTTTCCAGCAGCCGCTCCAGGGTTGGGCGCAGTTCCACCCGCTTGCTTGTGGCCAGCCGCCGGAACAGGCTGGCGTCCTCCAGACGCAGCAGAGGATAGGCCTCCTTGTCGGCGGCCTGCAGGCTCTCGGCCCAGCGGGCCGCGGTGAGCACCGTAGACAGCTGCTCGCCGTACCGGTGGTCCAGCAGCTGGGCCAGGGCCCGCACCACCCGGATGTCCGTGTCCATGCGGTCGAAATCGTCCAGCACCAGGCACGGGGCGGACAGCAGGGGCGCCATGCGGTCCCGCTCGCCCAGGAAGTCCGTGTTCCGGAAGCCGCGGTTGTCGTAGTAGATGTCCTTCAACTCCAGGCTGAAGGCCCGCACCGACACGAACAGGCCCGGCTGTCGCGCGCGCTCGCACCAGGCCTTGAGCACCGCCGCGGCCAGCGTGCTGCGCCCGCTGCCGGGCGGGCCGTCGATCCACCAGAAGTCCGAAGGATCCCGGTCGCTGCAGGTCCAGTTGACCAGGCTGCGGTACCCCTGGGGCTCCTGGGCCGGACGCAGGTCCCGCCAAGTGGCCTCGCCGTCTCCCAGCTGGCGGAACCCGCACTTGTGCAGGATCAGCTCCAGCTTGGAGCGCAGGTCCTCGGGCAGGGTGGCGCGGGTGAACTCATGCTCGAGCATCTGCTGGGCCAGGGCCAGGGACGCGCCCAGCTTGTCCCGGGAGTGCCGGGTCTTCCACCACTCCCAGAAGCCTTCCAGGCTGGCGCCCCGGTAGCGGGGCGGGATGCCCTCCAGCACCCGCTGCGCCGCCGCAGGACCCGGCGCACTCGCAGGGACGGGCGGGGCGGAGCGGATCGGGATCCAGCACGACGCCCAGCCCCCCGCAAAGGGGGCAGCCGTCCTTGCCTTTCACGAACGGTCCCCCTTCAGGAACTGGCCCAGCAGGACCCGGCGCCGGTCGCGGATCTTCATGAAGGCGCGCTCCTCGATCTGGCGCACCCGCTCACGGCTGATGGGCGGGTCGAAAGACTGGCCGATGCGCTCCAGGGTCATGGGGTCCGTGCCGTCCAGGCCGAAGTGCAGGGCGATGATGCGGCGCTCCTTCTCGTTCAGGAGGCCCAGGCTCAGGCGCACCTGGTCCAGGAAGGATTCCTGGTCCATGGTGTCCATGGGCGAGGGCTCGATGCTCTGCTCCAGGCTGTCGCCCAGGGTGAGGTCCGACTCGCCCATGCCCTGCTCGGTGGAAACGGTGGAGGTGGTCTGCTGCAGCAGCTGCAGCCGCTCCACCTCCTCGGCGGTGAAGTGGCTGGCGTCGACGATGTCCTGGACCGTGGGCACCCGGCCCAGGTCCTGGCCCAGGCGGTGGGCGATGCGGTTGAGCTGCACCAGGTGCCCGGCCACTTTCTGGGGCAGGCGGATCTTGCTGCCGTGCTCGGCCAGGGCGTGGAAGATGGCCTGGCGCACCCACCAGGAGGCGTAGGTGAGGAACTTGTTCTCCCGCTCCGGGTCGAAGCGCTTG
>CAWFOJ010000282.1:0-12076 GCA_963816585.1 uncultured Holophagaceae bacterium | reverse complement strand
ATACCAATCAGTATTTATTTTCAAGACTAAATTGGGGATTTAAGGACCAATTGCCGACAATTGTACCGGCTGGGCGGTCTAGTACTAAGATGGTGTTCGGCGCCCGGACAAGGTATGCCTTGCGCCTGCAACAGGCCAGCAGGGGCCGCTAGCGATCGGCAATCGGCTGGCGGCGCTTTTTCCAATAGAAATAGAAAGGCAATCCGAGCAGAATCAACCCAATTCCCATGAAAGATTCACGCGGGCGGTCGAAGAGCGTGGAAAATAGCAACACGGATGCTCCCATTACAAATAGTACTGGTACTACCGGGTATCCAATCGTATGGTATGGACGGTATAAATCGGGGCGTGTCTTCCGCAGCACTATAACCGCGGCGGCAGTCATGCCGTACAGAATCCAACTGGCGAATATCACCAGGTTGAATAAGTCATCGTACTTTCCGGACAGCACCAGCACCGCCGACCATGCGCTCAAGACGAGAATCGAGACGCCTGGCGTGTGGTATTTGGGACTGACGCGGCCGATGGCGGAGAAAAAGTATCCCTGCCGGGGCTGCGCGGACCTGACCCTGCAGGCCCGGTGCCGCTCCCGGATCCGGAGCCCGATCCTCGCGTCCTGGAGCGCCTGGCGCCCTTCGCCGGCAAGATCCTGACCGTGCGCAACCAGGCGGACCTGGGGGTGCCCCCGAGCCTGATCTCGGCCTGGCCGGGAGCCTGGAGCCGCTGGCCGCGGCCTTGCGGGAGCGGTTCCTGGGGGGGCGGGCGCCGGACGCCTGCCGGGGGCCCTGGCCACCCGCCGCCAGCGGGACCTGCTGGACGAGCTGGCGGTCCAGATGGGCTTGCTGTTCCGGCTGGATCCGGGAGCTCCCCCGGAACTGGCGGCGTCGGCCCTGCAGGGGGCCTGGGGGCTGCTGGCCGGCTCACCGGCGAGGACCGGGCCGAGTCGGCGCTGGACCAGGTCTCTTCCGGGTTCTGCCTGGGCAAGTGACGGTCAGACGGTCGGCTGGATGAGGTAGTCCACCATGGCCGCGAACTGGCCCTGGTCGCGTCGAAAGCCTCCCGGCTCACCAGGCTCTCGGCCCCTCGGCCCGGTCCACCGCCAGGACGCCGTCCAGGTGGTCGCACTCGTGCTGGAGCAGTTCCGATTCGGCCCGGCCCAGCCGCTCCCAGTGCTGGCGCTGGCCAGTTTCGTCCTGGAAGGCCAGGGAGATGGAGGCGTGCCGGCGCACCCGCACCAGCAGCCACGGGAAGCACATGCAGTCGTCCCACAGGGTGAAGGTCTCGGGGCTGGCCCAGGTGATTTCGGGATTGACGAGGGAGCGGGTGCCCTGGCCCAGGTTCACGGCGATGAAGCGCTTGGGGATGCCGATCTGGGGGGCCGCCACCCCGCGGCCGAACCGGTGTGCCCGGCGGAAGTCGTCCATGACCCCCTGCAGGCGAGTATTCTCGGCCCGGAGCCCGGATCCGCATGTCCAGGACCGGCTGGGCCTTGAGGCGCAGGCGGGAATCCCCGAGGGGCAGGATGGTGTCGGACATGGTTCCTCCGGTGGCGCGAGAGCTTCCATTCTCCCACGGCGGCCCATTTCCGCGATAATCGCCCTGGGAGCGCACATGAAAGCGGGTTTCGAAACGGTCATCGGTCTGGAAGTGCATGTGCAGCTGCTCACCCGCTCCAAGATGTTCTGCGCCTGCCCGAACCGCTACCGCGGCGAGCCGAAACGCACCTGCCCGGTGTGCCTGGGCCTGCCGGGCACCCTGCGGGTGCTCAACGGGGAAGCGGTGCGCATGGCCATCGCCCTGGGGCTGGCCCTGGAAGGGCGGATCCAGGGCCGCACACGCTCTACATGCAAGCAGTATTTCTTCCCGGACCTGCCCGAGGCTACCAGATCACCCAGGGGCCGGTGGCGGTGGTGGAAGGGGGGCGCCTGCGCATCCCGGGCGATCCCCAGGTGCGGGGCGGCGGGGCTGGTGGAAGTGGGCGTCGAACGGGCCCACCTGGAGGAGGACGCGGGCAAGTCCACCCACGACCCGGTCTCCGGCTGCTCCTTCGTGGACCTGAACCGGGCCGGCGTGCCCCTGCTGGAGATCGTGGGCGCCCCGCACCTGAGGAGCGGGCAGGAGGCCTATGACTACCTGAAGGCGGTGCACCGCCTGGTGACCTTCCTGGGCATCTGCGACGGCAACCTGGAGGAAGGGTCCATGCGCTGCGACGCCAACGTGAGCGTGCACCGCCCGGGCGATCCCCTGGGTACCCGGGTGGAAGTGAAGAACATCAATTCTTTCCGGTTCGTGCGCCAGGCCCTGGACTTCGAGATCGGCCGCCAGGTCGCCCTGGCGGAACAGGGCCAAGAATTCCCCCGGAAACCCGGGGCTGGATGCTTCCATCGGAGAGACCCGCAGCCTGCGGGGCAAGGAGGCGGCCATGGACGACCCGTAGTACTTCCCGGAGCCGGACCTGCCTGCCCTGTGGTGGCCCCGGCCGAGATCGAAGCGGTCCGGCGCACCCTTCCAGAGCTGCCCGAGGCCCGCCTCACCCGCTTCCTATTCCATAGTACGGGGTGTCCGACCAGGAGGCCGCCACCCTGCTCCAGAGCCCGGCCTTCGCGGACTTCTTCGAGGCTGTGGCGGCCGCCGGGAACCCCAGGCAGGCCGCCAAACTGGATGCTGGGGGAGGTGAGCCGGTCCCTGAAGGAACGGGGCCAGGTCATCCAGGACCTGGGCCTGGGGGCCGCCCACCTGGGGGAGCTGATCGACCTGGTGGAACGCGGGACCATCACTCTGACGACGGCCAAGGAGACGGTCTATCCGGCCCTGCTGGCGGGGGAGGGCGGCCCGGGGGCCGTGGTGGCGCGCCTGGGGCTGGGCCAGGTCTCGGACCGGGACCTCATCGTGGCCCTGGCCCAGACGGTCCTGGCCGCCAACCCGGGCCAGCTGGCCCAGTACCGCGCCGGCAAAGGCAACCTGAGAGGGTTCTTCGTGGGCCAGGTGATGAAGGCAGGGCAGGGGCGGGTGAACCCGCAGGTGGTGAACCAGGTGCTTGACCAGCTCCTGGCGGTGGCGGAGGAAGCGTGAGCGAGAACGATCCCAACCCTGGCACGCCCGGCTCGCCGGACCCGGCACCCAAGGACCGGGATGCCTGGAAGCTGGTGTACTTTGGCCAGATCTCCAGGGACCTGGTGCCGTGCCACCCGGAGCCGCCCGAAGCCCCCGAAGACGAACTCACCCGGGCGGCCCTCACGGACCCGGACAGCGCCACCCAGGGCGAGACCCCGGCGCACCCCGCCCCCACCTTCTGGCGGGTGCTGGCAGTGCTGGCGTTGGTGGTGGTGGCCCTGGCGGTGGTTTTCTGGCGCACCCGCTGAATCCCGCTGGTATCCTTCCCCGGCGCACCGGCGCGGGGGGGCGGGTGGACATGAACAGCCCAGGAGGGGGGACCATGCGCCTGCGCATCAACGGGCGGGACCAGGACGCCCCGGTCCTGGCCACGGTGGCGGACCTGGCCCGGTGGCTCGACCTGCCTCCTTCCGGCAGCGCGGTGGAACTCAACGGCCAGGTGGTGCGCCGGGCCGACCACGGAGCCGCCCCCCTGCGGGACGGGGACACCCTGGAGGTGGTGCGCCTGGTGGGGGTGGTTGATCCCGGAGCGGCCAGCGTTACCATCAGGGCCATCAGGATCCAGGGTGCCGCCATGATGAAGCCCTTTCCCTTGTCCGACGTGTACCAACTCCTGGAGCCGGGCCCGGTGGTGCTGCTCACCACCGCCCACAAGGGCCGGATCAACGTCATGGCCATGTCCTGGCACATGATGGTCGAGTTCCAGCCGCCCCGGGTGGCCTGCATCGTCAGCGGCGCCAACCACAGTTTCACCGCCCTGCGCCGCACCGGGGAGGCGGTGCTGGCCATCCCCACCGCGGACCTGGCGGGCCAGGTGGTGCGGGTGGGCAACTGCTCCGGGCGGGACATGGACAAGTTCGCCGCCGGCGGGCTCACTCCCGCATCCGCCGAAAAAGTCTCGGCGCCCCTGGTGGCCGAGTGCTACGCCAACCTGGAGTGCCGGGTGATCGACACCCGCATGGTGGGGCGCTACAACATGTTCATGCTGGAGGTAGTCCAGGCCTGGATCAACCGCGGCCGGCGCCGGGCCCGGACTCTGCACCACCAGGGTTATGGGAAGTTCGCCGTGGACGGTGACGTGATCCGGTTGAAGTCGAAAAAACCATAGCGGGCGTTCGATTGGCGAGGCCTTGCCTGGCCAATCGAACACCCTCCTAGGTACCGGCCAGCACTTCCCAGCGTCCGCCCTTGAAGTCCACCTGGGCCCGGATCCGGCCCAGGGCGGAGAGGTCCAGGTCCACGGGCTGGCCCCCGGCGGGGGTGTCGGAGGTGAAGCGGTGGAATTCGTCCACCAGGCCCTGCTGCAGCAGGCCCTTGGCCAGCTGCCCGCCCCCCTCGAACAGCACCCGGCCAACGTTCCGGGCGGCCAATTCGTGCAGGAGGTGGCGCAGGCTGCAGCCGGCAGAACTGGGGGGCAGGCGTAGGTCCTCCACATCCCGGATGGGGGGCAGGTCCTCCACCACAGCCCGCAGGACCGGCTGCCCCGCCACCGGCTGCCACGCCCGGCGGTCGGCGGGGAGGCGTCCGTGGCTGTCCAGGACCACCCGCAGGGCCTGGCGGTGGGGAGCGGTGGGGGCGTGCCACCGGTCCGTGAGCATGGGATCGTCCACCTGCACGGTCCAGCGCCCCACCACGATGGCTTCGGTGGCCCGGCGCAAGGCATGGGCCAATTGCTGGATCTCGGGGTTGGTCACCCGGGTGCTGACCCCCTCCGGCCCGGTGGAACCGTCCGAGCCCAGGGCCAGCTTGAGCATCACCCAGGGCAGGCCGGTCTGGATGAGCTTGAAGAAGGGGGCGTGGAACTGGGTGCAGGCGGTCCCCAGCACGCCTTCCTGGATGGCGATGCCGTGAGCCTGGAGGATGGCCACGCCGCCTCCGTCCACCCGGGGGTTGGGGTCCCGGACCCCCACCGCCGCCCGGCGGATGCCGGCCCGGATGAGGGCGCTGGTGCAGGGCGGGGTGCGGCCGTGGTAGCAGCAGGGCTCGAGGGTCACGTAGGCGGTGGCGCCCCGGGGATCCTGGTCCCGGTTCTCCGCGTCCCGCAGGGCCATGATTTCCCCATGGGGGTCCCCGGCGCGGGTGTGCCCTCCCCGCCCCAGCACCTGCGCCGTCATCCGGGCCGGCATCCGCCGGGTGGTGGTGGGGGTCCGGGACCCCAACCCCCGGGTGGACGGAGGCGGCGTGGCCATCCTCCAGGCTCACGGCATCGCCATCCAGGAAGGCGTGCTGGGGACCGCCTGCGCCCAAGATTCCCACGCCCCCTTCTTCAAGCTCATCCAGACCGGCCTGCCCTGGGTGATGCTCAAGCTGGCCCTGGGCTCGGACGGTTCCACCGGGCCGGAGGGGTCGGCGCCCGGGTGACCAACCCCGAGATCCAGCAATTGGCCCATGCCTTGCGCCGGGCCACCGAAGCCATCGTGGTGGGGCGCTGGACCGTGCAGGTGGACGATCCCATGCTCACGGACCGGTGGCACGCCCCGCCGCTCCACCGCCAGGCCCTGCGGGTGGTCCTGGACAGCCACGGACGCCTCCCCGCCGACCGCCGGGCGTGGCAGCCGGTGGCGGGGCAGCCGGTCCTGCGGGCTGTGGTGGAGGACCTGCCCATCCGGGATGTGGAGGACCTTCGCCTGCCCCCAGTTCTGCCGGCTGCAGCCTGCGCGATCTCCTGCACGAATTGGTCGCCCGGAACGTTGGCCGGGTGCTGTTCGAGGGGGGCGGGCAGCTCGCCAAGGGGCTGCTGCAGCAGGGCCTGGTGGACGAATTCCACCGCTTCACCTCCGACACCCCCGCCGGGGGCCAGCCCGGGACTGGACCTCTCCGCCCTGGGCCGGATCCGGGCCCAGGTGGACTTCAAGGGCGGACGCTGGGAAGTGCTGGCCCGTATCCAGGAGGGTGTTCGATTGGCCAGGCAAGGCCTCGCCAATCGAACGCCCGCTATGGTTTTTTCGACTTCAACCGGATCACGTCACCGTCCACGGCGAACTTCCCATAACCCTGGTGGTGCAGAGTCCGGGCCCGGCGCCGGCCGCGGTTGATCCAGGCCTGGACTACCTCCAGCATGAACATGTTGTAGCGCCCACCATGCGGGTGTCGATCACCCGGCACTCCAGGTTGGCGTAGCACTCGGCCACCAGGGGCGCCGAGACTTTTTCGGCGGATGCGGGAGTGAGCCCGCCGGCGGCGAACTTGTCCATGTCCCGCCCGGAGCAATTGCCGACCCGCACCACCTGGCCCGCCAGGTCCGCGGTGGGGATGGCCAGCACCGCCTCCCCGGTGCGGCGCAGGGCGGTGAAACTGTGGTTGGCGCCGCTGACGATGCAGGCCACCCGGGGCGGCTGGAACTCGACCATCATGTGCCAGGACATGGCCATGACGTTGATCCGGCCCTTGTGGGCGGTGGTGAGCAGCACCACCGGGCCCGGCTCCAGGAGTTGGTACACGTCGGACAAGGGAAAGGGCTTCATCATGGCGGCACCCTGGATCCTGATGGCCCTGATGGTAACGCTGGCCGCTCCGGGATCAACCACCCCCCACCAGGCGCACCACCTCCAGGGTGTCCCCGTCCCGCAGGGGGGTGGCTCCGTGGTCGGCCCGGCGCACCACCTGGCCGTTGAGTTCCACCGCGCTGCCGGAAGGAGGCAGGTCGAGCCACCGGGCCAGGTCCGCCACCGTGGCCAGGACCGGGGCGTCCTGGTCCCGCCCGTTGATGCGCAGGCGCATGGTCCCCCCTCCTGGGCTGTTCATGTCCACCCGCCCCCCCGCGCCGGTGCGCCGGGGAAGGATACCAGCGGGATTCAGCGGGTGCGCCAGAAAACCACCGCCAGGGCCACCACCACCAACGCCAGCACTGCCAGCACCCGCCAGAAGGTGGGGGCGGGGTGCGCCGGGGTCTCGCCCTGGGTGGCGCTGTCCGGGTCCGTGAGGGCCGCCCGGGTGAGTTCGTCTTCGGGGGCTTCGGGCGGCTCCGGGTGGTACGGCACCAGGTCCCTGGAGATCTGGCCAAAGTACCACCAGCTTCCAGGCATCCCGGTCCTTGGGTGCCGGGTCCGGCGAGCCGGGCGTGCCAGGGTTGGGATCGTTCTCGCTCACGCTTCCTCCGCCACCGCCAGGAGCTGGTCAAGCACCTGGTTCACCACCTGCGGGTTCACCCGCCCCTGCCCTGCCTTCATCACCTGGCCCACGAAGAACCCTCTCAGGTTGCCTTTGCCGGCGCGGTACTGGGCCAGCTGGCCCGGGTTGGCGGCCAGGACCGTCTGGGCCAGGGCCACGATGAGGTCCCGGTCCGAGACCTGGCCCAGCCCCAGGCGCGCCACCACGGCCCCCGGGCCGCCCTCCCCCGCCAGCAGGGCCGGATAGACCGTCTCCTTGGCCGTCGTCAGAGTGATGGTCCCGCGTTCCACCAGGTCGATCAGCTCCCCCAGGTGGGCGGCCCCCAGGCCCAGGTCCTGGATGACCTGGCCCCGTTCCTTCAGGGACCGGCTCACCTCCCCCAGCATCCAGTTGGCGGCCTGCCTGGGGTTCCCGGCGGCCGCCACAGCCTCGAAGAAGTCCGCGAAGGCCGGGCTCTGGAGCAGGGTGGCGGCCTCCTGGTCGGACACCCCGTACTGGGCCAGGAAGCGGGTGAGGCGGGCCTCGGGCAGCTCTGGAAGGGTGCGCCGGACCGCTTCGATCTCGGCCGGGGCCACCACCAGGGCAGGCAGGTCCGGCTCCGGGAAGTACCGGTAGTCCATGGCCGCCTCCTTGCCCCGCAGGCTGCGGGTCTCTCCGATGGAAGCATCCCAGCCCCGGGTTTCCGGGGGGAACCCTTGGCCCTGTTCCGCCAGGGCGACCTGGCGGCCGATCTCGAAGTCCAGGGCCTGGCGCACGAACCGGAAAGAATTGATGTTCTTCACTTCCACCCGGGTACCCAGGGGATCGCCCGGGCGGTGCACGCTCACGTTGGCGTCGCAGCGCATGGACCCTTCCTCCAGGTTGCCGTCGCAGATGCCCAGGAAGGTCACCAGGCGGTGCACCGCCTTCAGGTAGTCATAGGCCTCCTGCCCGCTCCTCAGGTGCGGGGCGCCCACGATCTCCAGCAGGGGCACGCCGGCCCGGTTCAGGTCCACGAAGGAGCAGCCGGAGACCGGGTCGTGGGTGGACTTGCCCGCGTCCTCCTCCAGGTGGGCCCGTTCGACGCCCACTTCCACCAGCCCCGCCCCGCCCCGCACCTGGGGATCGCCCGGGATGCGCAGGCGCCCCCCTTCCACCACCGCCACCGGCCCCTGGGTGATCTGGTAGCCCTTGGGCAGGTCCGGGTAGAAATACTGCTTGCGGTAGAACGTGCTGCGGCCCTGGATCCGCCCTTCCAGGGCCAGCCCCAGGGCGATGGCCATGCGCACCGCTTCCCCGTTGAGCACCGGCAGGGTGCCCGGCAGGCCCAGGCACACCGGGCAGGTGCGGGTATTGGGCTCGCCACCGTAGCGGTTCGGGCAGGCGCAGAACATCTTGGAGCGGGTGAGCAGCTGCACATGCACTTCCAGACCGATGACCGTTTCGAAACCCGCTTTCATGTGCGCTCCCAGGGCGATTATCGCGGAAATGGGCCGCCGTGGGAGAATGGAAGCTCTCGCGCCACCGGAGGTTCCATGTCCGACACCATCCTGCCCCTGGGGGATTCCCGCCTGCGCCTCAAGGCCCAGCCGGTCCTGGACGTGCGGGATCCGGCCTTCCGGGCCGAGAATACCCGCCTGCAGGGGGTCCTGGACGCCTTCCGCCGGGCACACGGGTTCGGCCGCGGGGTGGCGGCCCCCCAGATCGGCATCCCCAAGCGCTTCATCGCCGTGAACCTGGGCCAGGGCACCCGCTCCCTCGTCAATCCCGAAATCACCTGGGCCAGCCCCGAGACCTTCACCCTGTGGGACGACTGCATGTGCTTCCCGTGGCTGCTGGTGCGGGTGCGCCGGCACGCCTCCATCTCCCTGGCCTTCCAGGACGAAACTGGCCAGCGCCAGCACTGGGAGCGGCTGGGCCGGGCCGAATCGGAACTGCTCCAGCACGAGTGCGACCACCTGGACGGCATCCTGGCGGTGGACCGGGCCGAGGGCGCCGAGAGCCTGGTGAGCCGGGAGGCTTTCGAACACGACCCGGGCCGGTTCGCGGCCATGGTGGACTACCTCATCCAGCCGACGGTCTGACCGTCACTTGCCCAGGCAGAACCCGGAAAAGACCTGGTCCAGCGCCGACTCGGCCCGGTCCTCGCCGGTGAGCCGGGCCAGCAGCCCCCAGGCCCCCTGCAGGGCCGACGCCGCCAGTTCCGGGGGAGCTCCCGGATCCAGCCGGAACAGCAAGCCCATCTGGACCACCAGCTCATCCAGCAGGTCCCGCTGGCGGCGGGTGGCCAGGGCCCCCAGGCAGGCGTCCGGCGCCCGCCCCCCCAGGAACCGCTCCCGCAAGGCCGCGGCCAGCGGCTCCAGGTTCCCGGCCAGGGCCGAGATGCAGGGCTCCCCGGGCCCGGGCGCACCCCCCAGGTCCGCCTGGTTGCGCACGGTCAGGATCTTGCCGGCGAAGGGCGCCAGGCGCTCCAGGACGCGAGGATCGGGCTCCGGATCCGGGAGCGGCACCAGGTGCAGGATCAGGTCCGCCCGTTCCAGGACGCCCCGCACCCGTTCCACTCCCAGCCGTTCCACCGGATCCTCGCTGGTGCGCAGCCCGGCGGTGTCGAACAGGGTCAGGGGCAGGCCCGCCCACTGCACCCCCACCTCCAGCACGTCCCGGGTGGTGCCCGGCAGCTCGGTGACGATGGCCCGGTCGGCGCCGGCCAGGGCGTTGAACAAAGTGCTCTTGCCGGCATTGGGCCGGCCCGCCAGGGCGAGACGGATCCCTTCCAGCAGCCAGCCCGCCGCGTTGGCCCGCCCCTGTTCCACGTAGAACAAGTCCTTCAGGGGGCCCAGGTCCCGGCGCATAGCCTCCAGGTCCAGGGCGATGCCCTCCTCTTCCCCGTAGTCCACGCTGGCCTCGGCCCGGGCCAACCAGGGGGCCAAGGCGTCCTTGGCGCGGGACACCCACCCGGGCAGGGCCCCGGCCCGGGCCTGGGCCTGGCGCACCTGGGTGTCCGTGGCCGCATTCACCAGGTCCCTCAGGGCCTCCGCCTCCAGCAGGCTCTGCTTGCCGTTGAGCAGGGCCCGGCGGGTGAACTCCCCCGGCTCCGCCAGGC
Organism: uncultured Holophagaceae bacterium; assembly: GCA_963816585.1. GTDB lineage: Bacteria > Acidobacteriota > Holophagae > Holophagales > Holophagaceae > Mesoterricola. The sequence continues at coordinate 1,770 of CAWFOJ010000282.1, read as the reverse complement.
GGATCCCCAGTGCTCCCATGTGTTCCAGAAAACGCTTCACCAGCAGCGGGTTGCCGTGCAGGTGGAATTCCGCCAGGTCCTCCCCCGTATAGCTGTGGGGGGCCGGGAAAAACAGCACCAGGCCCTTTTCCCGGTAGCCGTCCCAGGCCAGGTACGCAGGCGCGCCTCCCGGGGGGCGGCAAGGTCGCCAGGGTGCGCAGCCGCTCCGCCAGCCCGGCGCCCGACACGCGCACGATGGCCACCGCCGAGGGCAGCAGCGGAGTGGCGGGGGCGCAGATGGGATCGAACATGAATGCGGTACGGGAGCCGGTTCACCGCCCGGGAAGTGGTTGCGGACGGCGCCGGGGATCAGACCCGGGTCACTTTCAAGGCCTTGAAGGTGCCGGTCCCCTCGCTCTCGGTGGTGAAGCCCGGCTGGCGGCCCAGCACCATGTGCACCCAGCGCCGCTCCCGGGGGCTGAGGGAGGAGAACGTATAGCTGCCCAGGGCCTTCGCCTTCTCGGCGGCGAACCCGGCCATGGCGATGACCTCCTTCATCCGGAACAGGCGGTAGGACTCGGCATCCAGGTAGACCAGCCGGTTCTCCTCCCGCTCCCCCTGGGCTTCATGAAGAAGAAATTGTAAAGCATCCAATACTAGGCCCTTATTGCCGGACAACCAGCCGGCGTCCGGACCGCTGAGCACCAGACGGTTGGGGACAGGGCTTCATCCCCGGACGTCTCGAAGGCCGCCTTCACGTTGAAACCCAGGTGGCGGCACCACCGGGCCACCACCTCGGGGGCCTGTTCCAGGGGAAGGGCGGTCTTGCGCATGGGGTCCTCCTCCTCAGGTCACGACCGGCTGGGGCTTGTAGTTCCGCATCACCAGCCAGGTCTGCAGGATGCCGATGAGGTTGAACATCAGGTAATACAGGCACAGGCCGGAAGGCGTCTTGGCGAAGAAGAAGGAGAACATCACCGGCATGATGATCATCATCATCTTGCGCTGGGCCGGGTCGCCCACCGCCGGGGTCATGGCCTGCTGGGCGATCATGGAGAGGCCCATGAGCACCGGGAGGATGTAGAACGGGTCCGAGGCGGACAGATCCTTCAGCCAGCCGATGAAGTAGGCGTGGCGCAGTTCGAACACCGCGTTGAGCATGGACCACAGGGCGAAGAACACGGGCATCTGCACCACCATGGGCAGACAGCCGCCCATGGGGTTGTGGCCGTTCTTCTTGTAGTAGGCCATGAGCTCCTTCTGCATCTCCGCCTTCTTGGTCATGTCGTTGCCGAACTTCGCGTACTTGGCCTGCAGGGCCTTCTGGTACGGCTCCAGTTCCTTCATGCGCATCATCTGCACCGTGGTCTTGGTGTTGAGGGGCCACAGGGCGGCCCGGATGACCACCGTGAACAGGATGATGGCCCAGCCCCAGTTGGGCACGAAGGTGTGGATGCTCCGCAGGATCAGGAACAGCAGCTTGGCCACCAGGCCGAAGAAGCCGAAGTCCACCACCTGCTTGAACATGGCTCCCGCCTCCGGGTCGCCGGGGGCGTGGAACTGGGCCAGGTCATCGCTCTGCTTGGGTCCCAGGGGTCCAGCCGGGCGGACACCTTGCCGCCCCCTTGGGAGCCAGGAAGTAGCCTTACCGCCGGGTCCCGCACCGGTTCCCGGGAGGCGTCCCAGATGGCGGCGAAATAATGGTTGGCGCTGGGCTTGGTGAGATCTACCCCGGCGTCCATGCCCAGGCGCGGGGAAGCCGGGGGCAGGTCCTTGCGCCTGGCGCCCAGA
>CAWFOJ010000281.1:0-6959 GCA_963816585.1 uncultured Holophagaceae bacterium | reverse complement strand
TGGGGCTTGGATTGCGGCACGGCGTTCATGGGCACCTTGGGGGCCCCATTGGCTGCGGGCGGGGTGAAGGGCTTGGCGGCGTTGGGGGCCAGGTCCGGGTCGAAGGCTTCGAAATCCTCCTCCGCCAGGTCCGGCTTGCGCACCACCACCGCCCGCATGGTCAGGATCACGTCGGTCTTGGCTTTATAGTTGTCGTGGTGGCCCAGCAGGTCGCCCACCACCGGGATGCTGCTCAGGCCCCAGATGCCCTGGAGGTCCTTGCGCTCCTCCTCCTTGAGCATGCCCCCGAAGATCGCCGTCTCCCCGTCCCGCAGCCGGGCGGAGGTCTTGATGACCCGCTGGCTAAGGTCCGGGCGGCCCGGGGTGCTGCCGGCCTTCTGGGTCTTGATGTCGGTCTCCAGGTCGATGGTGATGTCGCCGTTGAAGTGGACCCTGGGCTTGACCTTGATCTTCACCCCCACGTCCTCGTAGCTGTACTGGGTCTGGGCGGTGAGGGCTCCGCCGATGGTGGACAAGGCGCTGGCGGCGGTGGCGGCGGTGGCGCCGGTGGTGGTGGCGGCGGTGGCGGAGGGCAGGCCGCCGATGGAGGACTGGGTGGTGCTGATCTTGTCGCCGATGTTCACTTCCCCGGTCTCGCCGGAGACCACCCGCACGTTGGGGTTGGCCAGCAGCTTGGTGGCGCCGGACTGCTTGAGCATGTCCAGGCGCAGGCTGGGGAAGAGGAAGTTGACGGTGCTCTTGCTGACGCGCAGGGAGCCGGTGGTCTGGTTCAGGGTGGAGGCGCCGCCGCTGGCGGTGGCCCCCACCGAGTAGGTGCCCACCGTGTCGGTGGGGGTGACCACCGGCAGCAGGCCCAGGCTCTCGGTGTCGGTCTCGGCCACTTCCAGCAGTTCCAGGTAGATCATCACTTCGGCCTTGGCCTTGTCCAGCTGGTTGACGATGCGCTGGGCGATCGCCAGGTCCGTGGGCTTGGCCAGCACGGTCATGGCGTTCAGGCGCTTGTCCACGAACACCCGCAGCTGGGGCATGAGGGCGTTGAAGATCTGCCGCACGTTGTCCACCTCGGCGTTGGAGAGGTAGAAGGTGCGGATGAGCTTGTTCTCGTACTCCTGCAGGTTCTGCGGGGTCTTCTTGAACACCATGATGGTGTTGGAGTCGATGACCTTGTAGAACAGGTCGCTCTGCAGCATCAGGGTGTCCAGCACCCGCTGGAAGGGGAGCCCCCGCAGGTCCACCGAGACCTGCTGGTCCTGCTGGGAGGCGGAGGAATGCAGGACGATGTTCACCCCGGAGTTCTTGCTCAGCTGCTGGAGGATCTCCTTGAGGCTGGTCTTGCGGGTGAAGTTCAGGTCCATGCCCTCCAGGGAGCGGGGGTTGATGGGCAGGACCTGCTTGGCTTCCGCCTTTTCCCGCTCGGAGTCGATGCTCTCCTCGGCTTCCACCTTGGCCCGGCGCTGCTCGGCGGCGCGCTCCAGGCGCGCCAGCCAGTCCACCGCCACCGCGTTGGAGCCATCCAGGGCCACCGCCAGGCCCACCTCCCGGGTCTCCAGGTCCAGCTGGCCCAGCCTCTGGGCTTCCCTGGCCCTGACCAGGTGCTGTTCCGCCGCCAGGGCGGAGGACTTGCGCATGCCGATCTTGGCTTCGATCCAGTCCGGGTCCTTGACCAGGGCCTTGCGGTACTCGGCCAGGGCGTCGTCGTAGTCGCCCCTGCTGAAGGCCGTGTCGGCCTTGTGCAGACCGCACGCCAGGGCCAGGGCCAGGGTGAGGGCGGCGGCCACGGCCCGGGCCAGGGCGGTTCGGGAAAATCTTGGGATGAACATCGTCGGGTTCCCCAGGTGGGTTTCAGAATTCGTTGGCGGGGGCCTGGCCAAGGCGGCCACCGGCGCCGGATGTGTCCACGGCGTCGATCTTGTGCCGCAGATCGGCGAATTTCAGGTTCTGGAATTCGGCCGAATAGTCCGTGAGCTTGACCAGGCGCCAGTGGGGGTTGGCAAGGTCGCCCAGCTTGATGGTCACCGGGTCCTCCCCGCGCATGAAGGCGCCCAGCTGCCCGGCCCTGGAGGTGCCCAGGAAGCCCAGGTAGCGCAGGTCCTGGGGCCGGGTGGTGGTCTCCTGGGCCCGGGCCTGGCGCAGGGCCTCCGCCTCCAGCTGCTCCTTGGTGGGCGGCGGAGGCGGGGGGGGCGGCGGCGGGGGGGGCGGAGGCGGAGGCGGCGGGCCCTCGAACAGGAACAGGTCCCGGTACATCCGGGATTCGTCGGGCAGCTCGCCGGCCTTGTTCAGCTTGGACAGGTCGGGGAGCTTCTGCAGCTCCCGCGCCTGGCGGTCGTCCAGGACCAGGCCGGCGCGGCCGGCGCCGCTTGCGGCCCGGCGGTCCCGGGCCGGCGGGGAGGAGGGCCAGAGCAGGTAGACCAGCACCGGCAGGGCCGCCAGGCCCACCTGGAGCCGGCGGCTGGCCTTGATCTCCTGCCACCAGGACTTGGGATCGGCGCCTTTGATCGCGGCACTCATGCGCCCTCCCCTTCATGCGGGTCGCCGGGCGCCGAGGTCTGGCGGAAGGCCCTCAGGGTGATGGTCAGGTGGGCGCCTTCGGGCACTTCCTCCAGCTTGGCCCCCACCACCGCGAAGGGCAGCTTGCTGCCCTCCAGGTCCAGCATGAAGGCTTTCAGGTGCATGTAGACGCCGACGGCGGCGAATTCCACGTCCACCGACTCCAGGATGCTGCCCTTGGTGTCCTCCTTGGCGGGCGCGCCGTACTTCACCGAGAGCAGCCGCACCCCGTCCTTCTTGGCCAGTTCCCACAGCTTCTGGCTGAGCCTCCACTGCAGCTTGCCCACGCTCTCCGCGGGCATGGTCTGCATGAGCTCCTGGATGGCCTGGCGGTCGGCCCGGATCCGGTCCACCTCCGCCTGGGCGCCCTTCAGGTCCTGCACCTGGCGGTCGAGGGTCCTGGACGCGTCCTGGAGGGCCTTCTCGGTCTGCTGGCGCTTCTGGGAGGCGTCCGGGAGCAGGAAGACGGCGGTGACCAGGCCCGTCAGGGCCAGGAAGGCGCCGCCGCCCAGGCGGAAAGCGCTGGCGCGCAGGGTGGCGGTCATGGGGCGGCCTCCGGGGACGGGGGCCCGGGATTGAGCGGGTTGAGGCGGGGCGCCGGGGGCCGTCTGAAGGGGGTCGCCGGCGGACCGGAGCCCTCACCCGCCGCCGCGCCCGGCTGGCGGGGTGCGGGCTGGACCGGGACCGGGGCCGCGGCGCCCGGAGCCGGCAGGTTGGACCGGCTGCCCTGGGGGGCGGCGGGCGTGGGCACGGCGACGCCCCGGTACGGGGGCACGGCCGGCTTCCCGGGCACGGCCGCCTTCCCGGGCGCCGTCTTCTTGAGCGGCGGGCCATGCTTGGGCAGGGGCTGGTACCGCGGCGGGTTGGAGGAGGCGCCCAGGGTGTAATCGAAATCCACTCCGCCCCCCTGGCGCTCGCCTTCCCGTTCCAGGGTCACCTGCTCGAAGAAGGGGTTCTTCAGCAGGGACTCGACGAAATCCGCCTCCGCCTCCCGGGTCCGGGCCTCGCCCTTGATCTTGAGCTGGACCTTCTGGTCGGAGCCCCGGGTGCGCTGGACGGAGCGCAGCCGCACGTCCTGCACCAGGCTGCGCTCCAGCTCCGCCGCGAGCCGGGACCAGGGCAGGCTGCGCTCGGTGTAGATGCGCTCGGCCAGGCGCCACCGGGGCAGCTCCCGGGCCACGTCCACGTTGCGCAGTTCCGAGAGGATCCGGGCCTGGCTGTCGGCGGCGGCGCGGGTCTTGGCGGTCAGGTTGCCGGCCAGCTTGCCGTGCTGGGCCGCCGCCCCGTAGGCGATCCAGGTGAAGGTCAGGGAGCCGGCCAGGATCAGCCCGCCCAGGGCCAGGGCCGACCACCCCAGGAGGACGTGGTGGGTGCGCCAGAGATTGCTGGGCGGGGCGAGGTTGACCTTGAGGACGGGGACGGCCATCAGAACGGCTCCTGGGTCGGGATCTCCGGCTGGAGGAGCCGTACGGGCATGCCGCAGTCGGGCCAGTGGGTGGGCCCCCACACCTTGAGTTCCTGGGGCGAGCGGGCGTCCCGCTGCAGGTAGGCGAGGGTGGGGAGCACCCGCTCCTGGTTCCAGTCCTGGGCCTGGACCGGTTCGGCCCACTGGCGCAGCAGCAGGAGGTCGCGCCCCCAGGCCGCCAGGGTGCCGGCGTAGCCCGCCTCGCCCCGGGGCGCCAGGGACAGCAGCAGGCCCGGAACTTCCAGGGTGGGGGCCAGGCGGTTGTAGAGCCAGAGCCAGCGCGGCACCAGGCGGCGCATGGGGCGGCCCGCCGCGGCGGCGGCCTGGGCCCACCCGTCCCGGAGGGCCTGGGGCAGGCCCGTCAGCAGCCAGACGCCGGCCTCCAGCGCCAGGGCCTGGACGAACTGGGGCCCATCCAGGAGCAGGTCCTGGCTGTAGCGCCAGCGGAAGAAGGCATCCCGCTCCTCGGCGCCCTTGGGCAGCTCCACGATGTCCCGCAGCAGCAGGGTGGGGAGCCAGGCGTCGTCGGCCACCCAGCAGGTGGCGTCCATGGGCAGGGATTCCAGGATCCGGGTAAGCTCATCCGGCCGGGGCGCTTCGGAACACGGGTGGAACCGGCCGCCGGCGTGGACGCGCCAGGGCTCCAGCCATACCATGGATGCATGTTTCGAACCCGGGCCCGGCAACTTCATCGGCTACCACTCCCGCCGCCGGAGCAGGTCATGAACAACGAGTTGATCCCAGGTAGCGTTGCCACAGATTCTCCGGAACGGTTTGAGGGGCATAGTCTATCGCCCACGGAGCCTAATCCCAAACGGGGATGTTTTTATACACGTGACCAGTATAGGTGCAGGTCGAATCCGCGGGAGTTGCCAGTTTGCGCCTAATTGCCCTAGAAGTTCACGGATTCAAGTCTTTTGCGGATCCCCAGAAGCTCACCTTCCCGGCCGGAATGACCGCCGTGGTGGGCCCGAACGGTTGTGGCAAGTCCAACATTTCAGATGCCTTGGCTTGGGTCCTGGGGGAGCAGCGGGCCACCCTGCTGCGGGGCGCCGAGATGGCGGACGTGATCTTCGCCGGCACCGGGCAGCGCAAGCCCATGGGCATGGCCGAGGTGAAGCTGACCCTGGAGATGCCGGATGCGTCCTTGCCGGGCGCGGTGCGGGAGACCACCGTGTCCCGGCGGCTCTACCGGGACACCGGCAGCGACTACCGCATCAACGCCCGGGAATGCCGGCTCAAGGACGTGCAGGACCTGCTCATGGACACCGGCATGGGCACCCGGGCCTACTCCTTCATCCAGCAGGGGCAGATCGACCTGATCCTGTCCTCCAAGCCCAGGGACCGGCGCTCGCTCCTGGAGGAGGCGGCCGGCATCACCCGGTACAAGGTGCGCCGGGCCGACGCCGAGCGCCGCCTGGAGGACACCCGGGCCAACCTCCTGCGCCTGGACGACATCCTGTTCGAGCTGGGCAAGCAGCAGGACACCCTCAGGCGCCAGGCGGCCAAGGCCCGGCGGGCCCAGGACCTGGACGCGGCCATCCGGTCCGCCCAGCGCATCCTGCTGGCGGGCAAGGCCTTGGAGCTGGAGGCGGCCCGGGAGGCGATCGCCGAGAACCTGGACGCGCTGGAACGGCGCATCGCCGCCCTCACCGCCCAGGCCTCGGAGAAGAACTCGGAAGTGGAGAACCTGCACCTGGCCCTGGACGAGCTGGCCCGCCAGCAGGAGCGCCGCGGGCGCGCCATCCTGGGCCTGGACCAGCGCTGCGGGCTGCTGGAGCAGGACCGGGGCTTCCAGGAGGAGCGCATCCGGGACGCCCGGCGCCAGGGCGCCCAGCTGGCTGAGCGCCTGGAGGAGCTGGGCCGGCGGGCCGGGGACTCGGGCGCGGAGCTGGAGCGGCTGGGAACCGCCCTGGAGGCGGCCGGGGCGGCCCTGGAGGCCCGGGAGGCCCTGGTGGCCCAGGCGGAGGAGGCGGTGGCCCTGGCCGGGGGCGCCCTGCGCCACGTGGAGGCGGACCTGAAGGCCCTGCGGGCGCGCCGGGCCGAGGCCGAGAAGGAAGCCCTGGCCGCCCAGCGCCGGCGCCAGCACCTGCACCAGGAGATCGCCCAGCGCACCGGCCGGCTGGATGCCCTGAACCACGAGGAGGCCATGCGCGCCCCCCGCCTGGAGTCCCTCCAGGAGGACCAGAAGCGGCTGGGCCGGGAGGAGGAGGGGGCCGCCGACCGGCTGGACCAGGTGGAGGAGGCGGTTGCGGTCCAGGCCCGGATCCGGGAGGAGGCGGTGGCGGCCCACTGCACCGCCGCCGCCGCCCTGCGGGAGGCGGAGGGGGCGCTGGAGGCCGAGGAGCGGCGCCTGCGCCAGATCGGCGACCAGCTGCGGGAGGCCGGCGGCTCGGAACAGCTCAAGCGGGCCCTGGCCTGGCTGCGGGAGCGGGGGGAGGCGCCCCGGTCCATGGCCGAGGTCCTGGCCGTGGCCGACCCGGACCTGCCCAGCCTGGAGCGGCTGCTGGGCGCCTGGGCCCAGACCGTGGTCCTGGGTGAGGCCGGGCGGCGGGCCCTGGGGAGGCCCCGGGGCAGGCGTGGGTGGACCCGGGCCCGGCGGCCCCGGGGGACCCCGCCCCCCCCGCCGTGGACCCGCCCCCGGGGTGCGAGCCGTTCGCCCCCCGCATCCGCTGGAAGCCAGGCCTGCCCCGGCCCCTGGCGGCCTTGCTGGAACGGACCTTCCTGTGCGCGGACGCGGACCTGGCGGACCTGGGCGCGGCCCACCCGCACCTGGCCCTGGTCTCCCCGCGCCTGGTGAAGCTGCCGTACGGCCCGGTGCAGGCTGGGGTGGCGGCGCCGGAGGCGTCGCCGTTCAAGCTGCGCCAGGAGCTGGACGCCGCCCGGGCGGCCCGGGAACGGCACCTGGAGCGGGCACAGGCCCTGGAGGCGGAGGATGACGATGGTA
>CAWFOJ010000280.1:0-4004 GCA_963816585.1 uncultured Holophagaceae bacterium | reverse complement strand
AGGTCTTCGGGCCCCGGGCCAACCCGGACTTCGTGGTGGAGCGCCTCGACCAGAGCACGCTCCATTTCAGCACCTTCCTGGCCCGGGACTTCGACGACCGGGACATTTTGCCCACCGGTTTCGTGATCGCCCGGGGGCCCTACGACTGCTCCATCCTCGGTTCGCACATGTACCGCGCCGCCCAGGCCCGGGACGTGGTGCGGCTGCTGGCCCGGGGCCTGCTGGTCCTGGAGCCGGGCGACCTGGAGGTGGGCGGCCTGGGGGACCTGCCGGCCATCCAGCAGAAGATGCTGGACGGCACCCTGGCCAGGCCCAAGGGCGTCGCCCTGGTGCAGGTGGACGCCCCGGGGCGCAGCGTCGCCTGGTGCGAGAGCGCCTACCTGGGCGAAGCCCTGGCTGAGCCGGACGAGGCCGGAGGCCGGCCCCTGGGCCTGCACCTGTGCGGCGGCATCGGCATCCTGACCCTGTCCCGCCCGGCGGCCCTGAACGCCCTGAACGCCGACCTGGTGCGCGCCCTGGACGAGGTGGTGGAGCAGGTGCGCGGCACCGGCGGGTTCCGGGGCCGGCCCCTGCGCGCCCTGGTGCTGCGGGGCGCCGGGCGAGCCTTCGTGGCCGGGGCCGACGTGACCGAGTTCCTGGGGGCGGACCCCCAGGCGGTGCGCCGGGTGGCCCTTGGCTGCCAGGGGCTGTTCTCCAGGCTGGAGACCCTGCCCATCCCGGTGGTGGCCCTCGTCGACGGGTTCGCCCTGGGGGGCGGCAACGAACTGGCCATGGCGGCACACTACCGGGTGGCCACCGAGAACGCCGCCCTGGGCCAGCCGGAGGTGAAGCTGGGGATCTTCCCGGGCTACGGGGGCATGCAGCGCCTGCCCCGGCTGGTGGGGCCCCGCCCGGCCCTGGCCCTGGCCGTCAACGGTGAGCCCGTGGGGGCCCGGGAGGCCCTGCGCCTGGGCCTGGTGGACGAGGTGGCCCCGTCCGCCACCGCCCTGGCGGCCGCCTACCGGGCGGCGGAGGCTTTCGCCGAAGGCCGGCGGCCGATCCCGCGCCGGGACTGGGACGCCCTGGCCGCGGCCCAGCGGGCGGACCTGGAGGCCCTGCTGGCGGAGCCCGGGGTCATGGCCCTGGCCGCGGCGCCCAGGCCCATGGGCCGGGACGCCTCCGACCTGGGGGCCGCCCGGGCCTACGCCGCCGGGTATGGGGTCCGGACCCTGGAATTCGGCTACCGGGCCGGTTTCCAGGAAGGGCTGCGCAACGACGCGGAGCAGTTCGGGGACGCGGTGGCCTCCCCGTCCGGGCAGGAGTGGATCCGGCGCTTCCTGGCCAAGGATCCCGCCCAGGCCGCGTTCCTGACCCTGCTGCCCCAGGGCGAGTAGATGGTCCGCATCGGGCTCATCTCCGACACCCACGGGCTCCTGCGGCCCGAGGCCAGGGCCTTCCTGCGGGGCAGCGACCGCATCGTCCATGCCGGGGACATCTGCGATCCCCGGATCATCCAGGATCTCCAGGCCATCGCGCCGCTCACGGCGGTGCGGGGCAACTGCGACCAGGGCCCCTGGGCCGGGCGCCTGCGGGCGTCCGAGTCCCTGCGGGCGGGCGGCGTGCTCCTGCACGTGATCCACGACCTGGCCCAGCTGGACGTGGACCCCGCCAAGGCCGGGGTGCGGGTGGTGGTCAGCGGCCATTCCCACCGGCCCCGGGCCCTGGAACGCGACGGGGTGCTGTACGTCAACCCGGGCAGCGCCGGGCCGCGCCGGTTCCAGCTCCCGGTGGCCGTGGGCGAGCTGGTGGTGGACGGGGCCGCCGTCTCGGCGCGGCTCCACCGCCTGGACCTGGAGCGGGCCGCCTGGGAGCCCCTGGAAGGTCCGCCCGGCCTGGTGATCTTCGACCTGGACGACGTCCTGGCCAGCCTGGACCGGGGCCGGCGCCTGCGCTGGCTGGCCGGAGCCACCGGCAAGCCGCCGGACCATTTCGACGCCGCCATCTACCGTTCCGATTTCGAACCGGCCGCCGAGGCCGGCGCCTACCCTACCGGCGCCCAGTACCTGGCCGAGTTCAACCTCCGGACCGGCTGCAGGCTGAACCGGGAACAATGGGTCGAGGCGCGCCGCCAGGCCATGACGGTGCTGCCCGGAACCTTGGCCGTGGCCCGGGACCTGGCGCGGGTGACGCGGATCGCCATGCTCACCAACAACGGCGCCCTGCTCAAGGAGAGCCTGCCGGAGCTGGTGCCGGAGGTCTGGGCGGTGTTCGGGGACGCCTGCCACGCCTCCTTCGAGTTCCGGGCCCGCAAGCCCGACCCGAAGGTGTACCTCGGCCTCCTGGCCCGGTACGGCGTGGCTCCCGGGCAGGCGCTCATGATCGACGACTCCCCCTCGAACGTGCAGGGAGCCCGGGACGCGGGGCTGCAGGCCCTGCGGTTCCGGGACCCGGACCAGCTGCGGGAGGACCTGCGGGGTCTCTGGAGCCCGCCCCTTTTTTAGGAACCGGCCGGAATTTATCTTGACCTGCATCCCGCATGCGCGTGCAATGGGGAACATTTCAGACGCATGCATCCGAAACGACCGCCAGGGAGTCCGCCATGCCGGCTCTTGGAAGCGACCTGGGCCCCAACCGCCTTCTGGCTGAGGAGCAGCTGCAAGAGCTGGCCGGCCGGGTGCAGCAGCTGGAGGCACGGGTGGCGGCCCTGGAAAGGCGCCCGGCCCCGTTCCGCCCCGCCGGTCCCGGGCCGGCCCCGGACCGGCCGGCGCCGGGCGGGGAGGCCCCGCCCCTGCCGGTGGTGCTGGCGCTGCTGGGGCGCACCTGCCTGGTCCTGGCGGGTGCCCTCCTGGTGCGCACCCTCACCGGGTCCGGCGCTCTGCCGTGGCCGGCCGGGGTGCTGCTCGGGCTGGGCTACGGACTCTTCTGGTTGGCGGCGGCCCAGCGCGCCGGCAACGCCGGACGGCGGGCCAGCGCAGGGTTCCACGGCGTCGCTGCCCTGGCCATCGTCTTTCCCCTCATCGGGGAGGCCGCCGGGCGTTTCCAGGCCCTCTCCCCGCCGGTCGCCGCCGGCGCCCTGCTGGCGGTGACCGCCGCCCTGGTGGCGGTGGCCTGGCGGCAGGCCTTGCCCGGCATCGCCTGGGCGGCCGCCCTGGCCTGCCTGGGCACGGGATTCGCGCTGATGGCGGTCACTTCCGCCATCTCCCTGTTCTGCGGGTTCTTCCTGTTCCTGGCCGCGGTTTCCCTGTGGCTGGGCGACCGGCCCCGGGGCCGCGGGTTCCGCTGGCCGGCGGCCGCCGCCGCCGACGGCGCGGTGCTGTGCATGGTCTTCCTGGCCACCGCCCCGGGCGGCTCGTCCCGGCTGGCCCAGGACCTGGCGGCGCCCCGGGGCCTGGTCCTGGCGCTGGGCCTGGTAGTGGTGTACCTGGGCACCTTCATTTTCCGGGCGCTGACGCGGCCCCGGTCGGTGGCGCGGTTCGAGCTGGTCCAGGCCCCGGCGGTGCTGGCCATCGGCCTGGGCGGCGCTCTGCGGGTGGCCCACGCGGCCGGTTCCGGGCTGGGCTTCCTGGGGCTGGCCGCCCTGGTCCTGGGGCTCGCATGCTACGGCGCCGCATTCACGTTCGTGGGCAAGCAGGCCGAGGGCAGTTCCGATTTCCGCTTCCTGGTCAGCCTGGGGCTGCTGCTGGTGCTGGCCGGGAGCCCGGCCCTGCTGCCGGCCGGGTGGCTGGGCCCGCACTTCGCCCTGCTGGGTCTGGGCGCCGCCGCCCTGGCACGCCGGTTCCGGCGCCGGTCCCTGCCGGTGCACGGGGCCCTGCTGCTCACCGCGGGAGCCCTGGCTTCGGGCCTCCTGGGCGCCGTTTGGCGGGGGTTCCTGGGGACCCCCCCGGGCGGCGTTCCGGCCGCGGCCCTGGGGGTGCTGGCGGGCCTGGTCCTCGCCCACGGCTTGCTGGCGGGAAGCCCCCAAGGAGAACCCGGATCCTGGGCCCCGCGCCTGCCCGGGCTGGCCCTGGGCGCCCTGGCCCTGGCGG
>CAWFOJ010000279.1:0-5055 GCA_963816585.1 uncultured Holophagaceae bacterium | reverse complement strand
TCTGTCCTCTACTTGGTTCCGACGTATTGCTAGGTGTCCTACGAGCCTTACGTCAGCCCCCGCCCCGGCTGGGCGGAACAGGATCCGGAGGTGTACTGGGGGGCCCTGTGCGCGGCCGCGCGCACCCTGCGGGAACGGTCCGGGGCCCCCTTCGCCCGGATCCAGGGGGTCGGCGTGGCCGCCCTGCGCGACACCCCCGTGCTGGTGGACCCGGCCGGGGATCCCCTGCGCCCGGCCATCCTGTGGCTGGATTCCCGCAAGGCCGGGCGGGTCTGACCGGCCCGCCTGGGCGGCGCGCCTGGCGTTCGCCGCCACCGGGCTGCTGCCGGTCCTGGAGACCGCCCAGGAAGGCTGCAAGACCAGTTGGGTGCGCCAGCACCAGCCGGAGACCTGGGCCCTGGCCGCCCGGGTGCTCCAGGTGTCCGGCTTCCTGAACCATCGCCTCACCGGCCGGTTCCGGGATTCGGTGGCCAGCCAGGCGGGGCACCTGCCCTTCCACTACCGGGACCAGCGCTGGTGCCGGCCCGGGGAGCTGGGCGCCCGGATCTTCCCGGTGGAGCCCGGCAAGCTGCCGGAACTGGTCTCCCCCGCCCAGCCCATCGGGGCGGTGAGCCGCTCCGCCAGCGCCGCCACCGGCATCACCCAGGGAGTGCCGGTGATCGCCTGCGCCTCGGACAAGGGTGCCGAAAGCCTTGGCACCGGCTGCGTCCGGGAAACCATGGCCAGCCTGTCCCTGGGCACCGCCGCCACGGTGCAGACCACCAGCCGGCGCTATTTCGAGCCCCTGGGGTTCATGCCGGCCTATCCCGCCGCCCTGGCCGGACAGTACAGCCCGGAGGTCCAGGTGGTCCGCGGCTACTGGCTGGTCCGCTGGTTCCTGAGGGAGTTCGGCGTCCTCGAAGGGGAGCGGGCCCTGGCCCTGGGCGTCCCTCCCGAGTCCCTGCTGGACCGTTTCCTGCTGGAGGGTTCCGCCCGGATCCCTGGGGCTCATGACCTTGCCCCACTGGTCCGCCCCCCTCGGGGATCCGGCGGCCCGGGGCGCCATGATCGGCCTGGGCGAAGCCCATACCCGCGGGCACGTGTACCGGTCCTTCATCGAAGGCCTGGGCTTCGCCCTGAGGGAGGGCCTGGAACGCATCGAACGGGCCGGGAAGGTGCGCATCGAACGCATCGGCCTCGCCGGGGGCGCAGCCCAGTCCGAAACCATCTGCCAGATCACCGCCGACGCCATGGGCCGCCCCCTGTGCGCCGGGGAGATCTTCGAGGCTGCCGGGCTGGGGACCGCGGTGCTCACCGCCGCCGGCATCGGCCTGCACCCGGGCGCGGAAGCGGCGGTGCGGGCCATGGTGCGCACGGCGCGCACCTACCTGCCCCGCCCGGAGACCGCCGACCTGTATGGCCGGCTGTACCGGGACGTGCACCTGCCCATGGGCCGGCGCCTGCGTCCGCTGCACCGGCGGATCCGCGCCATCCTCGGGGATCCCGGAGGCTGCCCCGGAACCTGGGCGGCCTCCGATCGCCACCGGATCGAGGGCGGGGAATGACGGCCAGGGAAGAGCGCCCCGGATTCCGGCCCCCCTGGGTGGAGGCCCCCCCGCCGCCCGGGTCCTGGCGGTCCCTGTTCAAGTGGGGGGATCCGGGGACCTTCGGGCATCCCGGGCCGGGGCTGGTCCGCCTGCTCAAGGAGACCTTCGGGCTGGACGACGGGGCCTTCCTGCAGCCGCGCCGCACCGGCCTGGAACCGGCCCGGGCCGGGCGGCCCCCGGCCCTGGCGGCGGGTGCCCGCGCCGACCTGGAGGCCATGCTGGGGACAGGGAACGTGCGCACCGACGACCACTCCCGCCTGGCCGCGGCGTACGGCAAAGGCATGCTGGACCTGCTGAGGCTGCGCCGGGGCATCGCCGAGCACCTCCCGGACGCCGTGCTGCACCCCCGGGACCGGCACGACCTGGTGCGGATCGTGGACTACTGCTCCCGCCACGGCATCCCCATGACCGCCCGGGGCGCCGCCAGTTCCGTGGTGCGGGGCACCGAGTGCCCGGCAGGGGGGGTCTCCCTGGATTTGCGCACCCACATGGACCGGATCCTGGCGTTCAACGAGGTCCGCCAGACCATCACGGTGCAGCCGGGGCTGTACGGTCCGCGCCTGGAGGGCCACCTGAACCGGGCCCCGGAGGCCTTCGGGGCGGCGCGCCGCTATACCTGCGGGCACTTCCCGCAGTCCTTCGAGCATTCCACCGTGGGGGGCTGGGCGGCCACCCGCGGGGCCGGGCAGGAATCCACCTATTACGGCAAGATCGAAGACCTGGTCCTGGCCCAGGAATATGTGACCCCGGCGGGGGTGATCCGTACCGGGGAGCACCCGGCCGCCGCCACCGGGCCCGACACGGACCAGATCCTCCTGGGCAGCGAAGGCGCCTTCGGCGTCCTGGCCGAAGCCACCCTGAGGGTGTTCCGGTGGATGCCCCGCAACCGGTTCCGCTTCAGCTACCTGTTCCGGGAGTGGGACGCGGCCCTGGACGCGGCCCGGGAGATCCTCCAGGGCCAGTTCGGCCACCCCTCCGTGTTCCGCCTCTCGGACCCGCAGGAAACCGAAGCGGCCCTCCGGCAGTACGGCCTCGACCGCCCCGGGGCCGAGGCGCTGCTGGGGCTGCTGGGACTGCGCCCGGGGGCCCGCTGCCTGCTCCTGGGCAGCACCGAGGGGGAACGGCGCTTCGCCCGCAACGTGCGCCGGCAGGTGGGCCGCATCTGCCGGTCCCGGGGCGCCGTGCCAACCACCGGCCTGGTGACCCGGGCCTGGGAGCACGGCCGGTTCCGGGACCCATACCTGCGGGACGACCTGCTGGATTTCGGCATCCTCACGGATACCCTGGAATGCGCCGTCACCTGGGACGGCCTGGAGCGGGTGCGGCGGAGCGTGCGGTCCTGCTGTGCGGCCCGGCCCCGGACCCTGTGCCTGACCCATCTGTCCCACGGCTACCCCCAGGGGGCGAGCTTATATTTTATTTTCATAACGCCCTTGGATGACATCCAGGAATACCAGGCCTTCCAGGCGGGCCTTCTGGACGTGATCCTCCGGGAAGGGGCGGCCATGAGCCACCACCACGGCGTCGGCCGCATGACCGCCCCCTGGCTGGAGGCCCAGCTGGGCCCGGTCCAGATGGCCCTGTTCCGGGCCATCAAGCGCCACCTGGACCCCAAGGGGCTCATGAACCCCGGGGGCACCCTGGGCCTGGACCTGCCCCAAACCGCTAGCAACCGAAAATGATATTTTACGTTAATTGCCCAGGGGAAAACGGCTCGGCATACCCGCTAAACTCGAGCAAAACCATCAGGATTTTCCGCCAGCCCAGCTATCCTTGGTTGCAGGAGGAGATCGTGCAGAAGTTCATCCACAAATCCGAAACCACCCGGCCCTGGACGCCGGCCCTGGCGGTGGCGTCAGCCCTGGCGTCAACTTTGATCCTGTGTCTCGCCTGCGGGCACGACGAGGTGAGCCGAACCCCGGTGGCCACCACCCCGGCACCCGTACCCGGAGCCGCTCCAGGAGGCGCTCCGGCGGGAGCGCCCCGGCCGTGCCCCCGGTGGCGAATTCCCACTCCAGCATGCCTCCGGGCGCCATGCCCCCCATGGGCGCGAACCCCCACGCCGCCCTGCCTCCGGGCACCATGCCCCCGGGGGCCATGCCCATGGGCGCCATGCCCGCGCCTCCCCGGCCCACCGGCTCCGGCGCCCTCAAGTGGACGACCCCCAAGGGCTGGACCGAGAACCCGGGCAGCGGCATGCGCTACGCCACTCTCCTCCCGCCCGGCGGAGGCAAGGCGGAGATGTCGGTGGTGGTGCTGCCCGGCCCCGCCGGGGGCGAGCTGGCCAACGTGAACCGCTGGCGCGGGCAGATCGGCCTGCCGCCCCTGGAGGAGTCGGCCCTGGGCGCCGCCCGCAAGACCGTGCAGAGCAAGGCCGGCACCGTGGCGGTCTACGACTTCACCGGCGCGGGCGATGTGAAGAGCCGCATGGTGACCGGCCTGCTGGCCACCCCGGACGGCAACACCTGGTTCCTCAAGCTCGTGGGCGAGGCGGACCCGGTGGGCAAGGCCAAGCCCGCCTTCATGAAGTTCCTGGAGAGCCTGCGCCTTGGTTAAGTCTTTCGTCGCCCGGTGCTGGGCGGTCCTGGCCTCCCTGCAAGTGACCATCGTCGCCCTGTCCCTGCTCATGGCGCTGGTGGTGCTCTGCACCTTGGCCCAGACCGACCTGGGGACCCTGGGCGCCGTCAATGCTTATATGCGCAGTTGGCTGGTCTGGCGGCGCCTGCCCGGACTGGGGGTTCCGGTGCCCGTGTTCCCGGGCGGCGCCCTGGTGGGCCTGGTGCTGGTGGCCAACCTGGCCGCCGCCCTGGTGCGGCGGTTCGAATTCAGCTGGCGCCGCCTGGGCCTCTGGGTGGTGCACGCCGGACTGGTGCTGCTGGTGGCCGGCGAGTTCGTCACCGGGACCTTCCAGGTGGACGCCAGGATGACCATCGAGGAAGGCCAGACCGTGGATTTCCTGGAGGACTACCACAAGATGGAGCTGGCGGTCACGGACCTCACCGACCCGGCCCACCCGGTGGAGTACCGGAGTGCCGGACTCCCTGCTGCGCTCGGGCGCCCGGGTGCCCCTGCCGGGCACCCCGGTCACCCTGAACGTGAAGCGCTTCTACCCCAATGCCCAGCTGGCCCCCTTGGGCCCCGGCGGGCCGCCGGCCCTGGCCGACCGGGGCGTGGGCGCCGGCATCCGCATCACCGAAGCGCCGCCGGCCACTTCGGACCAGGAGGTGAACGCCACCTCCGCCCTGGTTGAGCCCCTGGCCGGGGGGCGCAGCTACGGCACCTGGCTGGTGTCCACGGTGCTGGGGGCGCCCCAGTCCTTCATCCACGAGGGCCGCACCTACGCGCTGGCCATGCGGGCACGCCGCTACCACCTCCCCTTCTCCCTCACCCTCAAGAAGTTCAGCCACGACGTCTACCCGGGCACCCAGATCCCCAAGAACTTCTCCAGCCTGGTGCACCTGTCCAACCA
>CAWFOJ010000278.1:0-4385 GCA_963816585.1 uncultured Holophagaceae bacterium | reverse complement strand
GTAGTGCTGCGGATACCGCCCGAAGGCTGGGAAGTGCCGCCCGATTCATTTTTCCAGAACAATTTCTTCCTGTTGCCACGATTGGTCGATGTGGTGAGAGAGCGGCTGCGCGCGGGTGGGGCATCTCATTTGGCGGACATCTACTGCGGCGTCGGTTTTTTCAGCATCGAATTGGCCGGCTCAGTTCGGTCCTTCGTGGGGGTGGAATACGACCGAATGGCGATTGAAGCGACCAAGCAATATTGGTTATGTGCCTGCCTTGACTCATCTGCTAACGGCTCACCCTGACCCTGGCCCACGAACTCGGCCACATGGCCATGGGCCACGGCTCCGGCGCCCGCAAGCCCCGGATCCTGGAGGAGATCGAAGCCTGGCACTGGGCCAAGCGGGCCCTGGACGGCGGCGCCCCTCAGCGGCTTCGGGAGGTTGGAGGCGGTGCCGATGGGGTGGATGACACCCGCTAGCCCATGGAGTGCAGCCCGACCATGTTCCCCTCGGGGTCCACCACCAGGGCGATGCATCCGTACAGGCCCGATGGGGGGCTTGGACCGGTGCACCTGGCCCCCGGCGCCGGCCACCCGGGCCTCCTCCACGGCGCAATCCTCGCAGTGGAAGTCCCCACGGTGGAATTGCCGCCCGGATGGCACGCCCGGGCGCTTCACCAGGGCGCCGGGGGTGCCGTAGCTGTTCATGTCCCCCGGGAAGGACCACATCTCCATCTGGCCTGCCGGATCGCCCAGCGCCTGCAGCTGCACCTGGAAGACGGTTTCATAGAAGGCCTTGGCGCGGGCCATGTCCTGAACGTAGATCTCGAACCAGGCGACGGGGTTGCCCATGGGAAGCTCCGGAGCAGCGTGCCTCAACCTTACCAGACCGGCGGCGAGGCGGAACCGGGGAAAAGCCGGAAATTCCCATACCAGGATCCGGCCCGGAGCCTCTCCCCGCCGGATGCGGTCTGTCACAGCTGGTCCAGACCCTCCTGGCCGATCACGGGCGCCCATGGGAGCAGTTCATACTGGGCCACTCCCGCCTTGGTGAAGGGATCCTCGTCCCGGATGCGGTCCAGCGCGGCGTTCACCGCATCGTCCGGCACCCGCAGCAGCAGGGCGCCGCCGCTGCGCGGCTCCAGCGGCCCGGAGGCCAGGAGCAGGCCTCGGTCCTTGAGTCCGGCCAAGTAGGTCCGGTGGGACTCCACATGCTTCAGGACCTGGTCCAGGGGCTGGCGGTAGCGGATGATGGCCAAGGCATACATGGTTCCTCCTCGCTTTTGTTCCAATTACTACCATAACAAGGCTTTTGGGGGCCGGATGCGGGCCTTGCCGGTCTGGTAGACTTCGGTACCAGAACCTGAACAGCCATGACAGCACTGGAGCGCAGGGCCGGGGCTCGCGCTCCCCCAAGCCACTCCCGGGAGACGATGTGTACACAGTACCAGGATTTCCGGCCCCCCGAAGCGCCCCTGGCGGACGCGCCCGCCGTTGCCCTGGAACTGGCCGGGCGAGGCGTGCGCCTGGGCGCCAAGATGCTGGATGGCCTGGCCGCCGGGGCAGCCCTGCTGACGGGGGGCATCCCGGTGGTCACGGCGGTGCCGTACCTGGCCTCCCACCGGGGCAGCCATGGCGCCCTCGTCCTGGTGGAGGCCCTGGCCGGCTGCGCCGCCTTCCTGGGCCTGGCCGCCCTGGTGGTGTGGAACTGCGTCTGGCTGCACCGCTACGGCCAGACCGTGGGCAAACGCGCCATGCGCATCCGCATCGTCCGCGGCAACGGCGAGCGGGCCACCCTGGGCCGCATCTTCCTGCTGCGCTTCCTGCCCGTGACCCTGCTCGGGGCCATCCCCCTGCTGGGCACCCTCTTCACCCTCACGGACCTCCTGCTCATCTTCCGCAGCAGCCGCCGGTGCCTGCACGACCAGTTCGCCGGCACCATCGTGGTGAAGGCCCCATGATCGACACCCTGTGCGCCGTGGAGACGCCCGAGGGGGTGGAGCTGGTGTTCAGCCCCGCGGGCCCGGTGCCCCGGGCCCTGGCCTGGCTCGCCGACCTGGGCATCCGCGCCGCCGTCTACCTGGGCCTGTTGACGGCCCTGGCGCCTCTGGGCCGCCTGGGCACCGGTCCGGCCCTGGTGGCCCTGTTCCTGATGGAATGGTTCTACCCGGTGGGCTTCGAAGTGCTGGGCGGCGGCCAGACCCCGGGCAAGCGGCTGCTGGGGTTGCGGGTGCTGCGCGCCGACGGCGCCCCGGTGGACTGGACCCGCTCCACCGTGCGCAGCCTGCTGGCGGTGGTGGATTTCCTGCCCCTGGGCTACTGCGCCGGGCTCCTCGCCATGGTCCTGGGGCCGCGGTGCCAGCGCCTGGGGGATCTGGCGGCGGGGACGGTGGTGGTGCACGTGGAGCCGGCGGCTCCGGCGGCTCCGCCCCAGCCTGGGGCGGCCGGCGAGGCCCTGGCGCCCCCCTTCCCCCTGACCCTGCCCGAGCAGCAGGCGGTCATGGGCTTCAGCGAACGGGTCCCGGGGCTCACCCCCGAGCGGGCCCGGGAGCTGGCGGACCTTCTGGAGCCCCTCACCGGCGCCCAGGGCGAGGAGGGGATGCGCCGCCTGCACGCCCTGGCCCGGACCTTCGAGGGGCCGACGTGAGACAAGGACCCTTCGAGCAGGCCCACCGGGAGGAGTGGGCCGCCTTCGAGGCCCTGGTGGCCCAGGACCGGAAGGGCGGGGGCCCCGGCCCGGAAGGCCTGCCCGATGCCTACCGCCGCCTGTGCCAGCACCTGGCCCTGGCCCGGCGCCGGTGCTATACCGCCGGCCTGGTGCGGCGCCTGGGCGGGCTGGTCGTGGCCGGGCACCAGGCCCTGTACGCGTCGGCCCCGGGGCTGGGGCCCCAGTGGGCCCGGTTCCTGGCCGGGGGCCTGGCCCGGCGGACCCGGGCCCTGGCCCGGCCGGTGCTGGTGGCGGCGGGTCTCCTGCTCCTGCCCTTCGCCGTGCTGCCGCCGGTCATCCGCCACCGTCCGGACGTGGCCTACCTGCTGGTGGACCCGGGGGCCCTGGCCCGGGCCGAGTCCATGTACCAGCCCGGCGCCCTGCGCCTGGGGCGCCCTGGGGGGGCCCCGGCGGACGTGGCCATGTTCGGCTTCTACATCTGGAACAACATCAGGATCAACTTCCAGGCCTTCGCCGGGGGCCTGCTGGCGGGGCTGGGATCCGCGGCGGTGCTGCTGGGGAACGGGCTGCAGGGGGGCGCGCTGGCCGGACACCTGGCCCAGGCGGGCCTGGGCGCCCAGTTCTGGCCGTTCGTGGCCACCCACAGCGCCCTGGAACTGCCGTCCCTGGTGCTGGCGGGGGGCGCCGGACTGCACGTGGGCTGGTCCCTGCTGGCCCCGGGGCGCCGGTCCCGGCGCCGGGCCCTGGAGGAGGCGGCCCGGGACGCCATGCCCCTGGTCTTCGGCGCCGCCCTCATGGACGTGCTGGCGGCGTGCCTGGAAGCCTTCTGGTCCGCCAACCCCCACGTGCCCGCAACCGTGAAGCTGGGCGCCGGTGCGGTCCTGTGGGCCGCGGTGGCGGCCTATTTCCTGCTGTCCGGGCGGCGCCGTGCTTGAGCGTCTGCAGGTGACCGTGCGCGCCCGCACCCCCTGGGAAGCGGCGGACCTGGGCCTGGCGCTGCTCAGGGCCTGGGCCGGGCCGGTGTGGCGGGTATGGGCGGCCCTCCTGGTACCCCTGGGGGCGGTCCTGCTGGCCCTGTGCCACCGGGCCCCCTGGGCGGCGGTGCTGATCGTGTGGTGGCTGAAGCCGGCCCTGGACCGCCCGGTGCTGCACGTGCTGGCCAAGGCCACCTTCGGGGACGTGCCGGGCCTGCTGGAGACGTTCCGGGCGGCGCCCGGGTACGGCCGCCGGGGGCTGGGTGCCACCCTCCTGTGGCGCCGCTTCGCCGCCGAGCGCGGCATGCTGCTGCCGGTGTGGCAGTTGGAGGCCCCCAGCGGCGGCCGGTTCCGCCGGCGCCGGAGGGTGCTGCTGCAGCGGGGCGGCGGCCAGGCCCGCCTGCTTACCCTCACGTGCCTGCTGTTCACCGGGGTCCTGTTCCTGGGGACGGTGGCCGCGGTGGGCTTTTTCGCCCCGGGCCAGGGGACCCTCCACCCGCTGACGGCCCTGTTCGCCGGCCCGGGCGGGCGGCTCCATGGGCTGGACGCGGCCCTCCCGGCCCTGGCCATCCTGGCCATGGGGGTGGTGGAACCGTTCTACCTGGCCGCCGGGTTCGGACTGTACCTGAACCGGCGGGTCCAGCTGGAAGGCTGGGACCTGGAACTGGCCTTCCGCCAGCTGGGCCAGCGGGCCCGGGGCCAGCGCCCGGGGACCGCCCTGGCGCTGGCGCTCCTGCTGGCCCTGGCGCCGCTCCGCCG
>CAWFOJ010000277.1:0-7586 GCA_963816585.1 uncultured Holophagaceae bacterium | reverse complement strand
GGTCATGGTGGCCGGATCGGCGGTGTCCACCACCGTCTGGGTGACCTGGAAGAACTCGTTGTAGGTGGGCGTCCCCCACCTTGACGCCCCTGCAGAGGCCGGCCCTGGTTCCACGGCCGCGCTGAAGGCCGGGCTGTTCTGGATGAGGTAGGCCAGCCGGCCGCCGGGCACGCTGAGGAAGCCCTTCATGTCCGCGCCGAGGGTCGCCTGCGTATTAGGGGGCGCCGCTGGTGGCCAGGGTCGTGTTCCACCAGGTAGTGGGCCCCAACGATGGAGCCGAGGCTCATGCCCACGAAATGGGGTTGCACCAGGGCGTTGGGGACGTAGGCGGCCAGGCCGGCGGTGGCGAGGCTGGTGCTGAACCCGCCGGAAGCCACGGTGAATTCAAGTCGGTCGAGGTTGAAGGCCGCCTGCTCGATATTGGAGCGGGTGGCGAGCGGCATTCCCACCGCCATGAAATCCTCGCCCCACTGGGCGGGCGTCGTGTTGGGCAGCGCAAGGGCTCCGTGCATGGGCAGGTCGATGGCCAGGGCCGCGAATCCGGTCTCGGTGAGGGACTGGGCCAGGAGCAGGACCGTCTCCTTCTGGCTGGTGATGCCGTGCTGGTACAGGACCAGGGTATAGCCCCCGGCGGGCGCGGGGGTGGCGGGGACCACGTAGACAAAGGGGATGGTGTTGGGCACGTAGTAGTAGCCGACCAGGGCCCCCAAGGCCCGGAACGGCTGCACCACGCCGGCGGCGTCGTTGTAGGCCGTCGGGATGGCGCCGAGGCTCATGGTCCCGGCGTTCTGGGACACCACCACGGGATCCACGCCCAGGAGGCCGGCGTTGATGCTGCCCAGGACGACGGCGCCGATGGAGGCCGGGACGCTGGCGGCGGGAGCTCCGGTGACCTGATTCCAGTAGGCGCCCAGGGCGGCGCTCCCGGTCAGGGTGGTGGTGATGGAGATGGCATTGTCCCAGGTGACCCCCGGAAGGCCGCCGGGCAGGCCGCCGGCGGCGAAGGCGCGCAGGGCCGCCTCGACCGGTATGGGGGTGGAGGGAGCGGCGGTGGTGGGCTCGATGAACCCGGCCCCGGAGGTGATGAAGCGCCCCATGACGGCG
Organism: uncultured Holophagaceae bacterium; assembly: GCA_963816585.1. Classification (GTDB taxonomy): domain Bacteria; phylum Acidobacteriota; class Holophagae; order Holophagales; family Holophagaceae; genus Mesoterricola. The sequence goes on along the minus strand of CAWFOJ010000277.1, from coordinate 6,482 downwards.
ATGTCGGTGCGGGAGGTGATGGTGGTGGTGGCCGAGGCCGCGACCAGGTCATTCATGACCTTGCCGTAGCCCGAAAGGAGGATGTCGGAGCCGCTGGTGACGTTGGCCCAGATGGGGTCCAGCGGCGCCGCCACCCCGGTGGGCAGGGTGGGGGACTGCGGGTCCTGGAAGTAGACGGAAGGGATGATGGGGGCGCCGGTGGCCGCGTCCAGCACCCGGTTGGTCACCACGTAGAGGTAGCGGGTGGCCGGCAGCAGGGGGAAGGACGGGAAGAGCCAGAGATCGGTCCCCCCGGCCCGGGTCCTGGAAGCTGAACAGGGCGGTCACATCGGTGAAACCCAGCGGATTGTTCTCGGTGCCCGCCGGGTCCGGGGTGAGCTGGAACACCTTGATGTTCGCCGGCGTCACGGTCCCGGGCTGGACCGGGTAGGTGAACTGGAGGTAGACCGGCGCGTTCAACCCCGCCACCGCGTTGGTGCCGCCCACCTCGTGGAGGTTGATGTAGGCCAGGGCCTCGACGGGATTCATGGGCGTGTTGACAGCCCGGCCGGCCAGCGGATCGGTCGCCGTGGCGGTGGCGAGGATGTTGGGCAAGGGCACGTTCGCCATGGTGGGATCGAACACCGCCGCATTGGTGCTGGCCACGGGCGCCCCGTTGGGCGTCGGTTCCTGTCGAGCGGCGCATCCCGCCAGGAACATGAGCAACAAAGAACCCAGCGCGCTGCGCAGGTACAGTCCGCATGACCTCACCTCGTTAAGACTTAAATCGCGGCCTTACGATAGATCGAGGGAAGAAACTTGGGAAGAAACTTCTCGTTTGTATTTCCATGTAACTGACCAAGGGTCAGTAAGATCCATCGCGCAGGCTGGGCCGGGGCACCGCCAGGATCTGTTCGATCTCCAGCTCCTCAATCCCGCTGGTACGGCGTGAGGAGCGCCGCCGGCTGGCGCGCCTTGCCGAAGATGCCGGAGATGGCCAGCAGGGTCATGAGGTAGGGCAGGGCGATGAACAGTTCGGCCGGAATGCCGGCGTGGAACAATTGCAGGGAGAGCTGGAGCGCATCGGCCAGGCCGAACGCCAGCGCCGCCAGGGCCGCCTTGAACGGGTGCCAGCGGCCGAAGATCACCACCGCCAGGGCGATGAAGCCCTGCCCGGCGACGATCGTGTCCCGGAACAGGCCGATCCGGCCCAGGACCAGGTAGGCCCCGGCCAGGCCGGCCGCGGTGCCCCCGATCAGCACCGCCAGGTAGCGCACCCGCAGCACCGGGATCCCGGCGGCGTCCGCCGCCCGGGGGTTCTCCCCGACCGCCCGCAGGGACAGCCCGAACCCGGTGCGGAACAACACCCAGTAGGCCGCCACGGTGAGCAGGATCACCCCGTAGAAGGGGACGGTCTGCTGGAACAGCAACGGGCCGAGCCAGGGCAGCGCGGACAGGCGGGGCAGGTGGACCGGCTCGAACATGGGCACCTGCAGGGTGCCGCCGCTGTGGCCCAGGAGGACCCGGTAGGTGTAGCTGGCCACGGCGTAGGCCAGCAGGTTGAAGATGATCCCGGCCACCACCTGGCTCGCCTGGACGGTGATGTAGAACCAGGCCAGGAGCAGGTTGGCCAGCAGGCCGCACAGGCCCCCCGCGGCCAGGCCCAGCCACAGACTGCCGGTGGCCAGGGCGGCCAGGAAACCCGCCAGCGCCCCCAGCAGGCAGCTCCCTTCGATGCCGATGTTCAGGATGCCGGCGCGTTCGCTGAAGATCTCCCCCAGCGCCGCCGTCAGCACCGGCATGGCCAGCTGCAGCCCGCTGGCCAGCAGGGTGACCAGGAACGCCGAGGTGAGGAACGCGGGCATGGGCGGCTCCCTTCAGCCGGAGGCGGGCCGGCGGCGCCAGGGCCAGGCCACCCGGTAGCGGTCCAGCAGGTCCCCGGCCAGGATGAACAGGACGATCAGGCACTGCACGATCACCACCACCGAGGACGGCACGCCGCTGTGCCGCTGCAGGGAGTCCGCCCCCACGGTCATGCCGGCGTAGAGGAACGAAGCCAGCGTGACCCCGATGGGAGTGAGCTTGCCCAGGAGCGCCACCACCATGCCGATGAAGCCGGTGCCTTCGGACAGGCCGTCCATCAGCCGGTGATGGACCCCCAGCAGGTCGCAGAATCCGCCCAGGGCGGCCAGGCCGCCGCACATGAACGCCGCCAGAAGGATCCGCCGCTCCACCGCGATGCCGCTGTACCGGGCGGCCCGCGGGTTCAGCCCCATGGCCAGGAACTCGTACCCCAGGCGCAGGCGGCGCAGCAGGTGGCTGACGCCCCAGGCGCCGGCCAGGGCCAGCAGGATGCCGCCGTGGCCGCGCATGCCCGGGGCCAGGTAGGGCAGCCAGGCGGCCTCGGGCAGGCGCGGGCTCTGGGGCAGGTCCCCGGGGGCGCGCAGGGGGCCCGAGACCAGGTCACTGCAGCAGCAGCACCGCCAGGTAGTTGGTCATGAGCGAAAGCAGCACTTCATTGCCCCCGAAGCGGGTGCGCAGGAACCCGACCAGGCCGGCCCAAAGGCCCCCGGCCAGGAACGCCCCGAGCGCGCACAGGAGCCACAGGGCGGGCCGGCCCCAGCCGTCCAGGGGCAGCCCTGGGCGGGCCAGGAGGGCGATCGCGGTGGTGGCCGTCGCGCCCATCAGCAGGCAGCCTTCGTAACCCAGGTAGGCGAAGCCCGAGCGCCAGGCCAGCACGGTGGCGGTGCCCACCAGGATCAGCGGGGCGGTCTTGGCCAGGGTGAACCCCAGGCCCTTCACGGTGAAGAAGGCGTCCGCGAAGAGGGCCCGGTAGCCGTCCACCGGGTTGACTCCGAAGGGCAGGAACAGCAGGACGCCGATCCCCAGGGCGGCGGCCACCGCCACCACGGTCCGGACCGCGACGGCGGTGCGGGGGGTCCCGGTGGCCAGGCGGCGTTCAAACAGGCTGCGCAAGGGGATTCCTTTCTCCCGGGCCGGCCGCGCCGCCCAGCATCCGGCCCACGGCGTCCAGGTCGGCGGACGCGCGCTCCAGGGTGCCCATGATCCGGCCGTCGCACATCACGGCGATCCGGTCGGCCAGGTTGAAGGCCTCCTCCAGTTCGGCGGAGATGAGCAGGATCGCCGCCCCCGCCCGGCGCTGGGCCAGGATCTCCGCCCATACGCCTTCGATGGCGCCTACGTCCAATCCCCGGGTGGGCTGCTCCAGCAGCAGGAACCGGGGCGAGCGCATCAGTTCCCGCCCCAGCAGGAGCTTTTGCAGGTTGCCGCCGGAGAGCTTGCCGGCCGGGTGGCCCGGGGAGGGCGCCCGCACGTCGAAGCGCGCCATCAGCGCTTCGGCGTGGGCGCGCATGCGCTGCCGGCTCAGCCAGAACCGGCGCACGGTGAAGGTGTCCAGCTGGCCCAGGGCGCTGTTGCGCAGGATGGAGAACTCCATGATGCCGCCCATGCCGCGGCGGTCCGCGGGCAGGTAGCCCATGCCCAGGTCCCGGCGCCGGGCCGGCCCCAGGCCCTCCAGCGGCGTCCCGTCCAGGCGGACGCTGCCGCCCTGGGCCGGGCGCAGGCCCATCACCGCTTCCGCCAGCTGGGACTGGCCGTTGCCGTCCACCCCGGCGATGGCCAGGATCTCTCCCGCGCGCACCGCCAGGTCCACGCCCCGCACCGCCGGCCGGCCCAGGTCGTCCCGCACCTCCAGCCCGCGCACGTCCAGCACCCCGGGGCCCGGCGCCATGGGCTCCGGGCTCACCTTGAGCATCACCTCCCGCCCCACCATCAGCCGCGCCAGGGTCGGCTCGTCGGCTCCGCTTACCTCCAGGCCGGCCGCGGTCACCCGGCCCTGGCGCAGGATCGTGACCCGGTCGGCCAGGGCCAGGATCTCGTGCAGCTTGTGGGTGACGATCACCACCCCGTGGCCCTGGTCCGCCAGCCGGCGCAGGATGGCGAACAGGCCCCCCACCTCCGGCGGGGTCAGCACCGAGGTGGGCTCGTCCAGGATGAGCAGGCGCGCCCCCCGGAACAGCAGCTTGAGGATCTCCACCCGCTGGCGCACGCCCACCGGCAGGTGCTCGATCCGGTCCTGGATGCGCACCCCCAGCCGGAACGTCTCGGACAGGCGTTCCAGGTGTTCCCGCGCCTGGGCCAGGCGCAGGCGCCGGCGCCCCAGGACCAGGTTCTCCAGGACCGTGAAGGGCTCCACCAGGGTGAACTCCTGGTGCACCATGCCGATGCCCCGGGCCAGGGCCCCGCGCACCCCGTAATGGCCCGCGGGGCGCCCGTCCAGGCGGATCTCGCCCTGGTCCGGCGGGCACATCCCGTAGAGGATGTGCATGAGGGTGGTCTTGCCGGCGCCGTTCTCGCCCAGGAGGGCGTGGATCTCCCCGGCGCGCACCTGGAAATCCACGCCGTCCAGGGCCACCACGCCGCCCGGAAACCGCTTGACGATGCCGCCCATGGCGGCCATCGGGGGCACGGTCATGCGGGTCGCGCCCGAGCAGCCCGGGGCCCGGGGCAGGCCTGGTGCATCACTTCACCGCGCCCAGGTCGATCTTGCCGGAGCCGAGGTTGTCCCACACCTGCTGGAACTTCTTCCACTTGGCCGCGCTGATCAGCTTGGGGTTGTAGCCGGGCTTGCCCCCGATCATGGGCTCCCAGATCTCGTGGATGGCCGGCTTCCATTCGGCGCCCCCGGCGAAGGTGCCGGACTGCTGCTGGGCGGCGATGGTCTCCACCATGGAATCCAGCTTGATGCGGAAGCTGGTGACCATGAGCGCCGGCGCCAGCTCGGTCTGGTCGGTGTAGCAGCCGATCACCTTGACGCCCTTGGCGGTGGCGCCCTTGATGGCGCCCAGCCCGGTGACGTTGGCGGCGTGGAAGATCACGTCGGCGCCGTTGCCGATCATGGTCTGGGCGGCTTCCCGGCCCTTGGCGGCGTTGTCGTAGTCGCCGGTGACCACGCCCACGGCGTTGATGCCCGGCACGGCCGCCTTGGCGCCGGCGATGAAGGTGCGCATCCAGCGCTGCTGGGTGGGGTTGTCCCCGCCGCCCACGAACCCCACCGACTTGCCGCCGGGAGAGCTTAGCGCGGCCAGGGCGCCGGCCGCGTAGCCCAGGTCGAAGTAGCACAGGTCGGCGTACTCCACGTTGCCCGGCACCACCGGCTGGGGCTTGAAGGTGGAGGCGAAGAAGTGGGTCTTCTGGTAGTCCGGGGCGATCTCCAGGAAGGGGCCGCCGAACTCGTACCCGTGGCCGATGATCAGGTCGTAGCCGTCGTCCGCATAGCCGCGCACCACCTGGCTGATGCGGGCCTGGGAGACATTCTCCACGAAGGTGACCTTGAACCCGGGCTTGCGCCCCACCGCCTCGAGGCCCTGGTGGGCGAGCTGGTTCCAGCCGCCGTCGTTGATGGAGCCGGTCATCACCAGCGCCACCTTGGTCTCGGCCCAGGCGGGGTTGCCTCCCAGCAGGGCGAAGCCGAGGGCGAGGGAACCGGCGGCGAACAATCTGCTCCGTCGGGGCTTGGACGATCTGATCATGGCAGTTCCTCCGGATTGGGTATGAAATGAAAGCCCATCCGGGCAACGGCCAGGAAGGCCGGCGGCGGGGGGCGGGTAGGGGATGGATCTGGGCTTGGCTGCAAACCCAATCTACCGCCAACCACCTGCCGCCACGGAGGATTATTTGTTCAGGCCGTCCCGCAGCCGGTCCCGCAGGGCCCCCAGGAAGGGGATGTCGTGGATCTGGTCCTCCCGCACGAATCCCCAGTCCACCCCGGCGGGCAGGGGATAGCGGGTATGAGTCTCGATCACTTCCTGCGGGGTGGTGATCCAGTGCAGCGGCCAGTCGTGGGGCAGCATCTCGATGCGTCCATCCGCCACCACCTGGACATCGTGCACGGTGGTCACGATCTGGCAGCGGGCAGGCACCTTGTCCAGTTCCCGGAAGATGCCGCACTCCAGGTCGGCGAAGCCTCCGCCCTTGCCGGTGCGCCCCCCCGACCGGGTTACGGCCACACACCCCACCACCAGCACGTCCATGGGCTCCATGTCCTCGAAGCCCACCGGCACCCCGTAGGCCATGGCGCCCTGGGCCGTGGCGGCCAATTCGAAGGAGATGTCCCGGCGTTTCAGATCTTCCGGGTCCAGCCGCAGGAACGGGAAGCCTTCCAGCAGTTCGGGCACCGGGGTGTAGAGCAGCTTGCCGTCGTACAGGGCCCGCAGGCGCACTGCGATCTGGGGCGGGTCGGGATTGCACTTCACCACCCTTGCGCTGCGCCAGAAAGGCAGGTCCGCCAGGCGTTTGGCCGCGGCGTCGGCGCCCACGAAGTTGGGGATGCGGCTCCGGGCCGGTCCGACGTTGCAGCCCCGGGCCTCCAGTTCGCTCCAGACCCAGTCCCGGAGCTGATCCTTGCCCGGGTTGCGGCCCTTCCAACGCGCCATGGCCAGTTCGTGGTAATAGCTCATGAATCCTCCCGGGTGGGCGCGCCA